>JAYWFI010000082.1:0-19858 GCA_043778865.1 Sphingomonadales bacterium
ATCCCTACGGCCAAACAGTCCTTTAACCCAGCGGCCTATGGCAGCAAAGGCGAGTAAGCCCAAGACAAAGAATTTTTTGCCAAATGCCAAAATAATACCCAGCAAACCAAGCTTTTTAATAACAGCCACGCCAACGCCTGCCGCGACCAATCCGCCGACGCCGTATTCGGCCACTTTATCTACGCTGTCATCAAAATATGACGTTAGGTGGGCGCACTAAGCTCCCACCTAAACGGGCTTCATTTCTTTTCAGCGCCGGATGCATCAGCAGCGCTAGCCGCAGCGTTCACGATGCGGATTTCCAATTCCACATCGTCGCCAAGGTATTGCCGGGCGGTTGCTTGGATGTCGGCAACGGTAACCGCTTCTAATATTGCCATACGTTTGCGGCGGCGGTCGAGTTTTTCAGGTTGGCTTTGTGCGATGTTGGCTAGCCCCAACCAAGCACCATTTTCACGTTCGCTTTTGATGATGGCTTCGATGATGGGTTTGCGGGCGCGCAACAACACATCGTCGGAAACAGGCGTATCGCGCATTTCCTTCGTTACTTTTTTGATTGCTGCTGAGATTACGTCCATCTTATCGGGCGCGGCAATCACCGATGCGGCGATATAACCAAATCCGGCAAAGTTATCTGACGCGCTGCTGTTTGCGCTGGGTGAATAGGTTGCGCCCAATTTCTCGCGCACTTCATCCAGCAACATCAACCCCATAACCTGCGCCGTTATATTGCGCGTGATATCTGATTTTTGATCCATGTTATCGGTGGTGGGCCAAAATGTTTGCAAAAATCCTTGGTCGGCTTTTCCTTTATGAAACAGCGTTATTGTTTTGCGATCCTTGGGGAATGTTACCATCTGCATTTTGGTATCTACGGCCGATGTCGCTGCCCGCTTTGGCATTGCACCAAAGCTTTCGGCAACTGCTTTTATCGCAGCGGCTTCATCAATGTCGCCGACAATGGCAATTTCAATCGGAGCCGTTTTGGCAATAGGTTCAAGCACGGCTTTAATTTCTGCAACGTTGCGCGCGGCAAGCTCTTTTGCGCCACCAATGCCAAAGCGGGTATCGCCGCCTGCGATGATACGCGGAACCTGTGTCCCAGCGACTGTTTGCGGCAAGGCATCAAGCTGCGATGCAAAAATACCAACTTGGTTTTGCCATATACTGTCGGCCTCAGGGCGGTAACCACCTGCGGTCACATATGCGGCCATGATTTTCATTTGCAGGCCAAGATCGTTGGAAGTCGTGCTACCCGATGCGCCGAAATTATCTTCGCCCACAGACAAGCCAAAGCTGACCTGTTTGCCTGCCATCATCCGCTCCAGCTCTTCGTAGCTATGTTCTTTTAGGCCGCCTATGCCCGACATATTGGACATAAACACACCAAAGCTACCTTTATTTTGCGGGATGGAAAGCATGCCATTGCCAAACCGCAATCCAAACCGAACCGTGCCTTTTTCAAAGTCTGTTTTTTTAATATTTAGCCGCACGTTATTGGCAAACTTAATCGTACGAATGCCAAGGTCAGCAACCAATTTATCCTGAACAACTTTGCCCGGAGTGCCAAAACTGTTATAAGCAAAAGCTTTGTTTGTTGTCTGCTCGGGCGCGGTTACGGCGACCTTGCTGCTTTCTTGCAAGGCAGCCATTACGGCGGTTTGCGCATCGGCAACGGGAGTTTTTGTGGTAAGATAAAGCACGCTTGGCAGCTTGCTGAAGGCGTCCCTGAAATAACCGTTAATCGCATCCATAGTAAGTTTAGGTTTCACCGCTTGATAAACCTCAAGATCAGTTTGCGGCGTGGTGATAATCGATTTGGTGCCAAGCGATCCTATAATGCTATCGGCAAGACCGTTGCTGCGCCGAGTGGATGCTTGTTTGGCGGCATCACTTAAGGATGTATCCAAATTGGCGAGTTGTTCATCAAGTTCTGATTTCGTGAAACCAAACTGTAATGCCCGGCGTAGTTCCTGTTCACCAGTCATCAGCGCATTTTTCCAATCGCCTTCTTGCGGTGTAATTGTGAGATCTGTGCTGCTGAGTAACCGGAACGCATCGTTAAAACTTATGCTTCCGCCCACAAGTTTGGCGTCTTTTGCTTGTGCTAATTTTTGAAAACGCTTGGCCATAATACCGCTGGTTAGCGCCTTTACATAAGCCTCTTGGTACAAAGCGACACTGTCATCTTTGCGCACATACGGCCTTGCAATCGTCATGCTAATTTTATTGGGAATGGTGGGGTCGTTAAACGTGCCAATGGCCAATGGCCGGGCAAAATCTACTTTGCCCACATTCATAGGCGCGCCTGCAGGGCCAATGCCCTTCCAATCGCTAAACCGGGATTTAATCTTGGCCTCCATGGCGGCAACATCAAAATCACCCACAAGTGCCAAAGTCACATTTTCAGGGCGGTAATAGCGTTGATAAAAATCTTTAATCCGCGCGGCAGGAGCGGTTTTAAGGACTTCATCTGTACCTATTGGGAAACGTTTGCCAAATGGCGCATCGGGCAAGCCGAATTGCAGCTCGCTTTCTACTTGGCGTAATCCCGGGCTGTTGCGGAATTGTTTTTCCGACATCACAACGCCGCGTTCACGGTCGACTGCATCCGGTGCAATGGTCAGGTTGCCGCCCACTTCGCGCATCAGCATCATCGCGATATCTACGGTGGCATCATCTGTTTTGGGCAGATCAAGTTGGTATACCGTTTCGTCAAAGCTGGTGTACGCATTGGTGTCTGCGCCAAATGATAATCCGGCGCGTTCCAGTATCTTGACCATTTCGCCTTCAGGAACATTTTTGGAGCCGTTAAACGCCATATGCTCCAAAAAGTGTGCAAGCCCGCGTTCGTTTTCGGCCTCTGCGATTGAACCAACGTTCACATGCATCCGCACAGATGCGCTACCTTGCGGTGTTTGATTGCGCTGCAGCGCATATTTCATGCCATTGGGTAACACGCCGTAACGCACCGACGCATCGCCGGGAATATCGCGTGAGACATGGCCCCATGCGGTTGATGCCGCGAGAGGGACCTGAGCGGGGGCAGGGGCAGTAACAGGAGACGCAGAGGCAGTCACAGGAGTAGGCGCTTTATCCTTAGCCAATGCAGCGTTGCAGGCCGGCATGCTGATAATTAGCGCCAAGGCTGATATTGCGGCTAAGTGATGTTTACGAATAGTGTTATACATAATACTCCCCTTTTATCTATAAATTACAGTCACTGTTAATGTGCCTATGTTGATGCGCAACAGGTTTTTGACAAACGGCATTACAGAAACTTCAAATATGTATATTCTGCCAAATATGCAATGGCCCGATTCCATCCGCGCCGGTGAAACCGAGCAACATGAACCGCTGGTACGCCGCGTACTTGCACCTAATCCGTCGCCATACACTTATACGGGCACGCAAACCTGGCTGGTGGGGGCAGGCAATGAGATTGCCGTGATTGATCCGGGACCCGCCGGCAGCGGGATGAGTATAGGCGATCCGGCCACAAATCTAGCTGCTGGGCCGGCGGACGCAAACGGTAAGGGGCATGTCGATGCGATATTGCGCGCGGTGGGTGATGCCCGCATTACCGCCATTATCTGCACCCATACCCACCGTGATCATAGCCCCGCCGCCGCGCCGTTAAAGCTTGCCACAGGCGCGCCGATTATTGGTTGTGCTCCGTTAGTATTGGCCGACACAGGCCCGCGCAGCGACAGCGCCTTTGATCCTAGCTATGCGCCCGATCATGTGATGACAGACGGCGAGATCGTTTCAGGTGACGGCTGGACCCTGCAAGCGGTGACTACGCCCGGCCATACCAGCAATCACATCTGCTATGCCCTGAACGGGAGCGGCGCATTGTTTACAGGCGACCACGTGATGAAATGGTCAACCACGGTGGTCAGCCCGCCCGATGGCAACATGGCCGATTACATGGCAAGCTTGCAAAAACTATACGGCCGCAACGACCGGATTTATTATCCTGCGCACGGCCCCGCAGTGGTAAAGCCAAAGCAGCTGGTGCGCGGTATGATCGGCCATAGGCGGCAACGTGAGGCGCAGATACTGCGTTTGCTTGGCACCGCTCCGCATGGCATCCCCGATATGGTCGCCGCAATGTATAAGGGCCTCGATCCGCGATTGGTGGGCGCAGCAGGACGCAGCGTATTGGCGCATCTGCTGGATTTGCAAACGCAGGGCCGGGTTAAAGAGGAAGGGCAGACATGGGAATTGGGGTAACGTTTGCGTTGGGGTTAGCGATTGCCGCGCAGGCAGTGAATGCAAATGCTACCGAGGTAACTAAGCCGCAGACGGAGGCTGAAGCAAAATGCACAGCCGATAAAAATCTGTGCCTATTGATGACAAAAACGGGCGAAGAAAACACCGGCACGCTGATGGTTAAGATCAAAAGCGGCACCGGGGTAAGCACGGCCCAAATCGATATACCATCCTCACTAACTGACTATGACAACGTATCTTTCTGGCCGCAAATTATTCCATTAGGGGGCCAAAGCGCGCTGATTGGTATCATCGAGCATCACAGTACGATGTATTCCGGCGGCGGCGGTTCTTCGGACCAGCTCCATCTGTTCAAGATACGCTATGCAGGTGGCGTTGCCCAATTAGGTAACTCGTTAAGCACATTACCCATGCGTGCCTCGCTCTTCATTCGCGCCTGTTTTTCTGAAAAAGAGTATATAATTAATGGCGATGCATGTCATGATGATTATCAGTATAAAGCAACACTAACTGCGCTTCAAAAAAGCATGTCCCCAGATGGCTGGCCCACATTAAAGTATACAAGCATCGCTACAACCTTTCCCCGCACATCGCGCAGATCACGCGATAACAGCAAAGACCGCCACGTGCGCAAGGCCGATTTGATCACATGGAAAGACCCCAAATGCAGCTATAGCAGGCAATTACGTTATAATGCCGCAACACAGCAATATGAGATGAACCAGCCCGCGCCGGAATGCTCGGATTATACTGAGATATGAGGCGCTTCCTACCCATCCTGCTCATCGCCCTTCTCGCAGGCGGCGTCTTTTGGTGGGCGGCGCGTCCTTCGCAGCCCAATGTTGAAAGTATCGCCAGCGCCAGCCTGTCGGGTGTCCGCGAACAAAACCGCCTGTCTGCCTTTGCCGCCAATTATGCCGCCGTGGTGACCAGCGAGCAGCGGCGTTTTGGGCTGTCTGCGCGTAAGACGCTGATCATGCAGGGGCTGGTGCGGTATGAGGTTGATATGGCGAAGTTGTCTGCCGGTGACGTGCGCTGGGACGCGGCCACTAAAACGCTGTCGGTGCGCATTCCGCCTGTTGAAGCCGCCCCGCCGCAGATCGATCTAAATAGCATACAAGAATACGGCGAGGCTGGATTGTTGCGCAGCTTTACCGATGCCGATACCGCATTGGACCGCGCCAATCGCGCCAAGGGGCAGGCCGAATTGCTGCGCCAAGCCAAAAGCCCGGTACCCATGCGGCTGGCGCGCGACGCGTTCAAACGGGCGGTTGCAGCAAACTTTGCCGTGCCGATGCGTGCGGCGGGCGTTGAGGCAAATGTACAGGCGTTCTTTGCCGATGAGCAAGGCGGGAACGTGACAACGCGGTGGGATACGTCCACGCCAATATCCGAGATCATGGCGAAGTAGTAGGCGCAGGATGTCCGATATCACACGCCGCGCGTCCAGCTGTAATAATGTGCGCTCCGGCGATAATATCTTGTGTGCCCCGGCGCAGGCCGGGGTCCAAGACGCACCAACTGAACCCGCCAACAAGACCCCGGCCTCCGCCGGGGCGCACGAAAGTAATGCTCGGTGCTAGTTCCATTTTCATAAAAGCCACAAAGAGAAAAAGGAAAAAGTGGCCGAGGCTAACCACGTTACAGCATCATAACCCTTCTATCTTTTTACCTTTGCGGCTTTTATGAAATGCTTACAAATTCTCCCTAATCTAGGGAGGGATTTAGGAGGCGCGGATATCTGAGATTATGGCGGGGTAGTAGGCGCAGGATGTCCGATATCACACGCCGCGCACCCAGCTGTAATAATGTGCGCTCCGGCGATAATATCTTGTGTGCCCCGGCGCAGGCCGGGGTCCAAGACGCACCAACTGAACCCGCCAACTAGACCCCGGCCTCCGCCGGGGCACACGAAAGTAATGCTCGGTGCTGGTTCCATTTTCATAAAAGCCACAAAGAGAAAAAGGAAAAAGCGGCCGAGGCTAACCACGTTACAGCATTATAACCCTTCTATCTTTTTGCCTTTGCGGCTTTTATGAGATGCTTACAAATTCTCCCCGTTCTGGGAGGATTTAGTAGGCGCGGATATCGGAGATTACGGCGGTGTAGTAGGCGCAGGATGTCCGATATCACACGCCGCGCGTCCAGCTATAATAACGTGTGCTCCGGCGATAATATCTTGTGTGCCCCGGCGCAGGCCGGTGTCCAAGACGCACCAATTGAACCCGCCAACTAGACCCCGGCCTCCGCCGGGGCGCACATAAGTAACCGCATAAACCTTCGATGTTGCAACACACACTATTATCACTATAAATCAGGCATAAGCAGCATCATCTAACAGGGGCATCATTCATGAACATCATCCGCAACCTCGCTCTATGCATCACCCTATGCCTAAGCATCCTAACTACCGCCGCGCCTGCCGCCGCACAAAGCAAAACGGACGCCGATAAAAGTTTGGATGAGGGTGTAGCAGCCCATAAAGCAGGACGTTTTGAAAAAGCTCTCATACTATTTGCCAAGGCGTGCGACGACGGCGATGCAAAGGGCTGCTACAATCTGGGCGTGTTGCTTTACAATGGCAAAGGCGGCGCGGCGGATGCGGTTCAGGCGCGCACACTGTATGCCAAGGCCTGCGACGGCGGGTATACAAAGGGCTGCTTTAATCTAGGCCAGATGTGGAGACAGGGCGAAGGCGGGGCGGCGGATGCGGTTCAGGCGCGCACGCTGTTTGCCAAGGCCTGCGATGGCGGGGATACAGAGGGCTGCTATAATCTGGGCGTGATGTGGGAACAGGGCGAAGGCGGGGCGGCGGATGCGGTTCAGGCGCGCAAGGTGTATGCTCAGGCTTGCGATGGCGGTAATGCAAAGGGCTGTAACAATCTTGGCGCCTTGCTTAATGAGGGTCAAGGCGGAGCTGCGGATGCAGTTCAAGCACGCTCGCTGTTTTCCAAGGCATGCGCTGGCGGGAATGCGGGAGGCCGTACCAATCTGGGCGGTATGGTTGAAAGCGGCTTGGGCAATGGCGGCGTTGGTAACTTCGTGCAGGCTCGTGTGTATTTTTCCCAGGCCCGTACGTTAGCTGCCAAGGCGTGCGATGGCGGAGATGCGAACAGTTGTTATAGATACGGCCTAATGCTTCAAATAGGCAGAGGCGGTGCGGTAGAGTGGGAACGGGCGCGCACTTACTTGCGTCAGGCCTGTACTCTTGGCGAAAAGGAAGCATGCAAGTTTTAGAACGGGTTTGCAGTAAGTAGTGTGACACAGAATAATGCTCGGTGCTGGTTCCATTTTCATAAAAGCCACAAAGAGAAAAAGGAATAAGTGGCCGAGGCTGACCACGTTACAGCATTATAGCCCTTCTATCTTTTTGCCTTTGCGGCTTTTATGAAATGCTTACAAAATGTCCCCGTTCTGGGAAGGATTTAGCAGGCGCGGATATAAGAGATTATGGCGAAGTAGTAGACGCAGGACGTTCGCTATCACACGCTGCGCGTCCAGCTATAATAACACGCGTGCCCCTGCTATAATAACTTGTGTGCCCCGGCGCAGGCCGGGGTCCAAGACGCACCAACTGAGCACGCCAACTAGACCCCGGCCTCCGCCGGGGCGCACAAGTTTACCCAAAGCGGTGCAAAATAATTCTTTTATCTTTTTACCTTTGTGGCTTTTATGAAATTTGTATATTCTACAGTAGTTACCTATTTATAGCATATGTCGAAATCACGATATTCTGAGGACTAACCCACAATGAACGCCCCCGCCGCCAATCTTACTGCCAACCCCACCGGAACCGACCTACTCAGCGAAATCATGCGGCTGAAAAAAGAGCGTAATGCGGTTATTCTTGGGCATTATTATCAGAGCGCGGATATTCAGGAAATCTCTGATTTTGTCGGGGACTCGCTGGAGCTATCGCGTAAAGCCGCCGAGACAGACGCAGATGTGATCGCGTTTTGCGGGGTTAAGTTCATGGCTGAAACCGCCAAAATCCTTAGCCCACAAAAAACTGTGATCTTGCCTGATATGGCGGCGGGATGCAGCCTTGAAGACAGCTGCCCGCCCGGCCGTTTTAAGGCATTTCGCGATGCCCATCCCGATCATATCGCGCTGACGTATATTAACTGCTCTGCCGAGGTGAAGGCGTTGTCCGACATTATCGTAACCAGCAGCAGCGCCGAAACCATTATTGCGCAAATCCCGCCGGAGCAAAAAATCATCTTTGGCCCCGACCGTCATCTGGGCGGATATATGGCGCGCAAATTTGGCCGTGAAATGCTGCTATGGCCCGGCGTGTGTATTGTGCATGAGGCGTTTAGCGAGACCGAGCTGCTTAAGCTGAAGGCGCAATATCCGGGAAGTCCCGTGGCCGCGCACCCCGAATGTCCGCCGCATATTGTCGACCACGCGGACTACGTCGGCAGCACCAGCGGCATATTGAAATACGCAAGCGAGATGCCGGGTGATACCCTGATCGTCGCCACCGAACCGCATATCATCCACCAAATGCAAAAGGCCGCGCCGCATAAGAATTTCATTGGAGCGCCGGGTGCGGACGGCAACTGTGCATGTAATATCTGCCCGTATATGGCATTGAATACGATGGAAAAACTCTATGTTGCCCTGCGTGATCTCTCGCCGCAAATTGAGCTGGATGAGGGTGTGCGGGTTGCGGCAAAACGCAGCTTGGACCGCATGCTCGAAATGGCAAGCAGCACTGTTGGCAAGGGCGATTTGGGCGCGCGTTAACTTAGGTTGCTCAGGGCACCAGTTGCTCCGGGCACCACCACATCAACGCCCATCATCTCGCATGCCTCGGCCAATCGCTCATCCAATGTTACTAAGGTTAATTTATGCCGTGCGCATAATGCCGCGTGGATGGCGTCTGGCATCAATAGTTTGAGATCGAAGCGGCGGACCAAAGCGGCGGCGCTTTGGATATCGGCGTTGATCACGGGTACAATAGTCGCCGACTTACTCCATATATCAAACAATGCAATCCTGCTTTCTGCCTCTCCTGCAGTAAATAATTTCATTCGTACGAGCCGCGACAGAGCAGATACAAACTCCCCAGCAGCCAATGTGCTGACATATATATGGCCATCATGCTGCAATGTTAGCTGCCGCACTACTTCGCTCTTAGGTTCATGAACCTGCATCGGCACAAGCACGCTGGCATCAAGATAGATGTTCACTATTTATATTCGTCTTTGATCTGCTGCATTATCGATTTTCCCGGCAATACAGGCAGCTTTTCAAACTTATCCAGTTCGCCGAGATACCATGCTGTTCCTCGCTTTTCACTCGGTTGCAAAACGCGGATTTCTACGGTGGGTTTGCCGTGACGTGTTATGATAACCTCTTCGCCTGCCAATGCTTTGTCAATCAAGCTGGACAGTTTATCTTTGGTGGTGGCAACGCTGTAATAGGTCATGGCTTCGTTCCTTTATAGCCATAACTAATAGCTATATATGGCCATATTGTCTATCTGTAACAAATAAGTTTTCATTTTTTCTTTCCTACGCGCCGCGTTTTGGATTAGCGGGGAGTATGCATATAGCACCGTCACTTCGCCGCGCAAAATTTTTGCACTACACAATCAACTTGCGCAGATTTCGGGGAGTTTCGGCATGACGTTCCCGCTCGCAAATTTTGATTTAGACGCCTTTGTTCGCGCTACTTTGGCCGAGGATTTGGGCGCCCCTTATGGTCAGGGCGGGCGTGATGTGACTTCCGAAAGCGTGATCCCTGTGGGTACGCAATTTTCCGGCGCAATGGACAGCCGCGACGCGATTGTGGTTGCAGGCCTACCGATTGCAGCCGCATTTTTCCGTTACCTCGATCCCGATATGCACATTGAGATGTTAGCAGGTGAAGGCGATAGCGTGCCAGCTGGCAGCGATCTGATGCGGCTGCGCGGCAATGCGCGGGCGATGTTGACGGCGGAGCGCGTCGCGTTGAATACGGTGCAGCATCTGTCGGGTATCGCCACGATGACGCGCGCTTATGTGGACGCGATTGCGGGTACGGGCGCGACATTGCTGGATACACGCAAAACGATACCCGGTCTGCGCATACTGGAAAAATATGCGACACGAATGGGCGGAGCGCAAAACCACCGGATGGGATTATGGGACGGGGCGATGATCAAGGACAATCACGTTGCCGTCGCAGGCGGCGTTGCAGAGGCGGTGCGCCGGGCAAGGGAACACGGGGTTGAACGCATCATTTTAGAGGTTGATCGGCTGGATCAAATTGAACCGGGATTGGCGGCAGGCGCAACGCATTTGTTGCTGGATAATATGGATGCAGTGACTTTGAAACAGGCCGTAGCGCAGGTGGCAGGCCGCGTTCCGACAGAGGCATCGGGCGGCGTGACGCTAGAGACAATCCGCGCGAAAGCCGAAACCGGCGTGACCTATATTAGCGTCGGGCGGCTAACCCAAAGCGCGCCTGCGGTAGATGTGGGATTAGATTTTGCGGCGGTTTGAGATTAGATTGGTGCAGCGCAACTTGCGCAAAACATCATACGCTACATACAATGGCAATATTTTTGAAAGAGCAATTGAACTGTGAACTTTCCCAAAAAACCGAGAGTTTTGGTATATTTTACAGTTTTGCTTAGTAGCGCCATAACTACAATCGCCGCCACAATTACCGCCCAAGCGCAAGCGTGGCAATGCCGCGTTCCAGCAAACCTTCCGCGTCCGCATGCTGAGCAGTCCATACCATCGCAGATTCGCCGGACACCCGTGGCTGGCTACACACTCGCCCTTAGTTGGAGCCGAGAATATTGCAAAAGCCAAAACGGTAAAAGCATGCAATGCGATGGCAGCATCGGCGATTTTGGGTTTATTCTGCATGGGCTCTGGCCCGAAGGTATGGGCCAAATTAAAGGCCATAATAGCGGAGCAAATTATCCGCAATATTGCCGCAAGGCCGCTGTCTTGCCCCGCGCGGTGGTGGCGCAAAACATTTGTATGATGCCCGGCGTACAGCTGCTGCAACATGAATGGACCAAGCATGGCACGTGCATGACGCGCAAACCTGAAACCTATTTCAAGGCGGCACGCGTGATGTTCGGCGCGATTGAATTTCCCGACATGGATATGCTTTCACGGCAATATAAATCAGGCAAGCCATTGACAGCGGCGGGACTGGCAAATGCCTTTGCAGCAAACAACAAAGGCTTACCAGCAAACGCGCTAAGCATCAAAACAGGCCGCAGCGGCTGGTTACAAGAGGTGCATATTTGTTTGGCCAAGAATTTCAAACCGCGCCGCTGCGCAGGTAATACGCAGGGCGCGCGCGGACCTGCCGAGATCAAAATCTGGCGGGGCAGTTGAAGCAGCAACGAAACCTTTACTCCTGTAGAGTATGGCTGAAATCATGAAACCGACAGGACCAATTCCAGCTGGATACAGCAGTATCAATGGCGAGCTAGCGATCGGTGGCAAAACGGCATCTGCGTTAGTACAACAAGCAGGGGATACGCCGCTTTTTGTATATTCCGCCGATCATTTGCGCGCTCGTGTTGCCGCGTTGCGCAATGCTATGCCCGCGCGGCTGGCGATCCACTATGCGATGAAGGGCAATCCATATCCGCCGCTGCTTACGTTTATGAGCGCGCTTGTCGACGGCTTTGACTTGGCTTCAGGCGGTGAGATGAAGCTGGCCCTAGCCGCTGGAGTAGCGCCCGAGCGCATGAGTTTTGCAGGGCCGGGAAAACGCGACCGGGAGTTAGAGGCGGCTATCTCGTGCGGTGTGACGCTCAATCTGGAAAGCGAAGGCGAGGCGGTACGCGCGCTGGCAATTGCATCTCGGCTGGGTATTACGCCAAGGCTTGCGGTGCGAGTGAACCCTTCGTTTGACCTGAAAGGCTCGGGCATGAAAATGGGCGGCGGGGCCAAACAATTTGGCATCGATGCAGGCCGCGTTCCGGCGCTGGTACAGACGCTATTGGATGCAGGGGCGGATTGGCGAGGCTTTCATATTTATGCCGGAAGTCAGGCACTAAAGGTCGAAGCCATTATCGAAATGCAGGCGCAAACATTGGCATTGGTGGCCGCATTGTCGGACAAGATTGGGGTGTCCCCGCCACGTGTGAATTTGGGCGGAGGCTTTGGGATTCCGTATTTTGCAGGTGATCAGGCGGTGGACATCAACGCCGTTGGCGCGGCGCTGGATGATGCGTTTGATGCGTTACCAGACAGCATCGCAGGCACCAATTTCTGCATTGAACTGGGCCGGTATTTGGTAGGGGAGGCGGGCGTATACCTGACCCGCATCGTCGACCGCAAGGTTAGCCACGGCGAAACTTTCTTGGTAACCGACGGAGGGCTTCACCACCAATTGGCGGCAAGCGGTAATTTTGGCACCGTCATGCGCCGCAATTATCCCGTTGCGATAGCAAGCCGGTTTGACGAAGAACCAGCAGAGGTCGCCTCGATAGTCGGATGCCTCTGCACCCCGCTCGATATGCTATCCAACAGCGCATATCTGCCGCGCGCCGACGTAGGTGATCTGGTCGCGATTTTCTGTGCCGGAGCCTACGGAGCCAGCGCCAGCCCCGCCAATTTTTTAGGCCAAGGCGCAGCGTTGGAGGTGCTGGTTTGATACACAACAATTCCAAAAGCTCTAACCCAAGAGCTTAGGACCAAATCCAAACTCTAGCTTCACAATATACGATCAGCTCTGACGGACAACTAAGCTTCGTTTAAGCCACCCGTGCTTCTGCGCCAAGAATTAGGGGATCATTGCCGCCGATATCAACGGTTGTTTTCTTGATGTTTGGACCAGCGTTTGTTTTGTGTTTGAACTTGCCTTCTACTTGGCCGCCGGGCGCGATTGTTAGGTTTTCGTATATTACATCGCCGCTGATCCGGGCGCTGGCTTCGATGATTAGTTCGGTTGCTTGTATCGATCCGTCAACCTTGCCCGATAACCGCGCGGTTTCCGCAATGACTTTGCCGGTTATGACGCTGCTTTCGCCCTGTACCAACGATCCGCAAGATACATCGCCTTGAACTTTACCGTCGATATGCAAATCCACACGCGCGCTAAGGTTACCGACGATTTCAACATCCGATGCAATCATCGAGAAAGTATGTCCTGATTGGCGCACGGGTTCGCTTCTCCTAACGGGGGTTTGCTGGGATGGTGCCATTTCCGGCGACGGTTTTGACTTCGAGAACATCGGGATTAGCCTCCAAAAATTTTAACGGGTTTACAGCAGAACCATCTAGTCGAACCTCAAAATGTAAATGCGAGCCAGTGGAGCGCCCCGTACTTCCCATTCGCGCAATTTGTATACCACGTGTTACCTTTTGGCCAAGCGAAACATTGAAGCCGGAAAGATGTGCATAGCGCGTGACCAAACCGTTAGCGTGCGTAATCTCCACGCAATTGCCATAACCAGATTGCACGCCGGCAAAGCTAACCAATCCGTCCGCTGCCGCCAAAATCGGTGTTCCTATGGGGCCTTTGAAATCTAGGCCGCTGTGCATTGCACCTGCGCCTGTAAACGGATCATGACGGTACCCAAAACCGCTAGACATGAGCATAATTGCCGCGGGCATAGAAGTAGGGATACTGGCCAGTGCGTGTTCCATGGAGTCCATCCGCTGCAACGCGTCTGCGAGCCGTGTGAAGCGCGGGTCACCAATTTGCTTTGTGCCATTCCCAAAAAACGGTATAAACGGACCACCTTGGCCAGCGGCATCTGATTTTGCAATTGCATCAGGGTTTAAGCCAAACTGGCGGATCGCGGTCGCAGCGCGGCTAGTGCGGCTATTGGCTAGCTTGGTCAAGCGTTCTGCAAAGCGAATTTGCCGCGCTTCAATGCGGGCGAGCCCTGCGGCTTCGGGTACAGCCGCGCTGATTGCCTTGGCTTTTTGGTCTTCTTCTGTCGCAGGGCCTGCAGCGGGCAGTGCGCCTTTACCAAAATGTTGTTCGGTTACGCTGTCGAGCAAATCTTGGCGTTGTTGCAGGTCTTTGGTGACATCGTCGATGCGGCCTTTGTAACTGGCAACACGTTCGGCAGCCGACTGCACTTTTGCTTCTTTGCTAACTAATGCCATGCGTTCAAATGAAATACTAATTTGGTTGATAGCCATGCCTATTGTGACAAAAAGCCAAATGCCAATGATAGCAGCAATCCCTACTGCGACACGGCGCTGTAATAATGCAGAAATTCTTAAAAAGCGCACTTGGCCATTAGATCGCATGAAAAATTCGCGATCAATAAACCAGCCCGCGAGCCGATCTTTGAGATCAGCTCCCTTTGTAATTAGCGACACAACCCAACCCCTTTATTATTACAAATTGTGTAACAAAGGACAGCAGTAGACGCGAATCCGCAATGCTTAACCCGTGATGAATCGGGCGTTCTATGCGGTGAATTGCAATATTTGATGTCACTGTAGGTCGAGACAGCGGGATGATAAGCATTGATATAAGCAACGCAATGTAAACATCACTGTTAATCATAGACTTAAAAAAGTACCAAAAATAGACAATGATTCGAGAAGGTTTTCACAAGAATATTCGAAAATATCATATATCTAAAGTGAGGCCTTCCATTCCTACCAACAATAACTATCAGGTTAGCCATGGACGATATTGAGCACATTGTTGGCAATATGACATCGCAGGCGCGGACAGCTTCACGCGCTTTGGCGTGCGCCGATGATGCAAAAAAAGCATCTGCATTGCGCGAGGCGGCGGCGGCATTACGCGCGGACCGGGCGGTTATACTGGCCGCCAATGCGCGGGATATGGCGGCGGGTGAAGCCGCTGGATTGTCGGCGGCTATGCTTGACCGGCTGCGGCTTGATGACGGGCGGTTGCAGGGAATTGCCGATGCTGTTGAACAGGTCGCAGGGCTTGAGGATCCCGTTGGCGTGATAATTGACAGCCGAACACGGCCAAACGGCCTGCGCATGGAGCGCGTGCGTGTGCCCATCGGCGTACTGGGCATTATATACGAAAGCCGTCCGAACGTGACGGCCGATGCCGCTGCATTGGGGCTCCGGTCGGGTAATGCGGTTATCCTGCGCGGAGGCACCGAGGCTGTGCACAGCAACCGCGCGATACACGCCGCAATCATTAGGGGAATTGAGGCGGCGGGCCTGCCAGCAGATGCCGTTCAGCTGATTCCTACGCAAGACCGCGCCGCAGTAGGCGCAATGTTAAGGGCGCAAGGTTTGATCGACATGATAATCCCGCGCGGCGGCAAATCGTTGGTGGCGCGGGTTCAAGATGAAGCGCGTGTTCCCGTACTCGCGCACTTGGATGGGATATGTCATATTTATGTGCACAGTGCAGCAAGCCCGGCTATGGCATTATCGATTGTGGTCAACGCAAAGATGCGGCGTACAGGCATCTGCGGAGCAATGGAAACGTTGCTTATCGATCAAAACTACCCTGAGCCCGGCGCACTGATCAAGGCGCTGATTGAAGCCGGATGCGAAGTGCGCGCCGATGATACGCTGATGGAATTGGATGCGCGGACGGTTTCGGTAAGCGCGCAAGATTGGGACACAGAATATCTGGATGCCGTGGTATCGGCCGCAATGGTCGGCGGCCTTGATGAAGCAATTGCGCACATCGCGGCGCATAGCTCCTATCATACCGAAGCCATCATTACAGAAGATACAGATGCAGCTGCAAAGTTTCTGGCGCAAGTAGACAGCGCAATTGTAATGCACAATGCATCGACGCAATTTGCAGATGGCGGCGAATTTGGGCTGGGCGCAGAAATCGGCATAGCAACAGGGCGATTGCACGCACGCGGGCCCGTGGCGCTGGAAGGGCTAACCACATACAAATGGCTGGTCCACGGCGCGGGCCAGGTGCGCGCTTGACGAATTACTTATGCTAACTGGTATACTCGGCGGATCGTTTAATCCTGCGCATGGCGGCCACCGTGCGATTAGCCTGTTTGCAATAGAGGCGTTGGCGCTTGACGAAATGTGGTGGATGGTATCGCCGGGCAATCCGTTAAAATCTGATGATAACATGGCGCCTTTGTCTGCGCGGCTGGCATCGGCGCGGCGGCAATCCCGGCGCAGCGTTATTCGTGCCACCGCGATAGAGCGCGAATTTGGTACGCGTTATACGGCGGACACATTGCGTAAATTAATCAGGAGATATCCAAGGCGGCGGTTTATCTGGATCATGGGAGCCGACAACCTGACGCAGTTTGTTCGGTGGCGACACTGGCGCAAAATCGCGGGCATGATGCCGATTGCAGTTATCGCGCGTCCCGGCTATAACAAACAAGTTATGTCGGCACCCGCCATGGCTTGGTTTAGGCGATTTGTCCGCCGCCCAGATCAATGTAAAAATTGGACTTCATGGAGTACACCGGCGCTTGTACATTTGCGCTTGTCACATGATATCCGTTCAGCCACTGCGATCCGCAGCGCTGATCCCACATGGTATAAAACCTATTCAGGGCGCAGTGTGAAAGATGCTGTTACCCGTAAGTTATTGCGTTAAGGATTAAAATTGATCGACTCTGTATCTGTCTCGGCCGGCACCAAAAAAATAGCAAAGGGACCAAGCCTAAACCCCGATGAGCTCCACACGCTTGTGATGCAGTCGCTTGACGACGACCAAGCACAAGAGGTTGTTAGCATTCCATTAGAAGGCAAAAGTAACATTGCCGATTATATGATTGTAGCGAGCGGACGTTCGAGTCGGCAGGTCGCATCGATGGCACAAAAATTAGCGGAACGGATTAAAAAAGCAGGGCGGAGCGCGCGGATCGAAGGCTTACCAAGCGCCGATTGGGTATTGATTGATGCAGAAGATGTTATTGTGCACCTATTTCGCCCAGAGGTACGCAGTTTCTATAATCTGGAACGTATGTGGTCGGTTGGCGATGGTCCAGAAATGGGCGGCGCACCGCAATAGGCGCCCGGATGCGATTTGGAATGCAGCTGAATTTAGGGAGAAACCGGTTTGCGTTTGCACATTATCGCACGCGGCAAGATGGGCCGCTGTCCTGAATTTGAGCTAACCCAGCGATATTTGAAACGTATTACTTGGCCCACAAAAGTAACTGAAATGCCCGATAAAGGCGGCGCTGTTCCGGTCGTAACCGATACGCCATGCCGCAATATTATGCTTGATGAAAAAGGCGGTCAGATGAGCTCGCTTGAATTTGCAAAACTGCTAGAGCGCTGGCGTGATGACGGCGTGCGCGAAACGCGGTTCTTCATTGGCGCAGCAGATGGTTTTGGAGATAGCGAAAGAAAAAATGCAGACAAGTTGATCGCGTTTGGACAGGCAACGTGGCCCCACATGATGGCGCGCGCCATGCTGGCCGAGCAATTATTCCGTGCAACTTCTATACTTGCCAACCACCCCTATCATAGGGAAGGGTAGGGTTATGCGGTTTTGGATAACTCTTACTATATTGGCGGCGATACCTGTGTTGATGACAGCAGCGCTATCTGCACAGTCGCTTGATGATCAGCAACAGGCACTACGTACGGCCAAGGCAAAGGCCGCCGCTGCTGAACAACGTAGCGAGTTATTACGGCAAGAAGCCAGCAGCGCTGGGCTTGCCGCAGACCGGTTGGTGGCGCAGCGTGCGGTATTGACCGCTGACATTGACGCAGCTGCGGCGCAAATAGAAGCAGCAAACGCGCGCATTACCATCATTAACAGCCGCCAAAATGCACAACGCGCGTTGCTGGGACAGGCGAGTGAGCCGATGCTACGCCTAAATGCCGCTTTGCAGCAAATAACAGGACGGCCCACCGCGTTGATGATGGCGCAACCAAAGCAGCGGATTAATTACATCCACTTGCGGGCCATAATGGCAACGGTGGAACCTGCGATACAGCAGCGTACGTCAGAATTGCGCAGGCAGATCGCGATGCAAAAAGATTTGCGATCACAGGAATTGGTGGCCTTGAAATCTCTGAACGATGCCCGCAGTCGTCTTGGTACACGCCGTGCGTCGCTGGCTATGCTTGTTGGCAGCAGCCAGGCTAAAGCCAATAATCTGTCTGCTGATGCGGCATTGGAATTTGAACAAGCCATTGCGCAAGGTGAGCGTGCGCGCGATATCGTGGAACAAATTGATACCGACCGGATGAGTACCGAGCGCGCATCGTTGCTGGCTAGCCTTGGCGGACCTGTGCTGCGCGCGCGCGGGCCTAACGCTAACGCCGCTGGGCCATTACCGAAAAGCGGTGTATATGTTTTACCTGAAGGTAGCGTATTGCTTTCCGGATTTAATGAAATAAATGAAACCGGATACCGTGAACGCGGATTGCAATTACAAGTAGACCCATCTGCCACCATTACTGCGCCCGCCGCTGGAAAAATAACATTCGCAGGTACATATCGTAGCTTTGGCGAAATCGTGATCATCGATCACGGCGGTGGTTGGATGACATTGGTAACAGGCATGCAATCGCTGTCAGTTGATAAAGGCGACAGCGTAAGTCAGGGCTCAAAACTAGGCGCCGCACCCGAAGCAGCTCCGCATATAGGCTTTGAATTGCGCCGCAACGGTAGAGTGATGGATATAGCCGCTTTGTTATAGTGACCTATGCAGGCATACTAATTTACGCAGCTCACGTCAGGATCGTTATTTAGGAGAAAACCATGAGGGATTTGATCCTAAAGATGTCCATGTCGCTTGACGGTTTTGTGAGCGATCTTGATGGCACAAACAAATGGATGTTCGGCGCAGACCAAGAGGCGAAGGCATGGAGTGTAAACTTTCTGTGGAATGCCAGCTTGCACATTATGGGCAGCCGCAGTTTTTGCGATATGGCCGCGTGGTGGCCAACATCCACGGATCAGTTCGCGCCGCCGATGAATCAAATTCCCAAGGCTGCTTTCTCACAGCAAGCACCAGCGATCCTGAAAAACAATATAACACAGGTATCGCTTAATAACGCCGTTGCTAACTCGAGCGGCGGGCAGCCTGCCGTGCCGCAGCTCGGCGCAAAGAGCTGGGCAGATGCATATATAGCGAGTGGCGATTTGGTAGAAGAAATCACAATTATGAAAGCAGGCAAGGGCAAGCCAATCATTGCCCACGGCGGCGTTCGTTTTGCGCGCAGTCTTGTGGCTCAAGGTCTGGTTGACCAATTCGCCTTGATAATCATTCCTGTGGCATTAGGCAAAGGGATGCCGCTATTTTCAGAAATTACTGCTCCTATGCCGCTCAAGCTTGTTAGCTCAGTGGCTTTTCCGGGCGGTGCGGTAGCGCAAATTTATCGGTAATTTATGTTGCAATACACGCAACACCTCTAAGTATGGCTGTTGCGGACTAACTTCGCAAATCGTTCATTCGTTTCAGATATCGGGCAAGCACATCGATTTCTAAATTGACTTCTTGCCCATCGGCAAGTTCCCCTAATGTAGTCATAAGCGTCGTATGGGGAATTATGTTCAGAGTAAAAGTTGCAGAGCCTTCTGTATTATCTTCAACTTCATTCACAGTAAGCGAAACGCCGTTTACGGTAATGGATCCTTTGGCCGCGATATATGGCGCAAGCGTTTTGGGCGCTATGATTTTAGCGGTCCAGCTGCCACCGATGGGTGTGTAGCTTTCGACTTTACCTACGCCGTCAACATGGCCAGTTACGATATG
>JAYWFI010000083.1:0-3880 GCA_043778865.1 Sphingomonadales bacterium
TGCCTTATGCTGCCAAACGCCGCCCGCCAGCAACAGCCCAAATGCGCACGGCCAAAACAACAGCCACCACCCAATGGGACGGTCGAGCCGCGCCAGTAGCGCAAAGCCGCGCAGTTTTTGCGGTAACATATGCACCCACGTATTATGCTGGCTATCAGGGGTGGTTTGCAATGACATAAGCAGCCATTATAGCTGCCCAACCAATAGGTCCATCAGCAATCGGAAACCATTTATGCCTGCAACACCTGCTTGGCCGCCCAAATCCACTCCGCGTTTATTTGTGGATCAGCATTTGTCGGTGGGCATGGCTGTGCATATTGATGGCGCAGAAGCGCATTATTTGCTCGGCGTAATGCGATTAAAACAAGACGCGCTGGTTAAATTGTTTGATGATCGCAGCGGCGAATATCTGGCCAAGATAACGCATGCCGGCAAACGCACTTTGGAACTTGTTGCCGAAAGTCATTTGCGCCCGCGTGAAGCCACACCGGATTTATGGCTGTGTCAGGCGCTGATTAAAAAAGATAGGTTGGATTGGATTGCCGAAAAATCATGTGAGCTCGGCATATCGCAGTTTGTGCCCATACTTACCGGCCGCTGCGTTGCCGACAAAGTGAAAGAAGACCGGATGCGCGCGCAAATGATCGAGGCCGCCGAACAATGTGAGCGCACCGCGTTGCCGCAGATCGCGCCGCTGATCAAACTGGCCGCAATGTTGAGGGACTGGCCTGCTGGACGTACGCTATATTTTTGCGATGAACGCGGCGGCGCAGCATTTGCCAGCGTTCTTAACACCCATAATGGACCTGCCGCGATCCTGATCGGACCTGAGGGCGGATTTACTGATGAGGAAAACGCCGCAATCCGAAGCCATCCATGCGCAATTGCGGTTTCGCTCGGCCCGCGGATATTACGCGCAGAGACAGCAGCAGTAGCAGCGATTTCGGTTTGGATGGCAATGCAGGGCGATTGGTAGCTTTAGGTTTAGGTTCAGGTTCCCGGAACCAATGTGCCTAGGCAATCATCTACGGCGATCATCCATTTTGGCCAAAATCACGGTAATAAATTTTAAGTCTATTATGATAATTCTAATCTTCACAAGTGATACGGCGAAGATTTATACAATGATAAAAACGCTTTACAACATAATCGGCGCGGCCTTGAAAATCACACTTACGTGCTTTTTATGGTTTTCTGTGTCACCAGCATCTGCGCAATCGGTTATTGCATATAGCAATGCCGTACCCGCGCCCATTGTGGAAAATAACTGTGCCGCGGCGAGCAGGGTTACGCGCGTTTTTAATGTACCTGTCAGTTATATTGTTGCCGACGTTGATTTGGGCGTACTTATCACACACACCTATCGCAGCGATCTGCGCATCGACCTGACATCACCTGCAGGTACGACGGTAACGATTATGACATGGGTCGGCGATGTGCAAGGCGGCGACAATCTTAATGACCGTTTTGATGATGAAGCGGCGGCGGCGATCATAACGCATAATGCCAATGCCAATGATCCGCTAACTCCAGTGCCACCGCCCTATTCGCACTCGTTCCAACCTTCGTCGCCGTTATCGGTATTTGACGGGCAAAACGCATTGGGCAATTGGACGATGACAGTTTGCGATGCCGTTGCCTCTGATATAGGCACTTATAACCGCGCAGATTTATTTATTACGCCTGCTCCAGCGGCGATTACCACAAGCAAAGTGAGCAGCATCATCGGCGACGGCATCAGCGGTGCGAATCCGAAATCAATACCTGGCTCTACGGTTAGTTACTGCATCACTATCGCCAATGCGGGGCCTTCGCTGGCGACTAATGTGGCGGCAACAGATGCGCTGCCTGCCACGCTTACCTATGCGGCAGGCAGCATGGTTTCGGGCGCAAACTGTACAACTGCGGCCACCGTAGAAGATGATAATGCCGCAGGCGCAGACGAATCAGACCCGGTTGGCGCGTCTATAACTGGCGCGAACATTTCCATTGTATCGGCAAACCTTGCCGCGGCGGGCAGCTTTGCCATTAAGTTCAAGGCAACGGTAAATTAGCTTCGAGGAATTAGCTTCAGGCCCTAACTGCTTAAGTGGTCCCTATGTTTTTTCTGGCTTTCGCAAGGATGGCTTTATACGGATAGCCATATGAGCACTAAACAAGTTTCGAATCGCAACGATCCGGTGATTGAATCCCGGGAGCAGTTGATTGGGCCGATGGCCGCAGGAGAAAAACCGCCAGAACAATGGCGTATTGGTACAGAACATGAAAAGTTTGTTTACACCAACGTGGATCACCGCGCGCCGTCTTATGATGAACCCGGCGGCATCCGCGATATATTGATGCAGTTAACGCAGTTCGGGTGGGAGCCTGTTGAAGAAGGCGGCGTGGTCATCGCGCTCAAGGGCAGCGACGGCGCGGTCAGCCTTGAGCCTGCGGGCCAGCTTGAACTGTCCGGCGCGCCGCTGGAAAACCTGCACCAAACATGCGCTGAAACCGGAAGGCACTTGGAACAAGTAAAGAAAATTGGCGCTGCCACAGGTACTGGGTTTCTTGGCATGGGATTGTGGCCCGATAAAACGCGGGCCGAATTGCCGATCATGCCCAAGGGACGGTACGCAATTATGCTAAACCATATGCCGCGTGTGGGCACCATGGGGCTGGATATGATGCTGCGTACGTGTACGATCCAGGTCAATCTGGATTATCAAAGCGAGGCAGACATGGTGCTGAAATTCCGGACCAGCCTGGCTTTGCAGCCGCTTGCCACCGCGTTATTTGCGAACTCGCCGTTCTTAGAGGGTAAACCCAACGGCTATCTTTCGTATCGCAGCCATATTTGGTCAGATACCGATCCGCACCGTACAGGCATGCTGCCGTTTGTGTTTGAAGACGGGTTTGGTTACGAACGTTATGCCGATTACATGCTCGATGTGCCGATGTATTTTGTGTACCGCGACGGCAAATATATCGACGCAGCGGGACATAGTTTTAAGGATTTTTTGAACGGTAACCTATCTGTTCTGCCCGGCGAAAGACCGCGCGCATCCGATTGGGTGGACCATATGTCGACCGCATTTCCCGAAGTTCGGCTGAAAAGTTTTCTTGAAATGCGCGGTGCAGACGGCGGGCCGTGGAACCGAATTTGCGCGCTGCCTGCATTCTGGGTCGGATTGCTTTATGATCAAACCGCGCTGAATGCCGCATGGGACGAAGTAAAGCATTGGACGATGGAAGAACGCGAAGCATTGCGCAGCGCCGTTCCTAAACTTGGCCTGAAAGCGCCAATACCCGGCGGCCGTACATTGCAGGATATTGCAGGGCGGATATTGGATATCTCTGCAGCGGGCCTAACGGCGCGCGCGCGCTTGAACAGCAGCGGTGATAACGAAAGCGGTTATCTTGATCCGTTGCGCGAAATTGCCGCCAGCGGTAAGACGACTGCGGAACGTTTGCTTGAATTATACCATGGCAAATGGGGCAGCGACATTACGCATATTTATGATGAAATGAGCTTTTAATATCACAGCTTACATAGATGTATTTTGGCAACACGCACTTAAAAAAAAGGCGACTAGCTAAACGTATAGTTGACGTAAAATTCGCTGCGGATAATGCACGCGTCACTAAAAATTACACGACAACAATATTATCGACACTTTCCCCCTACAGGAGACGGACTTTGCGCACCAAACTTTACTTACTCACATCTATCGCCACCGCGGCAATTAGCGTAATTGCTACCCCTGCTGCAATTGCACAAGATGCCGCAGCCACCGAAGATAATGGCGGTTTGGCTGAAATCGTTGTGACAGCGCAGCGCCGCAGCGAAAACCTGCAAGACGTGCCTTTGTCCGTTACTGCAATCAGCGGCGATAAATTG
>JAYWFI010000084.1:0-1929 GCA_043778865.1 Sphingomonadales bacterium
GGCAGCCGCGCCGAACACGTCATAAGCGGCGCGATAAGAATTGTGGTCAGCCGGTCTTTCTGGTCCATGATCGTACGCGTCGCCATGATGCCGGGTATCGCGCAAGCAAACGACGACAACAGCGGAATAAAGCTATGCCCCGAAAGGCCCACTGCCGCCATCATACGGTCCATCACATAGGCCGCACGGGTCATATAACCTGTCGATTCGAGCAATAGAATAAACAGGAACAAGATCAAAATTTGCGGCAGGAAAACCACCACCGCGCCAACGCCTGCGATTATGCCGTCGTTAATCAATGATCGTAACATGCCATCAGGAACGATTGTTTTCACATACTCGGTCAACATGGCAAAGCCGCTTTCGATCCAACCGATCGGGGCCTGCGCGCCGGCAAATACCGCCTGAAACATCACAAATAATAGCGCCAGCAGTATGATTACGCCGCCAATGGGATGCAGCAATACGCTGTCCAGAACCCTTGTCCATTGCCGCGTTGCCGTCTCCCCAATCGTCACATCCCGCGCGATCCGGTGCGCTTTTGCAGTAAGTGTTTTATCGCGCAATGTTTCCGGTAAAATGCCTGCGGGCAAAGAAGAAGCTGGCTTCGATAATGCTTCATCCATCTGCACCGACAATATATCAAGCCCGCGTTTGCGCACGGCAACGGTGGGTATAACAGGCACGCCCAATTCGCGCGATAACCGCTGCGGATCTAGCGTCAGGCCGTCACGCTGTGCCAGATCATACATATTCAGCGCCACGATCACGGGCAAACCCAGCGCGATCAATTCAAGCGTAAAGCGCAGATTGTTTTCCAAATTGGCCGCATCCACAACCACAATCAGCGCATCGGGCCGCCGCTGTCCCACTTGCGCGCCCATCACCACATTGCGGGTTACTTGTTCATCCAAGCTATCGGGTGTCAAGCTATACGCGCCGGGCAAATCAACCAGCTCGATTACTTTGCCGCCCGGTAATGCCCACTGCCCCGTTTTGCGTTCGACCGTAACGCCCGGATAGTTCGCAATTTTTTGACGCGCGCCGGTTAGCGCATTGAACAGGGCGCTTTTCCCAGCGTTTGGATTCCCAACCAAAGCAACCAGTGGCAGCATTTTGGTCATAACTTGGGCGCCGGGCTGATGATATTGCAGTGGATCGCGGCGGCAACTTTACGGCGCAGTGCAATCGTCATGCGCCCCACACGCACCGCCAAAGGGTCACGGAAAAACAGCATGCCGCGGTGCAGCGCCTCAACCGACACGCCTTCTTCTAACCCAAGCGAACGCAAACGGTGCGCCTCGTTATCCGGGATTGCCGACCAATCAACCGAATCAACATGCGCGATTTGACGCAAAGGAAGCTCATCAAGCTGCATGCTGCTCGTCTGCAACCAATTCGCATTAACAGCAAGTGCAAAACAATTCAGCAGAGCGCCGGGGATGTAATGCGTGATGCAGGCATACGAGCCTAGAGCGCTATACGATTAACCGGTACCCACTTAATCGCATCACGCTCTATACCTTTTTGTGGTCGCGTGATTTTATACGATTAACCGGTGCCCACTTAATCGCATCACGCTCAGCGCGTAGGATAGCGCAGTCGTCCGACCAGCTGCGTTAAGCTGGGCATATAAGTTTCGCGGGCTTTGGCTTGTGCCTTTATCTTTTCAAACTGCATCACATTATCGATGCGGCGATCCAAAAACGCGCGGGTATCGGCAAAATCATCGCTGTCATCATTGATAAACACCGATAGCGTGCTGGCGTATACAGCCGACAATGTTACCCGTTTGGTATAATGGTTAAAGTCTGTTGCCGTATCGCCCGCCAGCCGCCACATGCCGTCGGCACTATGCCAACCCATTTTGGCGGCGCGAAGTGCGTTACCCGGCATCGCCATAATCGCAAGCGCGCGGCGCAAAGCTTC
>JAYWFI010000085.1:0-7727 GCA_043778865.1 Sphingomonadales bacterium
TACACTGGGGCATGAAATGGAACAGCGCGCGCGTAGATCCAAGGTTGATGGTACCTGCGCAGTAGGCTAGTTAATAGTGTTTTTATTGCCCTTCATTGATCCGTTTCATTCGTACAGCGCGCTGGCCATCTACATTTACAAAGAAGCTACCCATCGCAGCCTTTTTTATTTTTACGGCCATTCCAGCAATGGGTACGCGGCGAAATTCTTCGCTGTCTGATTGCTGCCATTTTGCACCGTTTTCTAACTCCACAACCCACTTATTACCGCGGCTGTAAGCAGAAACAATTTTTGTGTTTATCTCTTGCACTTCGTCTTCATTTTTTGTTCCAAATATTTTCAATTTGGGCAGATTAAAACCAAAAAGACCGCGCCGGGCTTCTTTCATGGTTTCTATATCTGTAACGATCAACTGTTCGTTACGCTGGGCTTCATCAAGAGCATTTGATTTTTGGTCATAACAAGCTAGCCGCGCTGAAGGCTCTGTAATATTGCGACAGTTTATAAGATCTTCGAATACCGGAGGCCTCGATTTATTGTCGTGAAGTTCAGCAGCAGTGGCGACTGTACAAAACTGCAACACAGCAGCAGCAATAATGGTCTTTGGTAGCATGTTCATGGATCACTTCCTTTTGCATTTGAGATTTGCAGAATAATAGCATGTTGGGACGAATTGATATTAGCAATAGGCAATACAAGTGAGTGTGATAAAAAGGCTACATCGCGCAATAAAATGTAACTTGAATTAACATTTTCTTGCGTTGATAGCGTTTTTCAGCAAGCGAGCTTTCAACTTGTGGAGATGTATTATTCGCAAACGCGAAAGGGCTTGCACAAGAAATTATATTTTTTAGGCGACTGGAATTTATGTTCAGTTTTGCCATTGTATAAAGGTAGGACACGTGAAAAAAAATTATATTACCAGTCTTCGGTTTGCTTCTGCGCCACTAGCGCTAAGTCTAGCGCTTATTTCAACACAGTCGTACGCGCAAACTGCATCAACTGAAGAAGATTCTGCTGAAGCAATCGTTGTTACTGGATCGCGCATAGCTCGGCCTGATCTTACATCAAACTCGCCAATCAGTGTTGTCACTGGGCAGCAACTTCAAGATCAAGGCATTGTAAATGTCGAGCAGGCACTGAATTTGCTCCCTCAAGTACAGCCTGGTCTAAACGCGAACGTCAACAATGGCGGCAACGGTACAGCATCTATTGATTTGCGCGCGCTTGGATCACAACGTACATTGGTCTTGGTTAACGGCAGGCGCATGGTTCCATCAACTAACGCTGGTGTAGTCGATCTTAATGTTATTAATCCAATGTTGATCGACCGTGTTGACGTTGTTACCGGTGGTGCATCTGCAACTTATGGTTCAGACGCACTTGGCGGCGTTGTAAACTTCATTTTGAAAAAGAATTTTTCTGGTGTTGAATTGTCTGGTCAATATGGCATTACTGGTCGCGGAGATAGCAGATCGTGGACACTTGGCGGTGTTATTGGCGGAAATTTCGCTGATGACAAAGGAAATGCTACCTTAGCTGTGTCTTACACCGTGCGTTCGCCCTCATTTCAAGGTGCGCGCGAATTTTCACGCATCGATCAAAATGGTGGAAGTGCTACAAGTTTAACGGGTCGTTTGGATAATCAATTTAGCAATCCATTCGCTACTGGCGGTAATCGTGCATTCAATGCTGATGGTTCAGTTCGTCCATTTGTTAACAACTTTGATCTGACTAATCCGGCAACTGATCGTTACAATTTTGCGCCTGTTAATTATCTGCAAACACCGCAAGAGCGCTTCACAGTAACAGCGCTCGCTAATTATGATATCACAGAAAGCATTAATGCTTATGTTGAAGCGTCATATGTTAAAAGCAACGTAAGATTGCAGCTGGCACCTACGCCAGCGACAAATATTCTCGTTGATCCTCTGTCACCTGTCTTGTCCGCAAGCGCTCGGGCATTAGCTGCAGGTCGGCCAAACCCACTTGCGCCCTTAGTATTCCGCCGCCGAACAGCAGAAGCTGGACCGCGGATACAAACGTATGACTTTGACGTGACGCAGCTAAATACAGGGATAAAGGGTAAGCTGTTTGATGGTTGGGACTTCGATGTTTATTATGGTCGTGGCCGGGTTAGCTCTGCACAAGGCCTGCAAAATGATGTGTCGCGGTCACGTTTCACATCGGGCTTGAACGGTTGTCCCGCAGGAACGCCAGCTGGCTGTGTTGTAGTGAATGCATTTGGTCCTGATACACTGACGCCTGCCGCCATCAATTACATCCGTATAGCTTCGGCCGTCGATCAATTCCGTTTTGATCGTGACAATGTTGTTGCATCTATTACAGGCGCATTAGGAGCCATTGGAGGCCGTGACATTGGTGTTGCAGCTGGTATTGAGTATCGCCGGGATGCATCAACTTTTGTACCATCCGATGCAGCGCAGCGCGGGGACTTGACTGGGTTTAATGCCGTTAAACCAATAAACGGTTCATTTACTACAAAAGAAGTATTTGGTGAAGTCAACGTGCCATTGCTGGATATCTTGTCCGTTGATGCCAAAGGCCGTTACTCTGACTACTCAACTGTTGGTGGTAATTTCACATGGAGTGTTGGTGGCGATTTCAAGCCAATAGATGCAGTGCGTGTGCGCGCAACGTATTCTAATGCAACTAGGGCCCCATCGGTTTTTGAATTGTTCCAAGCCGGAGATCAAAGTTTCCCAGTAGTTGTCGATCCTTGTTTCCGTGGTCAACCTGTAAACGCTTCTACAAATCCAACGGGTACTTTGCCTGCTCCATCTGCGGGCGTATCAGCAATTTGCGTATTACAAGGTTTGCCTAACCCAGCTACGAATGTGTTGGTGCAAACAAACTCACAAATTGAAGGTACAAACGTAGGTAGCCCCAATTTGCGGGCAGAGAAGTCAAAGACGTTGACCGCTGGTATTCAGTTGACACCTAGTTTTGTTAGTGGGCTTAGCCTGTCCGTCGACTATTTTGACATCAAAGTTGATGGTTACATTAATCGGATTGCAGGCGGAACGCAGGGATTAGTTGCGGAATGCTTTAAGCAAACCATTACAACGGCAGCACAACTCGCTGCTAATCCTTACTGCAGCTTGCTATCACGTCGTCCAAATGGTGACTTGCTGGCAACCGTACCATTGACGAATGAATTGGTTCCAGGAAGCAATAACGTTCTTAAAACGCGCGGCATAGACATCTCGGCCAACTATGCGTTTGGTCTCGGTTCGCTTGGTTTGGAAAATAGCAAATTATCTATTGGTAGCAATCTAACTCGCTTGTTAAAGTACAACTTCAATGGAAATAAAATAGCAGGATTTTCCAATGGCGATTTTGGCACTTTTCCAAAATGGAAAGCAAATACAAGAGTAACATACTCTGATGACAACTTCACACTTGCTGCAAACTGGCAGTATATCGGAAAAGTAAACGATGATACCGGCAATGGTCTTATCAAAGCAGTTAGCTATTTTGGTATTGACGCTCGCGCAAATGTTGGCGATCATTTCGAACTATTTGGCGGAGTATCGAACCTTTTGGATAAGCAACCACCATTGATCGGCTCAGGCTTTACAAATAGCAATACTGATGAGACATTATATGATGTTCTCGGCCGTCGTTTCTTCGTTGGTGCAAAAATGAAGTTTTAATACGGCATAATTATCATAAATAGCAAAAGGGCGGCCATTGTAGGTCGCCCTTTTTTATGCAGACCTAACTTTATTGAACGCGGCCCAAAAACTTGGGCAATCGGCATGTGACAAATAGGCTACACCAGAGACAGAAAGTTACAATCCGCACGCAATTTGTTGCGCAGGTTTTCTTTTTGAGGCAACCGATGAATAACCTGTCGAATGATGGTGGCTGTAGTATGTCAATAAATGCATACAAGCTTTGTCATAAGGGACCTGAAACCGCGTTTCCCTGCAGCATTATAGGAACAACGCTTAAATACATAAGGGGCTCAACCGTGAAGATTACACGCATTAGCAAATTCAAATATGCCGCCGCTCTGCAAGCACTCGCCATCATGGGTGCGGGAATCGCGGCCAGCGCGATAATCGCAACCCCCGCCATGGCGCAGGATTTCACTAACGTTACGGCAACTGGTAAGGTACAGGACGCGGACGGCGCGGCTATTGAAGGTGCTTCTATTAAGGTAACTTCCAACGATCAAGGTTTTACGAAAACGGTAGAATCTGATTCAGCTGGTAACTACCGTATTCTAGCCTTGCCGCAGGGTTCTTACAGCTTCGAAGTTACCGCTGCTGGTTATCAAGTGTTCTCTGACAATGCGGTTAGTCTAACGCAATCAGCTGGAGGTAATAGCTTTCAATTAGTGAAAGATGGTGTGGCATCAGCCGATGGAATTGTTGTAACGGGTACAAGGATACGCGTATCCGATTTTGACCGTGCAACAACGGGCGCTGTTATCGCAGTCGCTGAACTTGCTGATCGTGTGCCTGTTGCCCGCAACCTAACATCGATCATTTTGCTTACGCCTGGTACAATACAGGGCGATCGCGCTTTTGGTAATCTTCCAGCTATATCGGGCTCGTCGGTATCGGAAAATGCATATTTTCTTAATGGCCTAAATATAACAGACTTCCGCCAAGGTCTCGGTGCCGTTGAAGTACCGTTTGTATTTTACAATACAGTGGAAGTTAAGAATGGCGGTATTCCTGCAGAATTTGGACGTTTTACAGGTGGATTTGTTAATGCCATTAGTAAATCTGGTACTAACGATATTCATGCAGGCGCTTTGATAACTTATCAGCCGGATAAACTATCTAGTGATTCGCCAAATACATTTGGCGCCTATCATGCGCAAGATACTGCTGATAGTATTTCGGCTATCTTCAATGTATCTGGGCCTATCATAAAAGATAAGTTATTCTTTTATGGATTTTTTCAAACCAATTATATTAAGGACGCTAATACATTTTTAACTACTAATGCTAATACTATTTTGCTGCCGGGTGAGCGCGATCCTCGCACAGGTACTTTGGTAACGGCTAACACGTCATTGCCGGTATACAGTACAGGTGACTTTCGCAGAACACGGTCTTCAACAAAACCTTATTTTGGCGGAAAAATTGACTTCATTCCTTTTGACGGCCACCGTTTTGAGGGTACATATTTCAATTCCAGCCAAGAAACTAATGTTGCTACTTTCAAGGCAGCTTACACCAATGGTAATTACGCTCAACCAAGTGGTTTGACTGATTATGGCAATCTTCTTGATAAAAATGCTCCAGTGATAGGTGCAGGTATAGGTGACTCGCTTTTACAATCAGGCGGCGAAAACTATGTTGGGCGTTATACGGGGCAATTTACAGATTGGCTGACACTTTCCGGCGCTTATGGCGTTAATAAGCGCCGAGCAAATACAACTTCGTCGCAACCTGATTACCCTTTCATTCTCGATGAAGCTGGTTTCGGCGTATCGGGTAACTCTGTTAATTTATTGCGTAAAAACCTTGATAAGCGCGAATTTTATCGAGCAGACGCAGAGGTTTATGTCAATCTTTTGGGAGAGCACCATTTCAAGGGTGGCTATGACCGTGAAAATCTAACTAGCGATTCTGTAAACAGTTATACAGGCGGTGTAGCGTGGACGTATACAAACAGCGGGCCAAGCGGAGATACTAATACTCCACTTGCTAACATCAATTATGCAGCAGGCAGAACGTTTGTAAACGGAGGCGTTTTCAAATCAAAGAATGAAGCATTCTATCTACAAGACAGCTGGTCTTTGTTCGACAAAAGGCTGACGTTAAATCTTGGCGTACGCAACGACCGTTTTGAAAATAAGAATGTTGAAGGCAAAACTTACTATGCTTCTGGAAATCAGTGGGCTCCCCGCATCTCCTTCACCGCTGACCCGTTTGGAGATGGCCGCACTAAGTTATATGGATCATTCGGACGTTACTATTTACCTATTGCGTCTAATACCAATATTCGCTTGGCTGGTGCTGAGCTAGATTACACGCGCTATTTCCGTCTGACGGGTGTTAATCCAAATGGCACGCCGATACTTGGAGCTCCGCTTCTAACGGCTGAGAATGCAACAACGTGTCCTGCTTCAGGTGTAGTAGCTAATTGTGTCTTAATTTCGGATGGTGTTGCAACGCCAACGGAGGCGACAGTATCTAAGAGTTTGAAACCTCAGTCTGCTGACGAATTTATTCTTGGAGCAGAACGTAGTTTAGGTGGACGCGTACGTGTTGGTATTTATGGAACCTACCGTAAGCTGAATGAGTCACTTGAAGATGTTGCGATTGATGCGGCTGTTGGCAAATATTGCGTGGCAAAAAATATTGTAGGGTGTGGTGCAATTTGGACTGGTTTCCATCAATATGTGTTGGTGAACCCAGGATCAGCATCTACAATTACGTTGTCAGATAAAATCAATGGCGAAACAACATTACGTACAGTTGATTTTTCAGCAGAGGATTTGGGTTATCCAAAAGCACGTCGCACATATAAGTCGATTACAGCTACATTTGACCGTGAATTTGATGGGACTTGGGGCCTGAACGCATCTTATACTTGGTCAAAGAGCAAAGGTAACATTGAAGGCGGCATTCGTTCTGACAATGGTCAAACTGACTCAGGACTAACAACGGCGTTTGACCAGCCCGGCCTAGTGAACGGTAGCTATGGTTTCCTACCCGGAGATGCCCGTCATAATTTCAAAGTCAATGGATCAGTCCGGCCGTTCTCTTGGTTGACACTTGGCACACAGCTACAGGCCACATCGCCGCGTAAATATGGGTGCATAGGTAGAGTACCTCGTCAAGTTGATCGTTTTGCGGGTGCTTATGGAGCAGCTGGTTTTTATTGTAATACCGATGCGACAGGAAAAGTGATTACAGATCCTGCTTTTGCTGGGTTTTCAAATGCAAACTTGCCTACTCCAACGTCGTTACAGTTAACGCCGCGTGGTTCGCAGTTGAAATCTGATTGGACAATTATAAATAATTTTTCCGCTGTGTTTGAACTGCCTAACGAATTGGCTCATGCCTCATTCCGTGTTGATGTATTTAATGCATTTAACCGCAAGGCAAAGGTTGAGTTGAATGAAGTCGGAACGCAAGATTCCGGCAGACCTCGTGGCGACTATGGCTCGGTTGTAAATTATCAACCACCACGTTTTGTACGTTTCCAGTTGGCATTTGATTTTTAAGAAATCGTGCGACTATTTGAAGGGCGGCCTTAATAAGCCGCCCTTTTTTGTGGTCTCACCCCACACCCATCACCAACGCGCCGTCCCCTTCTTCTACCGTCACCGCCGCGCCATCGGGGATTTTTCCGCGCAGGATCATGTCGGCTAGGGGGTCGGTTAGGTGTCGTTGGATGGCGCGTTTTAGGGGGCGGGCGCCGTATACGGGGTCGTATCCTACGCGGCCAATCCATGCTTTTGCTTTGTCCGATAGCTTCAATTTGATCTTGCGGTCTGCCAGCAGCTTTTGCACGCGCTCAACCTGTATGGCCACAATCGGGGCCATGTCGGCCGCGCCAAGGCGGTGGAACATCACAATCTCATCAAGGCGGTTAAGGAATTCAGGCCGAAAATGCGCGCGCACTTGCTCCATTACGGCGGGTTCGGCCTTGGAAACATCTTCGCCATCGGCCAGCGCGGCTAGGTGTTGTGATCCAAGGTTGGACGTTAAGATAATCAGCGTGTTACTGAAATC
>JAYWFI010000086.1:0-1894 GCA_043778865.1 Sphingomonadales bacterium
GTCCCTTCTTTGCTTTGCGTGAAATATATTACGCTGTCTTGTCGGCCCAATTGAACTGTGAACTTTGGCAGATTATTGCGCGTTTCGCGGTATCGCTCCGGTATCAGGAAAGCTCTGCACGAGCTACGGTGACAGTGCATTAAACTATTATCCATGCAGACGTTACGGGGACAGTGCATTAAACTATCATCCGCTCTTGGCCGGTTCCAATAGTAAGTACAACAGGGCATGATCCTGTTAGCTTATGAAGCAGCGAGCAATGGGAGCATATTACGAACATTTGCGGTTCATGGCTAATGCAGGACATGAGGCTGGTGGTGAGGGGCAAGCCGCCAGGTGCCTATCCCAAGGAACTGTATTGATGGCCGGTTGGTTGACCGTCCTGCCCGCAAGCCGCAGCATTCCATGTACCTCATGCCGCTGCTGACAGGTGTATTTCCAAAGTCAGCCCTGCTGCGGTAGCAATATTAACGAGCGCGTCTAAAGAAAACTTGCCCAGCTTTCCTTGCAGCAAGTCATTGAGGCGGGGCCGTGTAATCCCCAATTTTGTTGCTGCTGCGCCCTGCGCAAGGTTCCACAATTGAACCTGCATTTTAATTGCCGAAAGCAGGTCGGCACGTGCTTTCATGTTTGCCGCTTGGAGTTACGGTGACAGTGCATTTAACTAGTAGTTTCTGCGCTGATATGGGTTTGCTCATGCATCTGTCTTTGCGCCTTATGTCCTAAGCTATGTTGCGCGCGAAGACCGCTAAGATTTTTAAGAGGGTGTGGCTGGACGCGAAGCTCCTTCTTTTCTTTGCGTGAAACATATTGCGCTGTTCAGTTGGCGTAATTGAACTGTGAACTTTGGCGGATTACCACGAGTTATTTTGTCCATAGCACTAATCGCTGTCCTACAGGCTTGCTGCTGTGACATAGCTCATATCGTTATTGTCGTTAGGAGTTATGCATGTCTGCCACACCCCTGTATACTCGCTTCGTGTTAATGCGCCGTCATTTCTGCTGCGCCGTTATGAAGCCGCATTTGCACTGGAGTATCAACTTGCGCAGTTTTGCGCGAGTTTTCTGCTTTGCTTTACCAATACATCACAGCCGCATTTTATTTCGCGCAAAGCCGCAAAGCAGGCTTGCCCAAATCCGTTTAGGTGAGACCTTAGTGTGACTTTCCAAGTGTGACTTTCCGATGAGACCTATGCCCATTAATCTGTCGCCCTGCGCCTGCGCGTGTGTCCGCATCCGTGTCTGCATATACGTCGGGGCATACCGTACGCTATGCAACAAATCATTCGCACTTTATGTGCACATGACGTCCGGGGAAACTTGCCAATTGCCTGCTCTTGATTACATATGATTGGACATGAGAGGATCATATATGAGCAGAATAGCAGTTGTCACGGGCGGCACATGGGGTTACGGTGACAGTGCATTTAATTAGTGGTTTTTACGTAGGTATGGGTTTACTCATGCATCTGTCTTTGCGCCTTAAATCCTGTATTCTATTTCACGCGAAGACCGCTAAGATTTTCAAGAGGATGTGGCTGGACGCGAGGCCCCTTCTTTTCTTTGCGGGAAACATATTGCGCTGTCCTGTCGGCCCAATTGAAGTGTGAACTTTGGCGGATTACCAAGAGTTATTTCGTCCTTAGCACTAATCGCTGTCCTACAGGTCTGCTACTGTGACATAGCCCGTAGGGATTATGGTGACAGGATTACGTTGACAGTGCATTAAACTATTATCCTCTCTTGTAATGTAGGATATTATCCGCGAAACTGCCTTTTTTTCACTTCGCTCCTGCAGCAGTACCGCAGCGCGGATGCGCGCCTCTAAATCGCTAAGAACCACCGTCTGCCATGCGTTCTAGGTGTGAACTTAGTGTGACTTTCCAGCTGCGTT
>JAYWFI010000087.1:0-6672 GCA_043778865.1 Sphingomonadales bacterium
AGCGCGGGCGGAATTAATGGCGTTTTTTTGGCGCAGGCAATTGTTACCGGCCAATCGCTGGAACCGCTTACTGACATGTGGCTGCGCGATGCGGATGTGGAAACGCTGCTTGATCCCGATGCCCGGCCGTGGTCGCGCTTTTCAAAGTTTTGGGCGATCCCGATTGTGTGGGCGATATTGCGGCGGCGCGGCGGAGCCATAGAGCGCACCGTATCTGCCGATGCCCGCAGCGAGGTGGCGACAAAGCTATCGCGTTTCATAAGGGCGCGTTGGTTCAAGCCGCCATTTGGTGGGCGGCAACTGTCAACATTGCTGCTCAATGCGCTTGACGCCATGGCGGCGGCACCTGCAGGGCCCGCTTTACTACCTCCGGGACAGCCGCTTGATTTAATTGTCACTGTCACTGATTTTGCGGGGCATGACCAAATTCTACATCTTAACAGTCCGCACCAAGTAACAGAAGCGGAGCACCGCGTGACAATCGGGTTTTCGACGCGCGCTGATAATACCAAACTAACCGGATCTGCCAATATGCTGGCCAGTATTCCAGAGTTAGTATTTGCCGCCCGCGCCACCGCCAGCTTTCCTGGAGCCTTCCCGCCCTTTTCTGCAAGAGAGCTGGATAGTCTCATTATATCACGCGGGCAAAAATGGGTTAGCAGGGAGGTATTCTTGCAGCGCATCCTGCCACAGCAATTTGCCGCAGGCAGCGCCGCCGACACAATGTTAATCGACGGGTCGATACTTGCCAACGCGCCGTTTAACCAAGCGATAGGCGCCTTGCGCAATCGCCCTGCCCGCCGCGAAGTAGACAGGCGTTTTGTCTATATCGATCCCAAGCCGGGCCGGCCGAGTTTTCGGTACAATCGCCAAGCCGGCGAGGCAATCAGCACAAAGCCGCCGGGCTGGCTCGCCACGATATTTGGCGCAACATCGAATATCCCGCGCGAACAACCCATCCGTGACAGCCTCGATAAAATTGAAGAGCGATCCGAACGTATCGCCCGTATGCAGCAAGTCGTGGGCAGCCTGCATACAGAGATTGAGCGCAGCGTTGAGGAGATGCTGGGCAAGACATGGTTCCTGAGCCGTCCGACACCCGAACGTATCGAAAAATGGCGAACCACGGCAAACCGAAAGGCTGTTGATACCGCTGGATACAGCTACCCTGCGTACGGCCACTTAAAAATGGTGGGCGTAGTGGATGATATCATTGCCACTGCCCGCCGCGCTTGCCCCGATATGCCGTCTGATCAAATCCGTGACCTGCGCACTGCGACCTGGAAAGAACTGCGTATGCGCGGACTAGAAGCAATCGCAGGCAGCAAAGGCCATGGCAGCACGCCGCAATCAGCCGATTTTTTCCGCGCGCATGATATTCGGTACCGTGTGCGCAGATTACGTTTTCTAACGCGTCGGCTTTCCGATGATATCGAACAAGATGCGGGCCTCTATAAAGAGGATGACCACGCCGCATGTAATAGGATGCGCGATGCCATATTTGATTGCCTCTCGCTGTATCTTACCCGCGAAACCTCGGCGTTTATGGGAGAGGATTTTGCGCAATCCGTGCGCGCGGGCACCGAACATCCCGGCGCAATGATCGATATGATCGCCGCCAAACGGGCACTTGATCAAACCGACAAATTGGTGGATGAAAAATTGTTCACCGCGCTGATCCAAATGAATGCAGGCGCGCAGCGGATCATGCTGCTGGGATATCTTGGTTATCCCTTGTATGACATCGCCACATTGCCGCTCTTACAGGGCGAGGGACTGGATGAATTTGACCCGGTAAAAGTAGACCGTATCTCCCCCGAAGACGCCGTGACCATCCGAAAAGGCGGCGCAGCCGCCACATTAAAGGGCATCGAGTTCAATAACTTTGGCGCATTTTTCAGCCGCGCTTACCGAGAGAATGACTATCTATGGGGAAGGTTACACGGCGCAGACAGGCTGATCGATATCGTCATCTCGTCTCTGCCCGAAAACGCCAATATGACTGCAGCCGAAATCCTCGCGCTCAAGCAAACCTGCTTTAATGCTATCATCAATCAAGAAAGCAAACGCCTCACAAAAATCGCGCCATTAATCGCCGAATTGCGTACAGAGATTAAACACTTAACAAGTGAAATTGCCCACTAGAGCAGGCAGCATTTAATCTGCATCAGTGGAAATCCTCCCCGGCACGGGGAGGTGGCAGGCGCAGGCTGACGGAGGGGTCCCACATCTCAGCCAAACATTAGGCTTTTTTACAAACTTGCGACGCCTCCGCCCTGCCAGGGCACCTCCCCGTTCCGGGGAGGATTGATGCACATTTATGGCACGATGCTATAGAAATCAGGACCTGCACTTGGCCGGCATTCACTTTAAGAGTTAAATAAAATCAATCACATCGTCATCCCCGCGAAGGCAAGTATCCATCACGTGCCGCCTAAGTTTGCTTATTCGTTGATGGCCCCTTCCACGAGATTGATAACTTGGGTTAAACCTATTTTCCACCGAGCGATTTGTACACCGCCGTTACAAACATATCGGCCGTAATAAATCCATCTGTTGCAACGCCGTAGCCATCGGCTGGTTTCATCGCGATAATCTTGGCCAATGGCTTACCCTTTTTCATGGCGGCGCTAACCTTACCAATGACAGTTGCCACCATATTACGGTACGCAAACAAATCCGCCTTGGTTCCTACAGGGCCGTGGCCTGGTATTATTTTCGTAGTGTCGTTGGCAATCGCCAAAGCCGCATCGGCCGCCTTCACTATGCCGCGCACATTGCCGCCGCTATCCAGATCAATAAACGGATATGATATCTTGTTAAAAAACGTATCGCCCATGTGGATGATATTTGATTTGGTCCAATGGATCATGGAATCGCCATCTGTATGCGCAGGCGAGAGCGCAATCACGCGCACCTCCTGATCGTTGAGATGCAGTTTAAATCCCTTGTCATAGGTTATAATGGGCAGCGCGGCTTTCGGGCTTGCCGCCGTAACTTTACCGTCCCGGCTTTGCTCGCTGGCCATACGCACGCGTACATTATCATGCGCCATGATCACCGCGCCTGCCTTGCCCAAATTTTCGTTCCCGCCGCTATGATCGCCGTGCCAATGCGTATTGACCAAAAACTTAACCGGAGACGCGCCAAGGTCGGCAACGGCTTTTTGTATCTTTTGCGTCAATGGGGCGAACTGGTCATCAATTAAGACAGTCCCGTCTTCACCATATGACACACCGATGTTGCCGCCTGCCCCAAACAACACCGCTACGCCGGGGGCAAGCTGTTCGGTTTTGATTTCTACCTTGCTCATATCGTCTTGTGCAATGGCCGCAGGAACAACTGCCAGCACCGCCACAGCAGCCATTGATGATCTCAATATACTGAAATATATAGATAGTTTCACAACAATTTCCCTAAACATTATGGTGTGTTTGAATTGCGATAGTCGTAGCCACGCGGATAAATTCTACACCCGCGTCTTTGCTCTCTAACTACGACAATTACAATGGCGATGATAATTGAGGTGTGAACTTTGGCAGAATACGGCGGCGCTCGCATAACGAAGGGCACTTCCCGCTGTCCTACAAGCCTCTATCAATGATATAACCTGTATGGTTAGTATTGATATTATTAGGAGCGCTTCACATGTTCACCTTTCCCGAACGTCTGCCTAAAAACCTGATGTCATTAACTCTGTTCCATTATCATAAAGCTGCTTTTGCACTGGACTATCAACTTGTACAGTTTTGTGCGGTTTTTCAGCACCGCTTTATGCGCAAACGCAGCACTATTTTGCTTGCGCAGAGATACAAAGACGTGATGAAACCTGCAGAGAAAGCAGCGCTGCCAAATCCATTTAGGTGTGACCTTAGTGTGACTTTCCAATCTGGATTAGCCGTAAGCCGAAGGCTTTTTTTAACGCTGCAGCGATTGCGTGTTAAATTGGCGGGCCGAACCTCAACGATGATGAGCGCATCACGCAAAGCCGCCAGCGAAATGGCCGCATTATTTATAATTAAATTCGAGCCCTCGCTGACGTCACGCCATATTGAAGGGCGAGCAATTGACATGCAGATCAGCTGGACAGGCAAGATTGTTGTCAAGGATGCAAGCGGCAACCGCGCCGAATTAGCCGCACCTGCTAATGGATCAGAAAACCAAACCCTGCATCAAATTGGCGCAAGTTACGGCGTATTCAAATTCCTGTCCGATCCGCCGCATTGGTCAAGCGACGGGCTCTAAACAAGCTTGATCTCGCCTGCATCCGATAGCATCTTCATCATAACCGCCGCGCCGCATTGCTGCGATTTTGCTGCTGCATTCCAGTGGCCATCGGCGACAAACTTACCGCTTTGGTAATGGTTGGAAAAGCTCCACAGATAGGGTGTGGGTACGCCGTATGATCGGTACCCAAGGCCGTTGTACATCTCAAGCCGGTACAATGTACGCTCAAGGCTCCAATCACGCTGCCCCGTAAAACCCAGTAGCGTAAGCGCATCACGCGCGCTTGATCCCCAATCGGCGGGCGGCAACCACACGCGCGGGCGGCCCGCGGGAACTTGCCGGGTGCGCATGCTCAGAGGGAAATCACCATTGTGCAAATGCGCACGAAAGTTAAAGCTCGCCTCTAACCCGTGGATAATGCCGATGAAATACCATGGCACGCCGGTACTCTCGCCGACCGCCTCGTACCGCGGCCGGGCATTGCGCAGCATCGTTATGTGCCAATCGGCCATACGCGCACGTTCGGGCCGGACGCTAATCGAGGCGAACATGCGTCCGTACTCCGCCGAAAGCGAAGCAAAATCGCGCCGCCTGCTGATCGGCTGATCGGGGAGCAGCGGTGGATCTGGAACGCTAGGATCTTGCTTAGGCAGGGTTTGCTCAGGCATGGTTTGCTCAGGCGAAGCGGGCAAATTGGGTAAATTGGGCAAGCTGGGCAAATCAATAACGGGTGGCACGCTACTTTCTTGCTGCGGATCGAGCGATAGGCGCTTATCACCAGAGACGCCGAAATTCTGTTCAAAATTACGCAGCGGAGCAAACGCACGCCATCCCTCAGCAACCTCATGCTGGCCTGCATGCAACTGCGCGAGCAGTCCCCCTGCTTTATCGGCAAATTCGGTATTGCGAAATTCACTACGATCAATCAACGCGACAAGCCGCGGCAGCACGAGGGCATAAAACGATGTATCCGCCGAGGATACCGGGATACCATCATCAAATTGCAGCAGTGATTTGGGAAGCAGCTTGGCATCCGCCTCACGCTCCAATGCGATCAACGCATCTGCGGTTTCGGCCACACTCAAAATCTGCGGAGGCAGAATATCCGCGATTTCCTTAGGCAGATTAATGCCGAACAGTTTGCGTTGCTGAGCCGCCGCGGGCTTGCAAATCAGCGTGCTTGCCGAAACCCCAAGGCCGATCAGCAGCTTTCTCCTGTTGCAATCAACGTGTGTCATCGAGTCTATCTCCGCAGCAACTATATCCTGTTCTTAATTGTATGTCAGGGTTTTAGTATCACAGTAATGCCGCGGCAAATGCAACGAACACGGCGCATGGGCGCGGCGCACGTTAGGCACAAGGCTATCCGCTTGAGCGGGTGCAAGGGTTATGTAATAAAGTGATAATTAGCACAAAAGCTTACGCGTAGTGCGAAGGATTTGGGGGCAGCAGCATGATGGGACGTAGAGCGTTTGGCAGGGCATTCGGGGCTATTACAGCTGCTGCATTGGCGGCTTTGCTTACAGGTTGCGGATCGCGTGAGATAATGCGGTATAAGCTTATAGTTAAAGTGGAGACGCCGCAAGGCGTGCGGACGGGGCATAGCGTGATTGAAGTCGTGTGGACGCGGTCGGGGCCGGTGGACAAGGCGTTGTTTGGCGGCCTTGCTGGCGGCGGGTTTCAGATAAAAGGTGAGGCGGTTGCGGTGGATTTGCCTGCTTTAAAAGGTCAGGGCAGCCAGACGCTATTTGTGCTGCTGCGTTCGGCCGGTTCTACGGACTGGGCGGGGTGGTTGTCGAACGATGTACCCAAAGATAAAACAGCGCGCCCGGTACCGCGCACCGACAATATGGGTACGGCAAATTACCCTTATTTCGTGCGTTTCGCCAACCCCGCCGATCCCAAGAGCGTGGAGCAGGTGGACCCCGATAATCTGGCGAAGAGCTACGGCGCGGGATACGCGCTCAAGAGCCTGACGGTGCAGATGACCGATGAAGCCGTGACCAGCGAGATTGAGAAGCGGTTGGGGTGGTTGAAGGAACATCGGGGAACGCTAAAACCTAATCCTCCAAAATATTTAGAAGATGCAAAGCCAATGGATCTCATATCCTCGGGTGATTTCAGTACGGAGCTTTACAGATGAGTATGAATAAAGAAGTCTTCCTCTCAATTCTTGCCATGGATTCATATCAGCGCGGTTATGCGGCAGGTATAAAAGGAGTCGATAGTGTTAAAATTGGAAACGCTAAGCTGATTACACGTGAATCACGTGGAGTTGATGCACCTGCTTATGCAACATGGCAAAATATTGGCTTTTTTACTCAAGAATATGAGTGGAATGGCGAAACAGTCATCAGTTACCGCGGGACGGATTTTGATGCGGGCAATGAGCTTGTGCATGATTTTGTGTACGGGTGGAGCTCGTTTACAGGTTTATGGAAAGCC
>JAYWFI010000088.1:0-7876 GCA_043778865.1 Sphingomonadales bacterium
CGTGACCGTTTCTCCTGCTGCTACGCCTTCGATGGTGGTGCCATTGGCAACGCCTGTTCCTATCGCTGCGGTCGTTAGTTTATACCCGCCGCCCGCTGCCTGAATGGCATCGGTTAAGTTGGTATAGGTCGTGCCGCCAACATTCACCGATGGCGCTGTGACTGTGCCATTAGGCGCAACAGCCGCACCGCCGCCAAAAACAGAAGCAAGCCCTGCATTAGCGAGGTTGTTTGCTGTATTCAGCGCTGCAAACGCATCGCCTGTATTGGTCTGGTTACCGCCTGCAACAGTATAAGCGGGCGCAGTGACTTGACCAGTTATAGGATTAAATACCGATCCTGCCCCCAGCTGCGCCGCAACAGATGTGCCTATTGCATTTACCTGGCCGCCATTGACGGCCTGCGTTGACGTTGCATTCAAAGCGCCCGAGGCCACATTAGCAAGCGTCACCGGTCCTGCTGCTGCGCCAGCTAGAGTCAGGTTATTGGTCGGTACGCCGCCATTGGCGGTGGTTGGCGTTGCTGCATTGGCATATTGCACCGGCCCCACTGCGCCGTTGCCTACCGCCGCAAGTGCTGCCCCTACGTTGTTGTAAGTGTTGCCGCCAACGGCAAAGGTTGTACCTGCCAAAGTACCGTTTGGATTATAAGTGGTCCCTCCGCCCAGCGCCGCTGCGACATTGCCGCCCAAAATATTGGCTTTGGCATCGCCTGCTTCAATCGCCCCGGTTACATTGTTATATGCAACCCCGCCGACCGTGATTGTGGGCGGCGTTGCAATTGTGCCGTCCGGATTGATCACTAACCCTCCACCTGTCACTGTCTGAAGGCTGATGCCCAGATTGTTGGCAGCAGTTGCCACGGCGAACAATTGCGATCCGTTGATGGCATTGGTTGACGTTGCCGAAACAACGCCTGCCGCCACATTGGTTACCTGCCGCTCATTACCCGATGATCCAACCGACACAACCGATGCAGGCGCAGAGGCGGCAACTGCTCCGCCGTTCAGCGTGAATGCACCTGTATTGGGCGCGCTGCTTACCGAGTTTGCACCCAGCGCAACATCATTTACGCCGGCGGCGCGGGCACCGTTGCCCAGCGCGGCCGCGTTGGTTGCAGACGCAACGCTATTAAGGCCAACCGCCGTGCTAAAGTTACCCGATGCAGCCGCGAATGCGCCAACAGCGGTTGCGGCGGACCCGGTTGCAGCGGTGTTGTTGCCGACCGCGGTACTACTTTGGGTTGTGGCCGAGCTGCCTGCACCCAGTGCCGATGCGAATTTTCCGGTGGAGCTGGCGTTGGTGCCAAGCGCAGTGGAAAACTCTTGCGAGGCAACAGTAAAGCCGCCGATCGCTGTTGTATCTTTGGCGGATGCTTTGCTGGAAACGCCGATGGCAGTGGCGTTCAAACCAGCGCTTGATGCCGCAAAGCCAGCGGCCATACTGCTATTGCCCGCCGATGTTGCCTCTGGTCCGATTGCAATGCTTTCGGTACCGCCCGAAACACTATCGGCCAGAGCGGAATTGGCGTGGAAGTATTTTGTGGTTCCGCTTGCTGTATTCAATGCGTTCAGTGCATCGCCGACATTGTTGTACGTGCCGCCTGCAATATTATAAGTAGGAGCCGTCACAGTGCCACTTGGCGCAACGCTTGATCCTCCGCCAAGCGCGGCTGCAAGCCCGGCGTTGGCTGCGGTCGCTTTGGTATCGCCTGCCTGTATGGCTGCGGTTACGTTGTTGTAAGCGGCTCCGCCAACAGTGATGGTGGGCAGTGTTGCTATGGTGCCGTTCGGGTTTATGACAAGCCCGCCGCCGGTGACCGTCTGCAGGCTGGTTCCGAGATTATTGGCAGCGGCCGCGACCGTAAACAGCTGCGATCCGTTGATGGCATCTGTTGAGGCCGCTGAAACTACCCCTGCTGCAACGTTTGTTAGCTGCCGCTCTGCGCCTACTGCGCCGATCGAAACCACGCTGCTTGGCGCTATTGCTGCTGCGGTACCGCCGTTTAACGTGTATGCTCCGGTATGTACGGCACTAGTGACAGAATCGGAGCCCAGCGCGACTGCGCCTGTTTGTCCAGCGATTGCACCTGCGCCAATTGCATTGGATTTGACTGCGCTGGCTATTGCTCCGTCCCCGATGGCGCTGGTGCCTGCATTTGTTGCTTTTGCGGCATTACCAAGCGCAACGGAACCAGTGCCTGTTGCGGTATTCAAATTACCAAGCGCAACCGCGCCTTGACCATTGGCGGTGTTGTCTGCACCAATTGCCAATGCGCCTGTACCTGTGGCGGTATTGGGATCACCGATGGCAACCGCGCCGCGGCCATTGGTTACTTGCCCCTGACCGATGGCAACAGAACCTGCGCCTGTTGTGCTGGTGCCGTCCGAACCGATGGCGACGCTGCTTGTGCTATTTGCAATTACGCCGCGGCCCATCGCGATTGCCTTGTCCGCCAATGTTTGCGCGCTGTTGCCAATCGCAATGCTATCGATGTTGCTTGCCAAACTGTTAATGCCGATTGCAATGGCGGCATTGGCGTTCGCTCTTGCAAACGCCCCCATAGCGGTAGCATTTGCAGCAGACGCAGAACTATTATTACCTACCGCTGTGCTCGATTCTCCTGACGCTGAACTGCCTGCACCAAGAGCAGAGGCGTACTTGCCCGCCGAGCTGGCATTGGTACCTAACGCGGTCGAGAATTCCTGCGTTGCCCGTGTAAATGATCCTATTGCGGTTGCATCCTTAAACGTCGCATCGGCGTCAAACCCAAATGATGCGGCATGCAGGCCGGCTGCATCGGCGGTTGTCCCTATGGCGGTTGCATCCTTGCCAATTGCTTTGGTCGCATTACCGATGGCGATACCGTTATCGATTGCCGCAGAGGAACCCGTGACCCCTGCCACGGCATTGATTCCTAGGGCAACCGAGTTGTTGCCGAACGAGCTGCTATTGCTTCCGATGGCAGAACTAAAATCGCCGACCGCCGCGTTGCGGTATCCAACCGAGGTGGCCACATTCCCGCTTGATGCCGTGTCGTTACCGATCGCCGTACCGCCATTTGTCTGGCGGCTGAACAAACCAATCGCAACGCCGTTTAATCCGGTTGATGATGCGCCGCGGCCGATGGCTGTGGTGTTATCGGCGGTGCCTGCAACGGCGGCTTCTCCGATCGCGATTGAGAAGTTGCGCGTTGCTTGCGCGGCGTTTCCAAGTGCGACACTGGATCCTCCCGATGCTAACGTGTTGCTACCAAGGGCAGTCGACGTTATCCCGCTTGCAGTAGCACTCTTACCCAGCGCGGATGATAATCCACCGCTGGCAGTTGTTAAACGGCCAATCGCAATTGCCTCTGTACCTGTGCTGTTAGTACCCACTCCGATTGCTATCGTGCTGATTTGTGTGGCGCTCGAAAATGCGCCCAGTACGGTGGAATTTAATCCAGAGGACGATGTGTTGCGGCCAATGGCGACACTTCCAGTTTCGGCTAATACGCCGCCACCTGCCTGCGCATTGCTGCCTATTGCTATAGTATCTGGACCTGTCGACGAAGAATTGGTTCCTATTGCCGTTGCATCATTGAAGCTTGCTGTTGCCGCAAAACCTATACTTACTGCTTTTGCGCCTGTTGCTTTTGTGGCGCGGCCTATTGCAATAGTTTCACTTCCACTCGCTAGCGCACTTGAACCCAGTGCAAGCGCATTGTTAGCGCCTGATGCAATAGCAGAACTGCCTAAAGCGATGTTTTCTTGCCCTGTTGCGCTTGATGATTGGCCAAGTGCAACAGAAGACAAGCCTGAAGCCGATGTGTTCTTACCCAATGCAGTTGAATTCACCCCCGCCGATACAGCATTGCTTCCTAGAGCAACAGATGCTGTACCTGTCGCCGATGCTGCGTTACCGATGGCAATTGCGTTAGCCGATGTTGCCCGCGCAAAGCCCGAAAGAGCTGTTGCATTGCCCGCGCTGGTCGCGCCGCCAATCGCGATCGCGCCCGATGCGCTGGCGGTTGCCCCGCCGCCGGTTGCCACAGAGCCAACGCCAGATGCTAAAGAATAAGCGCCCAGTGCGCTGGAATAATAGGCCGACGCAATCGCGCTTTCGCCAAACGAGACTGCGCCGTTTGCGGTTGCTTCGGCAGCTATGCCAATGGAGACGGCAGAGGATTGATTAAACGGATCGGTGCCGTTGGCCCGCGCCAGCGATGTTTCGCCAATTGCAATCGATCCAGCCTCTAAATTTGTGCCAGCCGAGGCGTTCAATGACCGTGCACCCACGCCAATGGCAATGCCCTTGTTATTTTGCGCCTGCGCGCCGGAACCCACGGCAACGCCGCGGCCGCCCGTTGCGGTGCTACCTGCGCCAATGGCGGTGCCATCGCTTGCGGTAGATACCGATGCGTTATTACCAACGGCAACCGAACTGCCCGATACTGTTGCGGTAACCGCGCCTGTGCCAATCGCCAGGCTGGTTGGCTGCGCTCCGTTGTTACCGCCGCTGACGGATTGCGCCATGGCAGGGACGGTAAATCCAGCCACAATCGCGCCCAGCGCTGCGCCGCCACCAAGCCGTCCTATGCGGTTTTTCTGGCCTACTCCCAGTACGCTGCATGATTTACGCAGCGCGCGCATGATTTGGCGGCGCGTACCGTCGGTTAAATCTTGGCTTTGTCCGCTATGGCCAATGAAATTGTCGTATGTTGCGCGCTGCTGGCGCACCCGTCTGCGAAACTGCGCAACAGCCTGCGTCTCTATTACTGCTTCGGCTTGCAACACTTCTTCAGGTGAAAGTGCAAACTGAATATAGTTTCCGGAAAAGTTCATGCTCATGGTAATCACCTCAAAAATATCGCAAAAATTTGCTGCGTTCTTTTTGAGGCAATAGCAGTAAGGAAATATTAATTAGAATCTTGGGAATGATCCAGATTGAGTATAGTTCATATTCTTGCTGAAAAGTGGTTTGATAATAGTCACGTGAGAGTTGTATTTAAATATTATCAAGTCACTGCATTGATTACTTTGAGGCCAATAACATGTGCCGATTACTACAAAGATTACTTCAACCATTGCGGATCAAATCATTGCGGGCCACATCCAAAATATTTTATTTTAAGTCGTAATTTTTAAGCTAGCTTTTTTTAATTGTCTTTTCGTGTTCATAATTTCGCATTGGATTAGGTCCCAGTCCTAATCCGTGTGCGGACGGTATTCAGGTTTCAATGACCGGTCATTGCTAGATACTGATCCTAAGTGTCTATGGACTCTTAGATATAAAGCTTTAACGTTTCTCCGCGCACTGGAGTCGCTAATGCGATGCCATTGCACAAAATACACCGATGAAATTGGGGAGAGGAAGATATGCCGTCAATCTTAAAAATTATAATAGGGGGTATCGCAACCGCGGTATTAACCTGGCTGTTCTATGGCCCGTTTGGGATGGGCAGCAAGTGCGCCACAACCCAAGTTGTTGCCAATGCGCCTGCTGCTGTTGCGCCTTCCGGCGTGACACCCGCCGTTACTGTGCCTGAAAAACCCGCAACTGCGCAGGTGGTACAAAATTGCCAAACAAACGTTGATGCCGCCATAAAAGGCAAGACGATCAACTTTGGCAGCGGTAATGCAGAGATCACTTCCTATTCCATGCCTGTTGTTGAGGCGCTTGCAAAAGCAGCCAAGGATTGCGCCGGAACAAAAATAGAAGTGGCTGGCCACACCGATCAGCAAGGCGATGATGCATCTAACATGAAGCTTTCCGAGAGGCGTGCGAATGCGGTTCTGGCGGCTTTGTCCGAGCGTGGCATCCCTAAAGAACGTATGTCAGCAAAGGGTTATGGCGAAACGAAACTGCTTGATACGGCAAGTACATCAGAAGCACTTGCAAAAAACCGCCGCATTGAATTCACCGTTTCAACTGCCACAGCCGTCACACAAGCGGGCACCGATACCGCTCAACCTGCGCAGTAAGAAAGTTAGGGAGAAGATATTATGAACACATTATTAGGAGCGATCATCATCGCGCTCGTCGTCTACGTCATCGGAATTGTTATTGGCCGCCTGATTTTTGGCAGCGAGACAAATAGCTAAGAAAGGAATATATTATGTGGCCATTATGTGATTTTTCGCTTTCGAGCGCTCTCTGGCTTTTAGGGCCGTTAATCTTAGGCATACTTACCGCGTTGTGGTTACGCGGCAATGCTGCTGAACCCGGTGCAGCGTATGCGGATCCAGTTCCACAGCCTGCAAAAGCGGTTCCTGTTGCTGATCCAATTCCATCTGCTGCCGTGCCCGCTGCGTCTGTTGCGGTTCCCGCCGCTGCTGCTGCTGCGGTTGCATTGACGGCGATTGGTATTCCGGCGGCTGTAGGCGGCGCAGACGATCTGCTAAAGATCAAAGGCATTGGCCCCAAATTGAATGAGGTGCTGAACGGCCTTGGGGTCCACCGCTTTGATCAGATTGCGAACTGGTCGGCAGGTGACGTGGACAAGGTTGACGATCATTTAGGTGCATTCAAAAACCGTATTGGCCAAGAAGAATGGATCCCTCAAGCCAAGCTGCTTGCCGCCGGGAACCATGCCGAATGGACACGCATCTACGATAGCGGTGCAGGTATGGTTGCAGGCGCAGTGGCGGGAGCAGGTGCCATTGCAATGACCGCGATCGGTATACCAGCGGCCGTCGGAGCGCCTGATGATCTGTTACAGATTAAGGGCGTAGGACCAAAGCTGAACGAGCTACTCATCAGCCTTGGTGTGCGCCGTTTTGATCAGATTGCAAATTGGTCTGCCGGTGATATTGCCAAAGTCGATGCGCATATGGGTTCTTTCAAAGGCCGAATAGACCGAGACCTGTGGACCGAACAATCCGGCCTGCTCGCACGCGGCGACGTCAAGGCATTTGAAGCCAAGTTTGGGATACTTGACAGCGAAAACAGCTAAACCTTGATGCAAGAATAAAGGGGAGGGCGTCCAGCAACGGGCGCCCTTTTTTGCGGCGCCTCAATGCCGCACGCAATACCTGTTAACCGCTGACGTAGGATGAACGCGCGTCGCCGGAAACTCCGCGAACACCCCGCAAACACCTTGACCGCCATTATGCCTTAAGCAGCTGCGTCGTTCCCCCTAGGCGGGGCGTTACTTATACATAAACAGAGGGATGGTATTTGGCAGCCTTAGGCTATCAATCCCATCAGAATTATTTATGAAGAAATTATGAGTGACGTAAAACCCCATAACCGCGAGAAAAACTACAAAATCCGCAGCGACAGCTTGTTTCTAAAGGCCCTAGGCGTTTCGAACGAGGCCGGAGATGTCAACCCGAGCATGTATAGTAAGTATCGTCAGATATGCCGGTTTGTTGAACTTTTCATTGAGCGGATCGAACGAACACAGGCCGTAAAGCAAAGCCGGATCAAGGTTTTAGATATCGGATCTGGCAAGGGATATTTAACGTTCGCGATGTACCATCAACTGCAGGCGGCAGGGTTAAACCCCAAAATTGACGGCGTAGATACGCGCGCAGAGATGGTTGATTTATGTAACGAGGCCGCGCGCGTGTCCAGTTTTGAAAACTTGGCGTTTCATAATATGAAGGCGGAGGATTTCTCTCGGCATTATTATGATGCGATCGTCGCTTTGCACGCATGTGACACCGCGACAGATGATGCATTATTTTATGGCATTAGCGCAAAATCCAAACTGATCATTTGCGCGCCGTGTTGCCAAAATGAGGTTTTATTGGACCTACAAAAAAGCGACACGCCGAACCGGAAATTCATCTCTCACGGTTTATTGCTCCAAAAACAAGCCGATCTTATCACAGACAACAGCCGTGTGATGCTCCTTAGGGCGCAGGGGTATCAGGTTGATGTCATTGATTTTGT
>JAYWFI010000089.1:0-17140 GCA_043778865.1 Sphingomonadales bacterium
GTCAACATATCGCAGCGAAAGGGACAATCCGTCAATCTTATCCTCTGCCGTCATCGCAACTTGCGCATCATCGCCCAGCTTCAAAAATCGCCGTACCCGGGCCCCAAAATCCTGAACATCTTCTGCATCAAAAGCATTATCAAGGCTCATCATCCGTTTGGCATGCGTTACCTTAGATAACGGCGATTCCTCCACAGCTGAGCCCACCGCTGCGTTCGGGCTATCGGCGCGGATCAGATCAGGAAGCGCCGCCTCAAGCTCATTATTCCGCCGCACCAGCACATCATATTCCGCATCCGAAATCTCTGGCTTATCCTCGGCATGATATCTGCGATTGTGATACGCGATTTGCTTGGCAAGGCGCATCAATTCATTGGCGGCATCGGCAGGGGATAGGTTTTCAGCATTAGTCATTCATAACCCTCATTATAGTTATGAGCAAAATCAGCGTAGATTTCGTCTTTATCTCGGCGCCCTATTGCAATTACTAAAACAACCAGCCTGTCATCAATTACTTTGTAGCCAAGCCGGTATCCTACTTTGCGCAATTTAATCCGGTAGGAGTTTTTAAAACCATGTAACTTAGCAGACGGAATATGAGGGTTTTCTAAGATGCGAGCCAGCTTTTTCTTAAACTGTGCCTGAATATCTTGGTCTAATTTTTTCCATTGTTTTTGAGCTTGCCTTCCAAACTCCAACTTATAAGTCGTCAAGCGACACCTCTATCGTGCTTTCTGGGTCTTCATTAAGCAGGTCTTCTATTTCACGCGCCAACTTCATATCATCGAAAACATCTATAATATGATCCCAAACCTCAGGTGAAACTATGTAAGCAACTGCTTTATTACGGTTTAGTATAGCAACCTGCTGGCCCTTGGCTGCGTCAATTGCAGCAGACGGATTCTTTTTAAGATCGCTTATGCTTATGCCCACATTCGCGAGAATTGGCAGTATCGATTGAGGTTTATAAGGCTTGTTCATGATTTTTAATTAGTATCTTCTACAGGTCTCGTCAAGATACCTCACACCGCCTCCAATAACCGTGCCGCCTGCGCCCGCGCCTCATCTGTTACCTCTGCGCCCGATAGCATGCGGGCGATTTCTTGGCGGCGGCCCTCGGTATTTAGCTCCACAACACCTGTGCGCGTGACGGTACCTTGGCTCGATTTGGCGATGAAATAATGTGCCGCACCCTTGGCCGCCACCTGCGGGCTGTGCGTTACCGCCAGCAGCTGTGTCCGCTGTGCCAGCCGCGCCAAGCGTTCACCAATCGCCGATGCCACTGCGCCGCCGACACCGCGATCAATCTCGTCAAAAATGATTGTCTGCGCCCCGCCTTCTTGTGCCAGTGCCACCTTTAGCGCTAGGATAAACCGCGACAGCTCGCCGCCCGACGCGATTTTGGTCAGCGCGCCAAACGGCGCGCCGGGATTGGTTGAAATCAGAAACTCCACGCGGTCCATGCCGTCTGCGCCCCATCGTTCTTCGGGCAATCGCATTATGTCAGTACGCAGTTTGGCCGCATCCAGTTTCAACGGTATCAGCTCTGCTGCCACTGCTTTATCGAGCCGCACGGCAGCTTCTGCCCGCGCCTTTGATAACAAGCCTGCAGCCTGTGTATACGCCGCCGCCGCTGTCTTTACTGCAGCCTCCAATTTTGCCAGTCCCTCATTTCCCGCCTGTATCGCTTCAAGCTTTGCCGCAATTTCGGTTTGTAACGCAAGCAATCCATCCGGCGCAACATTGTGCTTGCGCGCCAATGCCCGCAGCTCAAACAAGCGCACTTCGATGTCATCGAGCCGAACAGGATCGAACGTGAGCGCGTCTGCCGCCTTGTTCAATTTATCCTCGGCCTCACTTGCCTCAATTACCGCGCGGTCCATCGCGGTCAGGGCTTCTGCTAACAACGGATGCTCAGCGCCCAAACGGTCAAGCCGCCGGGCCGCGCCGCGCAATTCCGACACTGCGCTTTTGGATCCTTCAAACACCTTAAACACAGCCTTCAGATCGTCCGTAATCCGCTCACCTTTTTGCATGTCAGAACGTTCGCCCGCCAGCTGCTCTTCCTCACCGTCCACAGCACGAAAATTCATCAGCTCTTCTAATGCAAATTCCAGATACTCCCGGTCGCGCGCTGCATTTTCAATCCCATCTCGTGCGGCGATCAATGCCGCTTTTGCTTTTTGCCAAGCCGCAAACGCGCCTGCTGCTGCCATGCTGTCACATTTTGCAAACGCATCTAGTAGCGCCCTATGCCCCTTTGCGTTAAGCAGTCCGCGGTCATCATGCTGGCCGTGGATTTCCACCAGCTGCGCGCCTACCTCTCTTAACAACGCCGCCGAACAAGGCTGATCGTTAATAAACGCTTTGCTGCCACCATCTGCGCGCAAAGAACGGCGGATTAAAAGTGGTTCGCCTGCGTCTAAGCCGATTTCATTAGCATCCAACATTGCTGCCAATATTGACCCTGTCTGCGGCGCGTCAAAGCTGGCAGTAACAAGCGCTTTATCCGATCCGGCACGTACTAAGCCGCTATCGGCACGCGCACCGAGTACTAAGCCCAACGAGTCCAGCAAGATTGATTTGCCCGCCCCTGTCTCTCCGGTAAGCACACCCAAGCCAGCCCGAAAATCAAGATCGAGCGCTTCTATCAGTACAATGTCACGAATCGTGAGCGAATTCAGCATGCTCTATGCCTAAGCGAATTTTACGCAGTTGGCGCGTGCTTTTGCATCAGCGCATATGCCCGCTCGTACCATTTGCTACCTGGATAATTCGCACCTAATACTGCGGCGGATTTCTTTGCCTCTTCTGGCACTCCCATCGCCAAATACGTCTCAGTTAACCGATATAACGCTTCGGGAGCATGGGTAGTTGTTTGATATTTATCAACTACTTCGCGGAACCGTAACGATGATGCCAACCACAATGAACGCCGCTGGTAAAACCGGCCAATCTCCATCTCTTTACCCGCCAAATGATCGTTAACCAAATCGATCTTCAATCCAGCATCGGCGGCATAACGTGTATTTGGGTAGCGGCGCTGTACCTCGCCCAGTGCTGCGAGCGCCTGCTGCGTAATTTTTTGGTCCCGGGTAACATCGCTGATTTGTTCATAATAGCTAAGCGATATCAGATAATAAGCATAAGGCGCATCCTTGTTACCCGGATGGATCGATAAAAACCGGCGCGATGCAGATACGGATTCGTTGAACTTCCCGCCCATATAATAACTAAATGCGCTCATAAGCTGTGAACGCCGTGCCCACGGGGAATACGGATGCTGCCGCTCAACCTCATCAAACAAAGCGGCGGACACATCATATTGCTTTGCATCAAGCTTTTGCTTGGCCGCATTATACAGCGTATTTACGTCGCGCGCGACGTATTTAGTATCCGCTTTTTTGGATGAGGTCGAGGCGCAGCCCGCCAAAGAAAATACAGCAAGACCCGTTATCACGGGAACAAAGAATTTTTTATACATACAACGTCCTTAGATACTCTTGCCCGCGCCGCCAAGAGTTTTACGCAAATAATGCCTTAAACTTGCCAAAACAAAAGGGGCCGCGAATTTCTTCACGGCCCTTCTTTACGTTTCATTCTGTATCAGCGATTAATCACCGGTAATAAAATCGGGTAATGGCGCCGAACTACCGTCCTTTTCGCCGCTTTCTGGACGCGGTCCGCGATCACGTCCGCCATCTCTACCACCATCACGTCTTGGACCGCGGTCACGTCCGCCGCCACCATCTCTGCCGCCATCTCTTCTAGGACCACGATCTGGACGGTCGCCACCCCCTTCTCTTCTTGGGCCACGGTCCTCACGCGGTTCACGTGCCGGACGGGTATCTTCTAACTCTGCGCCGGTTTCTTGATCGACAACGCGCATCGACAAGCGAACCTTTCCGCGCGGGTCTATCTCAAGAACCTTAACCTTAACCGCTTGGCCTTCGGATACAACATCACCGACTTTTTCAACGCGCTCATTACGCATTTCGGATACGTGAACAAGGCCGTCTTTGCCGCCCATAAAGTTTACGAACGCGCCAAAATCAACGATGTTTACGACTTTACCGTCATAAATTTTGCCAATCTCGGCTTCTTCAACAATGCCCAAGATCCATTTTTTCGCTGCTTCAATCTGCGCGCCGTCCGAAGAGCTGATTTTGATCAATCCCTCATCATCGATATCAACCTTTGCGCCCGTTTCCGCAACGATTTCGCGGATCACCTTACCGCCGGTACCGATAATATCGCGTATCTTTGACTTATCGATCTGAATAGTTTCGATGCGCGGTGCGTGTGCAGAAAGCTCTGTACGCGACGTACCCAATGCTTTGATCATCTCACCCAATATATGCGCACGGCCTTCTCTGGCCTGCATCAATGCTGCTTTGAAGATTTCTTCGGTGATGCCAGCAATTTTGATGTCCATTTGCATGGTGGTGATGCCCTTCTCGGAGCCTGCCACCTTGAAATCCATGTCACCCAGATGATCTTCATCACCTAAGATATCGGAAAGAATGGCATAATCCTTACCTTCAAGGATCAAGCCCATGGCGATGCCCGATACGGGGCGTTCAATTGGAACGCCCGCATCCATCATCGACAAACATCCGCCGCAAACCGTCGCCATTGAAGACGAGCCGTTGGACTCGGTAATGTCCGACAGGATGCGAATGGTATAGGGGAAATCCTCCATTTTGGGCAACACAGGGTGCAACGCGCGCCATGCCAGCTTGCCATGACCCACTTCACGGCGGCCAGGTGCACCAAAACGTCCAACTTCACCCACCGAGTATGGAGGAAAGTTATAATGCAACATGAAGTTAGTATAGCTAAGGCCGTCTAAACCGTCGATCATCTGCTCACTATCTTTGGTGCCCAGCGTGGTGGTGCAGATCGCCTGCGTCTCACCGCGGGTAAAAAGCGCCGAACCATGCGTACGCGGCAAGAACCCAACCATGCTTTCAATGGCACGAATTTGCGTAGTATTACGGCCGTCAATACGGCTGCCATCCTTCAGGATCGCGCCGCGCACGATTTCTGCTTCCAGCTTCTTCATCACTTTGTTTGCAGTCATCTGCGTTTGCGGTGTGGCATCTGCGAAGTGCGCTTTTGATTTTGCGCGCGCTTCGTTCAGCGCGCCCGAACGCTTGGATTTATCGGTAATCTTGTATGCCGCAGCGATATCTTTACCAACCAATTTCTTAAGGTCTGCCTTCATATCGGCGGTGTTATCAGTCAGATCAATTTGCCAAGGTTCTTTCGCAGCTTTCTCTGCCAAATCTATAATAGCATTGGCAACTTTGCGAATTTCGGCATGCGCAAACAATACTGCGCCTAGCATGACTTCCTCAGAAAGCTCTTTCGCTTCGGATTCGACCATCATTACCGCATCGCCCGTTGCCGCAACAACTAGATCAAGCTCGCCTGTTGCCACTTCGGCAAGGCTTGGGTTCAATTGGTATTCGCCTTCTTTATATCCAACGCGTGCCGCGCCGATAGGGCCCATGAACGGAACACCCGATATGGTAAGCGCCGCAGAAGCCGCGACCATCGCCAAAATATCCGGCTCTGTTTCACCATCGTAGCTAAGAACCTGACAGATAACATTGATTTCGTTATAGAAACCTTCTGGGAATAATGGGCGAACAGGGCGATCAATTAAGCGGCTAACCAATGTTTCTTTTTCGGTTGCGCCGCGTTCCCGCTTAAAAAAGCCGCCTGGAATACGTCCAGCAGCCGAGAATTTCTCTTGATAGTGGACGGTAAGCGGGAAGAAATCTTGACCTTCTTTTACCGATTTTGCCGCTGTTACAGCGCAAAGCACTACGGTTTCGCCATAGGTCGCCAATACAGCGCCGTCGGCTTGGCGGGCGATACGGCCCGTTTCCAAAGTGAGGGTTTTGCCGCCCCATTCTAGACTTACAGTTTTTACATCAAACATATTTTTTCCTTTTGCCCTTCTGCCCAATTGCATGAAGGTGCCTTCTTATTTTGCAGAAATGCCGTCCTGCGGCGGTCGGGGACTTATGCCCCTACGGCGTGTTAACTATAACATGCCCCAAATCTTCGTGTGAAGAAATGCAAAAACGGACCTGCACCCGGAGCCGCTCTGTAACTTTATTTACGCAAACCAAGCTTTTTAATAAGGTCGCTATAACGTACTTCGTCGACTTTCTTCAAATAAGCGAGCAGCGAACGGCGTTTGTTTACCATCATCAGCAAACCGCGACGTGAATGGTTATCCTTGTGGTTGGCCTTAAAATGATCGGTCAGATTGTTGATCCGTTCCGTCAAAATCGCAACTTGCACTTCAGGTGAACCGGTATCGCCTTTTTCACGGCCATGTTCTTTAATCAACTTCGCTTTATTTTCAGCAGTAATCGTCATATTTATCCTTCGAACATCATAATGTTATATATTAAAGCCACGAATAACTTTCAGCATTTCTGCGGTAATTTCTATCAAAGCAACTGGCCGCATCTCTGCGTCCCTGCCCCAATAAATACCATCCGCAGTGGCAATACCCGTTAAGACGCGGCCCTCGCGAACCGCTCTTGCCTGTTGCGGGCTGAGATCAAGAGCCGGGATGTCGTCCAGCCCTGCCTCCATCGGCAAGATTATATCCTGTGCAGCGCCTTGACCGAATGCATTCAAACTGTCCAGTGAAATCGCGTGGTGTTGCTCAAATGGGCCAGCCTTGGTACGCCTCAGCATCGTAACATGACCCACGGTGCCAAGTGCATAAGCGATATCGCGGGCAAGGCTGCGGATGTAGGTGCCTTTGGAGACGTGGGCGGAGAGTGTAACAAACCTCAAAAGTTCGTCACCCTGAACTTGTTTCAGGGTCCTTTTTTCAACTTCGCTCCTCAGCTTTCGTGGCACTATGGATGCTGAAACAAGTTTAGCATGATGAAGTTTTAGGTCAAAAACTTCAATGCTCCGCGGCTTCATTTCCACAACTTCCCCGGAACGCGCTCGGTCGTAGGCCCGCTTTCCATCAATTTTTATCGCTGAATAAGCAGGCGGTACTTGTTCTATCATTCCAGTGAACTGTTGCAATATGGCTTTTATACGTTCCAAAGTTGGCCGCACATCTGATGCCGCCACAACTTCGCCTTCTGCATCAAGGCCGGCTGTCTCTGTCCCAAAGCTAATGGTAAAATCATAAACCTTGCTGGCATCCAGCATCCGACCGCACAGTTTTGTCGCCTCTCCCAGTGCAATCGGCAGCACTCCAGTCGCCAGCGGATCGAGCGTACCGCCGTGGCCGACCTTAACCTTGCCAAAGCCTGCGGCGCGTAAATTCCGCTTTACCGCCGCCACCGCCTGCGTCGAACCAAGGCCGAACGGTTTATCAAGGATTATCCAGCCATTCGGGCCGCTCATACCGTCCACTCATCTTCGAGCAATCCAAACACCATCGTGTCGCGGATATAGCCTGTCCAAGTAATCCTGTTCTGACGCAGGGTACCTTCATATACCGCGCCCAGCTTCAGCACCGCCGCCTGCGAACGTTCATTGCGGGCGTCAATGCGGAATTCAATCTTGCGGTATCCAAGGTCAAAGGCATGATCGATCATCAAGCGCTTCATAACAGTATTTAGGCCTGTACCGCGCTGTGACGGCGCAATATAAGTTCCGCCAATTTCCACCACGCCGTTGTCACTATCAGGCGCAATAAAATTCGTCAGACCGGTTAGCTCGTCATCGTTGAATATCGCGAGACCAACCCAGTCACCAATTAAGTAATGCTTATAGAATGCGCCAAATCCCGTTTCAAAATGTTCGCCAATCATGCACTGCGGGTAGATATCCCAGATATCCTGGTCCTGTTCATACGCAGCACGAAGCGGTTCAATATAATCATCGATAAACGGCATAAGGTGCACGTCACCCTCGCTTAGCCGTTTGGACAGCGGATTGCTCACTTCATTTTCTCCATAAAATGTTTGCGGCATAGTGCGACATATCGGTCGTTGCCCCCGACCTCGGTCTGCGCGCCCGCCTTAACCGCGTTGCCATGGGTATCCACGCGCAGGTTCATGGTCGATTTACGCCCGCATTCGCATACAGCCTTGATCTCGATCAAAGCATCCGCAAGGCCTAGCAACGCCGCAGAGCCCGGAAACAGCTCCGCCTGAAAATCGGTACGCAGCCCGTAACATAATACAGGTATGTTAAGGTCATCGGCGATTGCAGCGCACTGGAATACCTGCGCCTTCGATAGAAATTGCGCCTCGTCGACTAACATGCAGGCCAAAGGCTGCTCTGCGTGCCGAGCGCGGGCTGCCGCCATAATATTGGTATCAGGGTCAAACTTATGCGCGTTCGCCTGTAATCCAATGCGCGATGTAATTATACCCTGATCGTAACGGTTATCTAGCGCGGCCGTCCACAGCATCGTTTCCATACCGCGTTCCCGGTAATTAAAATCCGCTTGCAACAGTGTCGTCGATTTGCCTGCATTCATCGACGAATAATAAAAATAGAGCTTAGCCATTATTGGATCGTATAAATCTTGATCGGACAGTCGGGCATAGCTTGTTTTTCTAGTCTTTTGTCAAAAGTGGCAAAGGCGCTCATTTCCTTACTGGCAACTATGTGGACCATATCTGCAAAATCTGCACCGTCCCTGTAACGCGCCACAGACCATAACAAAGCCACAGACATTTCAAATTCCATATTTTCAACACTAATAATAAACTCAATAGCATTCGCAATTTGATCCCGTGCCAACCGATAAGCTGCTCGCAAAACCCATTCCGCTTCCATAGAAACTGTGACGGGTACAAATAGTTTATTCGCCGCAAGCAAGTCTCGTGCTGCTTTACTTTGCTCAGGATCATCCTCAAGAATTAATCGCAACAAAATATTCGTATCAATCGCAATCAATTAGATATGCCTGTATTTGTGAATAAACATCTCATCCACTGCTGCATTTATATCAGAAATCGATACAGGCGGACCTTCGTATTTTGGCACGCGCCTACGAAACTCTTCATAACTAATTTTCGCACGCGCGGGTGAGGCGACTTCCATAACAACCTGCCTTCCTACGCGCTTAACATTCAAAGTTTCGCCAGGCTTCAGGTTCAACGCATCGCGTACGTCCTTAGGAATTACAACTTGCCCTTTGACAGAGAGTTTCGTTTGCGTTGTCATAGGTAAGAATATACGTCTTACCTCAGCTCAAGTCAACCATCGCCCTGAACGTCGCCCAAATCTTGTTGCACTTTTGGCGCGGCAAGCAACGTCTCAATATGGGTGGCTTGATCAAAGCTTTCATCGGCTAAAAACTTAATCTTTGCGGCGTATTTCATGCTCACCCGGCCTGCGACTTCCTTTTGAAAATACGCCGTATTGGTACGCAGTGCTTTCAGCACCGCCTCCTCATTTGCGCCGAGCAAGGGCTTGATAAACACCGTTGCATGGCGCAGATCAGGCGACATGCGTACCTCGGTCACGCTTACGCTAATACTGGTAAGCAACTCATCATGCACTTCTTGACGGGTTAGAAGCTCCGACAGGATATGCCGGAACTGTTCGCCCACACGCAACAGGCGAACCGAGCGGCCTTCAGGGGAAACATCGTTATGTTTGGCCATGTTCAAGTTCTGGTAGGATGTCGTCAACGTCAACGTTTAGCGCCGCTGCCAAGGCACGCCAATTTTTTGAACTGGTATCACGCTTGCCTTTTTCCAATCCGCTTATTGTCATTTTTGAAAGGCCAATTTTATCGCCTAAGGCTTGCTGAGACATACCGCGATATTCCCGCCAAACCAAAAGCCCTGACTCCCCGTTAATAAGCCTGACTACCAATTCATGCGGTACATATTCCTCGCCTTCAGCAGCGCGTTTCTCTGCCCGAATTGCAGCTGCAATATCATCCAGATCCTCTGCCAACTCTGCCAGTTTCAGATATTCATCCTTTGGCATTATTGCCATATCTTTGCCATATATTTCAATATATTGAACGGTCATATTCTAGTCCTCATAAACTGATGATCTTGGTGCTATTTCCTGTACCGTAATCGTGTCATCGTTTATTATAAAAATTATGCGCCAATTCTGAACCCGCAAACGCATTTCTTCTCTTCCTTTGAGCTGCGTTATATTATTTTTCATCGCGTCAGGGTTATGCGCCAGCTGTTCAAGCTTATTCACAATAAGAGCACGTTTATTGGACCTTGCCAAAGCCTTTTGAGCAACTCTTAAATAAATAATTTGCACAAATGCTCATATGATGAAACAAATATATTATCAAGTGTAACATATTACGGGGCGATTATATGTGCATAATCTGGGCATTGGAGCTTGCCTTGGCCTACAAAACACTATTCACTTCTTGGCGGGTTAGAAGCTCCGACAGGATATGCCGGAACTGTTCGCCCACACGCAGTAACCGTACAGAGCGGCCCTCGGGGGAAACATCGTTATGTTTGGCCATATCTACCCCTTCAAAACGAATATGACGAACGGATTACAATACCCGTTCACGCTCCTCAACCTCAAACACTTCGAGCATATCGCCTGTTTTGACGTCGTTGGTATCGGCAAGCACCGCGCCGCACTCCATACCGGCGCGCACCTCATCCACGTCATCCTTGAACCGGCGTAGTGAAGAGATTTTGGTAGCGCTGATAATAACGTCATCGCGGGTAAGACGCGTGTTGAGGCCTTTCTTGATAAGCCCTTCGAGAACAAGCAAACCAGCTGCTTTGTCGCGTTTGCCAGATTTGAACACGTCTTTAACTTCGGCGCGGCCAACAATCGTTTCAATGATTTCTGGACCAAGCTCGCCTGCCATTTCTTTGGCGATATCCGCAGTCAAATGATAGATCACGTCAAAATACTTCAATCGCACTCTATCCCGTTTGGCCAGCGCCGCCGCCTTAGTATTGGGACGCACGTTAAACCCGATCAAAGGCGCATTCGAAGCCGCAGCAAGCAGCATGTCTGACTCCGTAATTCCGCCCACACCCGCAAGCAATATGCGCACCTTGATATCATCGGTCGACAGGTTGTTGAGCGCCGTGGATATTGCCTCAACAGAACCCTGCACATCAGCCTTGATCACTACGGCATATTCCATCGCGCGCGATGCCGACAAATTATCAAACAGATTTTCCAAATTAGGCGCAGCCTGCGTAGTCCGCGCTTTGGTGGATTGTTCCTTGCGGTACAAAGCAACCTCGCGCGCGCGCGCTTCACTGTCCACAACGGTTAGTATATCGCCCGCCGACGGAACACCTGTAAGACCGAGCACCTCAACCGGCATTCCCGGCGTTGCGTTTGCAATTTGCTTGCCTTTATCATCGATCACCGCGCGAACCTTGCCGCTTTGGCTACCGACAACAAATATATCTCCGCGTTTTAGCGTACCGCGCTTCACAAGCACGGTAGCGACTGCGCCGCGTCCTTTATCAAGCTGCGCCTCAACCACAATGGCTTCGGCGGCACGGTCCGGATTGGCGGACAGCTCCATAAGCTCCGCCTGCAATGCCAATTTTTCAAGCAACATATCAAGCCCGGTTTTCTTCAAAGCAGAAATCTCAACGTCCTGAACATCGCCGCCCATCGCTTCGACAACGACTTCATGTTCCAACAACCGCTCGCGGATCTTCTGCGGGTTTGCGCCTTCTTTGTCCATTTTGTTGATCGCGACAATCATGGGTACGCCCGCTGTCTTGCAATGCTTAATCGCTTCGATCGATTGCGGCATTAATCCATCATCGGCCGCCACAACCAAGATCACAATGTCGGTTACACTCGCGCCGCGCTGACGCATTTGGGTAAAGGCTTCGTGGCCCGGCGTATCTAGGAACGTTATAACACCGTTGTCTTTGGTCTTTACTTGATACGCGCCGATATGCTGCGTAATTCCGCCGGCTTCACCAGACACGACATTCGCACCGCGCAATGCATCAAGCAGACTAGTTTTACCATGATCGACATGGCCCATCACCGCAACAACAGGCGGACGTGGTTTCAATGATGCAGGATCATCGCGCTCCGTTTCATCGCCATGTACAATATCGACATCGGCATCGGATACACGGGTAATATTATGGCCGAACTCTTCAACCAGCAACTCCGCTGTATCTTGATCAATCGTGTCGGCCAGCGTTATTTGCATGCCCATTTTGAATAATGCCTTGACCAAGTCATTGCCTTTTTCGGCCATGCGGTTGGCAAGCTCTTGCACGGTAATCAAATCCGGAACAACAACATCGCGCACTTGCTTTGGTTGGGCGACCCGGCGTCCGCCGCCGCCCATACGCTTTTCTTTTTCACGGGCACGTTTCAACGCAGCAAGCGAGCGCGCGCGCGCGCCTTCGTTATCGTCAAGCGCACGCGTAACGGTTAACTTACCTGATTGGCGGCGATCAGGGCCACCTTTAACATTGGGGCGCTGCGGCGCTTTTTTAACTTCCTCGCGCTCTGGACGCTTGGGCGCTTCGACAGGCGTAAATCTGCGCGGCGCGGGTGCTGCCGCTGCTGTTTGTGTGTCGGTTGTAGCCGGAATATCTGCAGCTTGCACTTCGGCGGCAACATCTCCTGCAGACGCAGCAATTACCGCAGGCGCTTCTTTTGCAGCATTGCGGTTTTCCGCCACGCGGTTGCGTTCATCTTCGGCGGCTTTGGCACGCTGTTCTACTTCACGGCGGCCGCTTTGCTCGAGCACGGAGAGGCGCGCTTCTTCTGCTTCACGCAGCAGCTTTGCTTGGCGCTCTTGGCGCGACATTATGTCATCGGCAGGCGCTTTGCGCGGCGCAGGTGCGGCAACTACAGGCGCGGAGGCAGCAACAGGCGGCGGAGGCGGCGGAACAATCTCGGCTTCATATCCGGGCTTGCCGACCAGTTTGCGGCGCTTAACCTCGACAACAACCTTGTTGGTGCGTCCGTGGCTAAAGGTCTGCTTGACTTCGCCAGACTCAACTGACCGCTTCAAACCAAGTGGCTTGCGCGTCAAAGTTGGCTTATTTTCGTTTTCGTCACTCATTACAGACCCTGTCCTTGTTCTTTATACATGATGGCTGCTTCAGCTTTCGCCTGGTTAGTGCCTTCAATAGGCAACGCACTACCGCATCCGTTGAAATTTAGCCAGCGTCCCAGATGGTTCATCACCCGTTGTGCTGCTTTTTTATCGATCAAAGCCACATGGACAGCGTTTTCGCGGCCCAGCGCCTGTGAAATTGCATCGCGGTCAACCGGAAGTTTAATGCCTCCTTTGCCTGAACCTTCTTCATCATTGCCAACGCGTAGCGATTGATCGCGCTTGCCGCTGCCATCAGGGCTGGCATCGCTCGCATGCAGCAACAAATGCACTTGGCCAGAACGCGCCGCTGCATCGATCTTCTCTGCTCCGGTAATAAGGTTCCCTGCCCGGGCCTCAAGACCAAGCCGGTCCAAAAATGCCTTTTCCAATGCGCTGCTGATCCACGCTGCCATATTATCGGCAAGCGTAACGTTGGTTTCCTTAAACGCACGGCTTAACACGCCCAAAAGCTTGCCCTTCGCTTGCGCCATAGAAAGCTCATCCGCGCTTACGCCCACCCACGCGCCTCGGCCTGGTGCTTTGGCATGCACGTCCGGCGCTATGGTGCCATCCGGGCCCAGCGCAAGACGGATTAGCATGCTGTTTTCAGCACGCTCTCCGCTTAAAATGCATTTCCGTACCGGTATATTTTTGGCAGGAACCGCTTTGTCAGGAAACTCTAAGCTCTCATTGTGAGGTGTCCGCGGCAATGGCGTCCTCCTCTACAAGCTCAGGCGCAGACGCGCTATCTTGATCCTCAAACCAATGCGCGCGCGCAGCCATGATAATCTCATTGCCCTGCTCTTCGGACAACCCGAATATGGCCAAGATGCCGGCTTTCTCTTCGGCACGCTTACGTTCCACACGGTCGTTACGGTCGTTGTTACCGCGCCGTGTTTCGGTTCGCGCTTTTTGAATTAGCTCATCGGTCGCCAAATCGGCCAAATCATCGAGTGTTTTGATCCCTGCCTTGCCAAGCACAACAAGCATACCTTCGGTTAGATGCGGCAATGCGGCAACGTCATCATCTACGCCCAATTCGCGCCGCTCGGTGCGTGATGTTTCTTCACGGCGGTCAAGTGCCTCTTGCGCGCGACTTTGCAATTCTGCGGCTAGATCTTCGTCAAAACCTTCGATCAGAGATATTTCTTCTACGGCAACATACGCAACTTCTTCAAGTTCGCCAAACCCTTCGGCAACCAGCAACTGCGCGAGTGTTTCATCAACATCCAGTTCCTTTTGGAACATTTCGCTACGTTCCACAAATTCCTTCTGACGCTTTTCGCTGGACTCCGCCTCGGTCATAATGTCGATGCCGCGCCCCGTAAGCTGTGATGCCAGACGTACATTTTGTCCGCGCCGGCCTATCGCAAGCGACAACTGATCGTCTGGAACAACAACTTCAATCCGGTTTTCATCCTCATCAATAACCACGCGGCTGACTGTCGCTGGCTGTAACGCGTTGACGATGAATGTCGCTGCATCATCGGACCATGGAATGATATCGATCTTTTCGCCCTGCATTTCTTGAACAACGGCCTGAACCCGGCTGCCCTTCATTCCCACGCACGCGCCAACAGGATCAATGGAACTATCGTAACTGATCACACCAATCTTTGCGCGGCTGCCGGGATCACGTGCTGCAGCCTTGATCTCGATTACGCCATCGTAAATTTCGGGAACTTCCTGCGCAAACAGCTTTTTCATAAAGTCCGGATGCGCGCGGCTTAGCAGGATCTGCGGACCGCGATTTTCGCGCTGCACTTTCATGATTAGCGCGCGGACGCGGTCGCCATTGCGCACGGCTTCACGCGGGATTTGCTGATCACGGCGGATCACACCTTCTGCGCGGCCTAAATCAACAACAACATGACCAAACTCAACCGACTTCACAACGCCAGTTATAATTTCGCCTGCACGATCCTTAAACTCTTCGTATTGACGCTCGCGCTCGGCATCACGAACTTTTTGAAAGATAACTTGCTTGGCCGATTGCGCATCAATACGTCCCAAATCAACGGGCGGCAATGGATCAACGATAAAATCGCCGACGACGGAACCTTTTTGCAATTTTTCAGCTTGCTTCACATCCACTTGCTTAAAATGGTCTTCAACTTCATCAACCACTTCAACAACGCGCCACAAACGAAGGTCACCTGTTTGGGTATCCAGCTTGGCACGAATATCATTTTCTGCGCCGTAGCGCGCACGTGCCGCACGCTGAATGGCTTCTTCCAACGCTTCGATGACAATAGATTTGTCGATCATTTTCTCTGTTGCAACCGCGTTTGCAATTGCGAGCAATTCAGCCTTGTTGGCAGAAATCAGATTGGCCATGTTTCAGTCTTCCTGTTCGTCTTGCGGGGTTTCATCTTGTTCAAACGCATCAACGCCTTCGATCTTTACGGGGGCAGTTGACGCAATCAATCGATCTGTCAAGGTTAGCTTCGCGCTTTCCACATCTTTCAGGCGGAATATGACGTTTCCATTCTTGCGGTCATCGATAGAAATATCATCGCCGTCCACACCGATCAAGTTGCCGCGAAGCGTTTTTCGCCCGTCCACAAGTTCTGCAAGCTTAATGTTTGCTTCGTGTCCGGCCCAATCGGCAAAATCGGCAATGCGAGTAAGCGGACGGTCGATGCCGGGCGAACTTACTTCCAACCTGTAAGGCTCGGCGATAGGATCAAGCTCATCAAATTTGTCAGAAATTCGGCGAGACAACTCAGCGCAATCTTCGATCACCAATTGCCGCGTATCGGGCCGTTCCGCCATTACTTGAAGGGTTAAGCCATCATCCCCGTTCAACCAAATGACGCGCACCAATTCAAAACCTAAAGCTTTGGACTCTGGTGCAATCAGCGGGATTAGGGTATTAATATCAGTCAATCTGGTTTCTTTTTTGTTATCATCATTGCGTTGAACGTAAGATTTTAATGTCAGCCCCTTTCGGCGCTAACCCAAAAACTACGAATTTTGGTATGATCTTAAGATATGTTCACTGGCGCAATTTTGCAACTGTTTTTACGCGCTATGCTTACATCGCGGCTAATTTGAAAATGATGCCTGCCGCAACAGATACCCCCAGCACCCTAAACAATCCCCATTTCATACGCAGCAACAGAAACGCAGCGATTCCCGACAGCAACAATGCTTGCCAGTTCAAACTGTTCAGCACGGGAATATCGCCGCGCAATATACCTGCCTGCATATGCCGAACATCTGTGAAAATAAAATGCACTCCAAACCATAATGTCAGGTTGGCAATTACCCCGACGACGGCGGCGGTAACACCGGCCAAAGCGGCGGACACCGATTGGTTTGAGCGCAGCCGCTCGATGTAGGGCGCGCCTGCAAACACCCAGAGAAAACACGGCAAATAGGTAACCCAGCTAGCCAATAATCCGCCCAGCACACCGGCCAATACCGGGTCAAGCCCCCCCCCGGATTTCGGTATGCCGCCATAAAGCCCACAAACTGTAGCACCATGACCAGCGGCCCTGGCGTAGTTTCGGCCATGCCTAAGCCGTCGAGCATCTCGCCGGGTGCAAGCCATCCCTTAGTGGTTACCGCAACCTGCCCCACATAAGCCAGCACCGCATACGCGCCGCCAAATGTAACAATAGCAAGCTTGCTAAAAAATCCGCCAATATCTGTCCAAACAGATGCGCCGCCCGTACCCACATAAAGCGCGGCCATTGTCCCTGCCCAGATTGCTGCCAAAACTACGCTCACTCCAAATGTCTTGGCGTGATACTGCGGTGCCACAGGCACAACTTTAACATCGCCAGATTTAAGCAAGAAATACCATCCTGTTGCGCCAGCCGCCAGAACGACAATCGGAAAAGGTACCGCGAACACTGCCAGCGCTACAAATGCCGCCGCCGCGATAATCTTGGCGGTATTAGCTCTAAGTGCTTTGCCAGCAAGCCGGATCAGCGCGCCGATCACAATGGCTAGCACCGCCGCCTTCAACCCAAAGAACAATCCGGCCAACCAGCTTGCGTCCCCCACTGTCACATAGAGGATAGAAAGCGCCATGATCGATAGTATGCCGGGCAGCACAAACAGCACGCCTGCCAGCAACCCGCC
>JAYWFI010000090.1:0-4785 GCA_043778865.1 Sphingomonadales bacterium
CGCGCGCCAATTTTTATTGGTGGCGGTAAGGCACATGGCGCTCGGCTTCGTGATTTTAATCCATCTTTGAACAAGAAAATTCGCGCTCTTGGTTTGAAGATGGCTTTGTCGAGCAAGATCAAATCTGGCGCATTATTTGTGCTTGATAATATAGATTTGAAAGACGCCAAAACACAGATGCTTAAGGGCCAAATTGGAAAACTTGGTTTAGGCCGTAAGGTTTTGGTTATCGACGGCGAAGCAGTGAATAGCAATTTCCGTATGGCCTCTGCCAATCTTATTGGCATTAATGTCCTCCCTGCTGTGGGGGCAAATGTCTATGATATATTGAATGCAGACAGCCTTGTATTAACACGTGCAGCAGTTGAAAAATTGGAAGCGCGTTTCGCTGTTACAGGGGGCGCAAGCTAATGGCTAAGAAAGATACAATTGATGTGCGGCATTATGACGTCATTGTCGCTCCGCACATTACTGAGAAAGCTACATTGCTCTCCGAACATAACGCTGTTGTGTTTAAGGTAACGAATACTGCGACAAAACCGCAGATTAAGGCAGCTGTAGAAGCGTTGTTTGATGTTAAAGTATTGAACGTCAACACGCTTGTCCAAAAGGGCAAGACAAAACGCTGGAAGGGTACCCCCTACCGCCGCAGTGATGTTAAAAAAGCTGTTGTGACTTTGGCTGAAGGCCAGACGATCGACGTGACCACCGGGATTTAAGGGATAGATCATGGCATTAAAAAGCTACAAACCGACTAGCCCCGCCCGCCGCGGTCTTGTGCTTGTTGACCGTTCGAGCCTGTATAAGGGGCGCCCTGTAAAGGCGCTTACGGAAGGCAAGAATAAAACAGGTGGCCGAAACAATAAGGGTCATGTTACCTCACGCGGTATCGGCGGTGGTCACAAACAGAAGTACCGCCTTATAGATTTTAAGCGCCGCAAGTGGGATATGGCCGCTGTAGTCGAGCGTTTAGAGTATGATCCAAATCGTAGCGCGTTCATCGCTCTTGTGAAATATACAGATGGTGAGCAGTCATATGTTATTGCGCCGCAACGTCTAGCCGTCGGCGATAGTATAATTGCCGGTGAAAAGACCGATGTGAAGCCAGGTAACGCGATGCTGCTAAGTCAGATGCCAATCGGCACAATTTGTCACAACATCGAGATGAAGCCTGGTAAGGGTGCACAGATTGCGCGCAGCGCAGGCACATATGTGCAGCTTGTTGGCCGCGATGGCGGCAAAGTTATTGTACGCTTAAACTCTGGTGAGCAGCGTTACATACTGGGCACGTGTATGGGCACGGTCGGTGCGGTTTCAAACCCTGACAACTCTAACACTACGCTTGCGAAAGCTGGCCGCAATCGTTGGCGCGGCATTCGTCCGCTTACGCGCGGCGTTGCAAAGAACCCGGTTGATCATCCGCATGGCGGCGGTGAAGGCCGTACGTCTGGTGGCCGTCATCCAGTGACACCATGGGGCAAGCCAACCAAGGGTGCTCGTACCCGTAGCAACAAGTCCACTGATCGGATGATAATCCGTTCACGGCACGCAAAAAAGAAGAGGTAAGCAATGTCTCGTTCCGTCTGGAAAGGTCCTTTTGTTGACCTCTATCTGCTAAAAAAAGCAGAAACCGCTCAGGAAGCGTCAAAGAGTGCGCCAATCAAAACTTGGTCGCGTCGTTCTACGATACTTCCGCAATTCGTTGGATTGACATTTACTGTTTATAATGGCCGTAAATTTATTCCAGTTTCCGTTAATGAAGATATGGTCGGTCACAAGCTTGGTGAGTTTGCGCCAACGCGCACTTATCATGGTCATGGCGCCGATAAGAAGGGCAAACGCTAATGGGTAAGCAATCCGCCCCCCGCCGCGTAGGCGATAATGAAGCATTGGCTGTTGGAACAACCATTCGTGGTTCCGCGCAAAAGCTCAACCTTCTTGCTGCATTAATCCGCGGCCGCAAGGTTGAGGATGCTTTAAATATCCTGAAATTTTCCAAAAAGGGAATGGCAGAGGACGTGTCGAAAGTGCTCGCTTCCGCAATAGCTAACGCTGAAAATAATCACAATCTTGATGTTGATGCGTTGATCGTACAAGAAGCAAGCGTAGGTAAAGCCCTAAGCATGAAGCGTTTTATGGCGCGTGCACGTGGTAAATCTAGCCGCATCGTTAAACCCTACAGCCGTCTGCGTATTGTTGTGCGCGAACACGAAGAAGAGGCATAAGACATGGGTCAGAAAAGTAATCCAATCGGCTTGCGCCTTCAAATTAACCGCACTTGGGATAGCCGCTGGTTCGCAGAAGGCCATGACTATGGCAAAATGCTGATTGAAGATATCCGCATCCGTAAATTTATATTTGAAACGCTTCCTCAAGCTGCAATTTCTAAGGTTGTTATTGAACGGCCATCAAAAAACTGCCGCGTATCTATTTATGCCGCACGCCCGGGTGTTATTATCGGTAAAAAGGGTGCTGATATTGAAAAGCTGAAAAAGCTTATCGGTAAGCATACCGATGCGGAGATTTCACTCAACATTGTTGAAATCCGCAAGCCTGAGGTGGATGCAAGATTGGTAGCGCAGGGTATCGCAGATCAGCTAATCCGCCGTATCGCTTTCCGGCGTGCGATGAAACGAGCAATGCAGTCTGCTATGCGTCTGGGTGCAGAAGGTATCAAGATCACATGCGGCGGCCGTTTAGGTGGTGCAGAAATTGCCCGCGTAGAATCGTATCGTGAAGGACGTGTTCCTGCGCATACACTTCGAGCAAACATCGATTATGCCGAAGCCGAAGCATTGACTGCTTATGGTATCATTGGCATCAAATGTTGGATATTCAAGGGCGAGATTCTTGGCCATGATCCAATGGCAACCGACCGTTTGATGATGGAGGCCCAGACAACGGGCGTACGTCCTCAAAACGACCGCCGCTGATAAGAAAGCTATAATATCATGCTGCAACCAAAGAAAACAAAGTTCCGTAAGCAGTTCAAGGGGCGTATTAAGGGCGATGCCAAGGGCGGAACCGATTTGAACTTCGGTTCATATGGCCTGAAAGCTATGGAGCCTGACCGTATTACTGCGCGTCAGATTGAGGCGGCTCGCCGTGCGATCACGCGTCACATCAAACGTCAAGGCCGGTTATGGATCCGCATATTTCCGGACGTTCCTGTAACTAAAAAGCCAGCTGAAGTTCGTCAGGGTAAAGGTAAGGGTTCCGTTGAGTTTTGGGCAGCCAAGGTAAAACCGGGACGTATTATGTTTGAGCTTGATGGCGTGCCCGGCCCCATAGCTGCTGTTGCGTTTCAACGTGCAGCGATGAAGTTGCCAATTAAAACTAAAGTAGTCGCGCGGCTTGGCGACACTTCGCATTTGGGAGTTCGTTAAGATGGCGAAAACTGAAGATCTTCGCATCAAAACCGACGATGAGCTTGCGGGCCAACTTGGCGAACTAAAGCGTGAGGCTTTTAACCTCCGTTTCCAGTCTGCTACCGGGCAACTTGAAAAGCCAGCGCGTATTCGCACTGTGCGCCGCGATATTGCTCGTATTAAAACGCTTCAAGGACAGCGCGTTGCCGCCGCCCAAGATGCAAAAGCAACGGCATAAGGAGCCTATCAGATGCCAAAACGTATTCTTACCGGCACGGTAGTTTCCGACAAAAGCGACAAAACAATTGTCGTTTTAGTTGAGCGCAAAGTGCAGCATCCGTTGTACGGCAAAATTATGCGCCGTTCAAAGAAGTATCATGCGCATGATGAAGCCAATGAATTTAAGGCTGGTGAAGTTGTTCGTATTGAAGAAACGGCGCCTATTTCCAAAAAGAAGTGCTGGTCCGTTTTACCTCGCGCAGCTGGGGTCATGGCTCCTGCCGCTGCGGCTGAATAATACGTATTATAAGATTTAGGAACTACCGGAACAATTTCGGCAAGCCCAAACGAAAGGAATTGGATCAATGATCCAGATGCAATCTAACCTAGACGTCGCGGATAACAGCGGTGCAAAACGCGTACAGTGCATTAAAGTACTCGGCGGGTCTAAGCGCCGTGTTGCGGGCGTTGGTGACATTATAGTGGTGTCGATCAAAGAAGCTGCGCCGCGCGGTAAAGTGAAAAAAGGCGATGTTCACAAGGCCGTGATTGTTCGCACGCGTAAAGACATTCGCCGTACAGATGGTACCGTGATCCGTTTCGACAGTAACGCTGCTGTTTTGATCGGCAACAACCAAGAGCCAATTGGCACACGCATATTTGGCCCGGTTGTTCGTGAATTACGCGCCAAAAAGCATATGAAAATCATCAGTCTTGCGCCGGAGGTGCTATAATCATGGCAATGGCAAAGATTAAAAAAGGCGATACAGTTGTGTTGCTGGTTGGTCCAAAGGCACAGCGCGGACGCACCGGTGAAGTATTAAAGGTGATGCCTAAAGAAAACAAAGTTGTTGTGAGCGGTATGAAGCTGGCAAAGCGGCACCGCAAACCAACACAGGCAAATCCGCAGGGCGGAATTGATACATTCGAGGCGCCTATTCATATTTCCAACGTAGCGCTTGCTGATCCAAAGACTGGCAAAGCAACGCGGGTTCGTATTGAAGCCGACAAAGATGGTAATAAATCTCGCGTGGCTGTGAAATCTGGGGAGAAGATCAGTGGCTGATAAAGCTTACACTCCGCGTATGAAGGCGCGCTACACCGACGTAGTTGTAAAAGGCCTCCAGGAAAAGTTTGGGTATACCAATCATTTTGCTATTCCTAAAATTCAAAAGATCACACTTAACATGGGTGTGGG
>JAYWFI010000091.1:0-5459 GCA_043778865.1 Sphingomonadales bacterium
TCCTAAGTATCGGGGTGGGTTTCCTTTTTTATCGGTCGTTAATACGTCCGCACGTCAGATAGTTGCTGCCGTGATTGCGAAGCTGTGCCTTCAAAGAAAGGGTAAGCGCGTCGGTGACAGATTTGGTCGTATATGCAGGATCTGGCGTGTCAAACCTTGACGCAAAAGGCCGTACGACAATCCCTGCTGAATTACGCGACACAGTACAACAATCGAGCGAAGGCAATGTAGTTTGTCTTTCCCGTCATGCATCACTTCCCTGCTTAATTGGCTATGGCCGAACCGAACGCCAAAAAATACGTACCGATATCGAAGCGCAATGGAATGCGGCGATAACGCGCGGCGACGGGTTTGACCGTGAAGTTGCAGGTATAACCGCGTCATCGATCTTTGAAACAGCATTTGAGGCAAGCGGACGTTTTGTGTTGCAGCCTATGTTGCGCCATTTTGGCCGTTTAGAGGATCGCGCTTTTTTCTTTGGTACCGTGACGCATTTTCAATTGTGGAACCCAGATATATTTTTGACCGAGGCGCCGGCTGCATTTGGTCACGTTAAAGACGAGCTGAATTATTGGCTTAACGAACATGGGAAGCGCGCAAAATGAGCAGCGCGCCCGGTCATATTCCAGTTTTGCTGGATGAAGTTATTCGCTCTCTGGCCATCACCCCTGGCGCAGAGATTGTGGATGGTACCTTTGGTGCGGGCGGTTATAGCATCGCTATGCTGGATCAGGGTGCAAAGGTGTATGCCTTTGACCGCGATCCGGACGCCATCGCCCAAGGTGCCAACCTTGCAGGCCAGCATGATGGTGCCTTGCGCCTTTATGCGGCCTGCTTTTCTATTATGGACCAAATAATTGCTGGTGATGGGACCGATTTGGTTGACGGCGTTGTATTGGATATCGGTGTTTCATCGATGCAGCTTGATCAGGCAGAGCGCGGGTTTTCATTTCAAAAGGATGGCCCGCTTGACATGCGTATGGCGCAGGACGGAGAAAGCGCAGCAGATTTTGTCAACACCGCCGCAGAGGCCGATATTGCCGATGTAATCTATCGTTACGGCGAAGAGCATCGTTCGCGCCGGATCGCGCGTGAGATTGTTGCCGCGCGCCCCATTATTACAACTGCGCAGTTGGCTTTGATTGTGCGTAAATCTGTAGGACACAAGCAGGGCGCGCCCAAGGATCCCGCAACACGCACATTTCAAGCGATCCGTATCCATATCAACCGCGAGCTCGATGAATTACTCAGCGGGCTTGAGGCAGCAGAGCGTATCTTGAAACCTGGCGGGCGACTTGTGGTGGTAACATTCCACAGCCTTGAAGACCGTATCGTTAAACAGTTTTTTCGCACACGTAGTGGTTCGGACGGCGCTGGGTCGCGCCATATGCCGATGTTGGCGGACGAAGGACCGAAGCCAAGCTTTCTGAAAGCCGACAAGGCCGTTCGTCCGTCATCCAACGAGCTTGCCCGCAATCCGCGCGCCCGTTCAGCAACATTGCGCGCTGCAACGCGTAGTGAAGCGCCCGCCTGGACACAGCAGGAGTTAGCCGCATGAGCCTAGCAATGAAACGCCTGCAAAATATAGGTTGGTTGGCGCTCGTATTTTTGGTGGCAATTATGCTGTATCCGCTATCGCTGAATGTTGCGGCGGTTCACAGTGATCTAGTGAGCGTTGATAGTAAAATACGCGAGGCAAAGCGTGAAATTAGCTTTCTTCAGGCCGAATTGCGTACTCGGGCGAGCCTTCAACAGCTCGATGAATGGAATACCGTGCTTTATGGTTATCAGCCGCCAACCGCAGAACAGTTTTTGAGCGGCGAAAATGCGTTGGCACAAGTGAACAGTGATGCACTTACGATTAAGCCTGTTATGGTGTCATCAATGGATCAGGTGGGCATAGCGCCTGCAGGCACAATAGGATCGTCCAATGAAAGGTTGGTCAGCGGCGGGCAGACGAGCGGCGACGATTCACCGGACGAAGCGGCTCCAAAAAAAGAGGTTAAAAAAGAGGTGAAGCTGGCAATGGCTCAGATCCGAGAAACTGGTGATAAGCTATCTGTTCCTGTTGTTACTGCACGCACGCAAAAGCTTGCTAGCATTGATAGTAAGTTATTGTCGGATGACTTAATTCAAGACTTAAAATCAAAATCGGACAAAGAGCGGAAGCGCAAATGACAATATTCGTTGCCAGAACCGTTACCCGCAAACAGGGCCTTGGGACTAAGTCTAATGCCGCAATAGCCTTTTGGCGGCTCTTGGTACTGGCAGGCTTATTCTTCCTATTCGTGTTACTTATTATTGGGCGCTTAGCGAGTTTGGCTTTTTTTGAAAGCAGCCGTGCTTTTGCGGCAACAACGACGGATTATATACCAGATCGCGGCGACATTCTTGACCGTAACGGTGTGCCGATGGCGCGCAGCATAAATGCTTATGCAATATGGGTAAAACCAGAGGAGATTATTGGCGACAAGAAAGAATTGGCGCGGCAATTATCTTTGATATTCCCCGATACTTTAGCAGATGATTTTTATGCGAAACTGACTTCAAAACATCAAGGCTATCTGCGCAAGCGCGCGATGCCGGAAGAAGTGCGCAAAGTTCATAATCTTGGCGAGATTGCCATCGAATTTCCGCGGGAGGCAGAGCGCCTGTATCCGCAGCATGATCTGGCTGCGCATGTTCTTGGCTTTATCAACCGCGACGGTAAAGGCGCGCTAGGCATAGAACGGATGATGGATGAGCAGCTGCGTAATCCTGCAAAACGAAGCAAGCCTGTAGAATTATCGTTAGATGTGCGCGTACAAGCAGCATTAGAAATCGAACTGGCATCTGGCATGCAAAGCACAGGTGCAAAAGGCGCAGCAGGCGTTATCTTGGATGTGCAAACAGGAGAAGTTCTGGCGATGGCTACGCTGCCCTCCTTTGATCTTAATCGGCCTATATTTGTCGATGTTCCCGAAACAGGCGCTCTAACAACAGATGGCCGTGTGCCATTAACACGCCAGATTAACAACGTTACCAACAGAGTTTATGAACTTGGTTCTACGTTTAAGCCATTAACGGTTGCAGCGGCGCTTGATGCCGGAACTGTTCGCAACTTAGCAATGCGTTATGACGCAACTGGTCCGCTAGAGATTGGTGGTTTCAAAATCCGTGATGCGCACAGTGAAGGCCGCTGGTTAAATGTACCCGAGGCATTGGTGCACAGTTCCAACGTCGTAACTGCGCGGATCGCAGATAATCTTGGCCGCCCCAGAATGGATGCAATGTTGCGCAATATGGGTTTTGATAAACGCCCTGCGATTGAAATTGGTGAACGCGCCATGCCATTATGGCCGCGCAATTGGGGCCGCGTTACGAATATGACCGTAGGTTATGGCCACGGTATTTCGGTTACGCCGATGCACCTTGCCAATGCATATGCCGCAATGGTTAATGGTGGAATTTGGCGACCAGCAACTTTGTTAAAAGTTACTCCTGGCGCAAAACGTTTGGAACGCCGCGTATTCACGGCTGCGACCAGCGCGCGTATGCGGCAATTGCTGCGCATGATTGTTGTTGATGGCACTGGCAAAAAAGCGGAAGCCGCCGGATACCGCGTCGGCGGCAAAACAGGTTCTGCAGAAAAAGCGAGCCTCGGTTCATATGATCACAATCTGGTTGTATCGACATTTGCCGCGGCATTTCCAATGGACAATCCGCGCTATGTAATAATTGCGATGGTTGATGAACCAAAAGGCACTGCATCTAGTGGTTTCCAGCGTACAGCGGGTTGGACGGCGGCACCCATTGTGAGTAAGACAGTATCACGTATCGGACCTTTGCTTGGGATAATTCCAAATACAAAGCGCGATGTGGATGTGTCTGAGCTTATGCCATTGTTATGGACTCCAAAAGGAGGTCGTTAATGCGACTAGCAAATTTGTTGCCGGATATCGAAGACGCAACAGCCGATTGCAATATAACTGGATTTGCCATTGACCACCGTAAAGTTGCTCATGGCACCATATTTGGCGCGTTTCAGGGCGCGCATTTCAATGGCGAAGATTATATTGCAGAAGCTATTGCATCTGGAGCTGTTGCTATTGTTGCCAGCCCTAATGCAAATGTTATGGGCGTATATCATATTGTATCGGACAATCCGCGCCTTACATTTGCGCAGATTGCAGCACGGTTTTTCTCTCCCGTTCCAGCGCACATTGCTGCGGTTACTGGAACCAACGGCAAAACTTCAACAGTAGAACTTGCGCGGCAACTGTGGCGTATGGCAGGGCACAACGCAGCATCGATAGGTACGCTGGGTATCACAACCTCGGGCGAACAGGCAAAGACAGGATTGACTACGCCCGATATAGTTACGTTTTTGTCGAATTTGTCTGGCTTGGCGCGCGAAGGCGTGAGCCACGTAGCATTTGAAGCATCGAGCCACGGACTTGACCAATATCGCAGCGAAGGCATACCAGTTCAAGTCGCAGCTTTTACCAATTTAAGCCGCGATCATTTAGATTACCACGGCGATATGGATACTTATTTTGCGGCCAAGATGCGATTGTTTGATGAAGTCCTCAGTGATAATGGCACAGCGGTTATCTGGGCCGATGATGCTTATTCCGATCAGGTAATTGCGCGTGCCAAGAAACGCTCCTTACGCATTATTACCGTAGGCGCATACGGTGAAGGCATAAAACTGATTTCCCGGAAACCTACACAATTGGGTCAGGATTTAGAGATCGAAATTCAAGGCAGCGTTTATAAAATAAAGCTGCCCTTGATCGGTGCGTATCAGGCATCAAATGCGCTCACTGCGGCCGGCATTGTGATTGCGAGCGGCGGGAAAGCCGAAGAAGTTGTTGGTCATATGGCACGGTTGCAACCGGTACGCGGCAGGCTGGAACGCGCCTGCATCACACGCCGCGGTGCGCCTGTTTACGTGGATTATGCGCATACGCCAGATGCACTAAGCGCCGCCATCGCAGCCATGCGCCCGCACTGTAATGGCCGCATCATACTATTATTTGGTGCAGGCGGCGACCGTGATAAAGGCAAACGTCCCGAGATGGGTAATGTTGCTGTAACAGATGCCGAAGTCGTCATTGTAACCGATGATAACCCGCGCAATGAAATTGCATCGGATATTCGCGCCGAAATACTGGCAGGCGCGGCAGGTGCAACCGAGATTGGAGACCGCCGTGCCGCAATCGCCCATGCAATAGGCATAGCTAAGGCAGATGATATCGTATTGATTGCAGGTAAAGGCCATGAACAAGGACAGATTGTGGGCGAACGAATTCTGCCCTTTGATGATGTTCAGGTCGCGCGCGAGTGTGCGGCGTGAAGATACTCTGGACTACAGAAGAGCTGGTCGCGGCAACAGGCGGCAAAGCAGCGGGCAACTTTTCCTGCGGCGGTGTTGCATTTGATTCGCGCGAGATTGGCAACGGAGATTTGTTCTTTGC
>JAYWFI010000092.1:0-9307 GCA_043778865.1 Sphingomonadales bacterium
ATCACCGGAGGGGTATCAGCAGGGGCGCTGATTGTGCTTGACCCACTTTCCGTGAAAGCGGGCGACAAGATTAAACCTGAAATAGCCAAACGCGAGGGAAAAAACTGATGTTGTTCGCGTTGCGGGTGGCATTTCGCTATTTGACTGCGAACCGCATGCAAAGCGGACTTCTGATCGGGGGCGTCGCTTTGAGCGTCATTGTTTTTGTTTTCATGACTGCGCTCATTCGCGGGCTGGCACTCTTTCTAACCGCCCAAACGACGGGCCAGATCGCCCATGTCGAGATTGAACCGCAGCGAAGGATCGCTCAAGTTATGAGCGCAGACGGACGTTTCGCTGCTCAGCCAATATCGACCTTCCAACGACAACAAATCCGCAATTGGCAGCTGATCGTTGGCCAAGCGGAGCGGCTTGACCATGTTGTCGCGGTTGTGCCCGAGGTTTCAGGAAACGGCTTTCTGGTGCGCGGCACTGCCGTCGCACCCATTGCATTGCAAGGGACTGATCCTTCCCAAATCGATGCAATCATTCCGCTTTCGAAATTCATCATCGATGGCAGCTCTGACCTTTCAACCGGTGGCCTTGTGATCGGGGCAGAGCTTGCAGAAGATTTGGGACTACGCGCTGGCATCCCAGTTCTGCTGCGTTCCGACCGCGGGATCGAGCGGCTCATTCCTGTAACCGGTATATTTCGTGTCGGCCTATCCGATGTTGACCGGCGCGTAGCCTATTTGTCAATCGCAGCTGCGCGGCCGTTACTATCGCTTCCCAATGGCGTTACGTCGGTGTCGATCAAACTTGATGATCCGGCATTGGCGCTCTCCATCGCCGAGCAACTTAAACGCCAAATCCCTCTCAAGGTAACTGCATGGCAGGAGAAAAACCGTAACTTGCAAACCGCTCTTGAATCGCAAAGCCGCACGGGCAATTTTATTCAGGCGTTTGCGATGATCGCCATAATGATTTCCATTGCAAGTGCCCTGTTATTGACAAGCGTACGCCGGCGCGGAGAAATCGGGATCATGCGCAGCTTTGGGATATCGCGAGGGTTTGTCGCGAGCGTCTTTGTTTTTCAGGGTATCATTATCGGTTTGGTCGCTTCGCTGATTGGAGCAGGGCTTGGTTATTGGTTATGTTTGTACTTAAGCGAAGGATTGTCCGATGCTTCAGGGAAACCATCATTACCAATTGCGCCGGGCGAAGGGGGATATTTGCTGGTAATAATACTCACCGTTGTCGGCTCTGCGCTGTCGGCGATACTCCCCGCGCAAGCTGCGGCAAGGCTTGATCCCGTCGAAGCAATTCAACAATGACCCTCCTTAAAGCTGAGGAGATCACCAAAAGCTTCCGGACAGGTGATGTGGACACTCTTGTTCTGAAAGGTGTAAACCTCGTCCTTGAACCGGGTGAAATGGTTGCATTATCAGGTCCATCGGGTTCGGGAAAATCAACGCTTCTCAATATCCTAGGTTTGCTAATGCAATCCAGCGGCGGGACTTTATCGTTCATGGGCGAAACCGTATCAGGTCTGTCGGACAAAAAACTGTCAGCCATGCGTAACAAGCATTACGGCTTTGTATTCCAGTTTCATCATTTGCTCCCCGACTTCACTGCGATGGAAAATGTTGCCTTCCCTGCAGCCGCGCCTGCTGGCGGAATTTCCAAGGACCTCCGCAACCGTGCAAGAATGCTGCTTGACAGAGTCGATCTTTCCGATCGCATCGACTTTACCGCGATGCGGCTTTCAGGCGGTCAAAAGCAACGTGTGGCGATCGCTCGCGCGCTTATTAACAAGCCTGAACTTGTATTAGCAGACGAACCAACCGGCAGCTTGGACCGTGAAAACAGCTCCCGCGTCATGGTTCTTTTAAGAGAGATAAACCGGGTGGACAAAACCACATTCCTGATCTCGACCCATGATCCTGAGATTGCGAAGCATTGCGATCGTCAGATCAATGTAGTCGATGGTCAGATTGCCTAATTGAATGCGCGACTTCAACGAGCAAGCTGACCCCTGATAGCACCTTGCGGAAATTCCGTCGTTGAAATCTGGACGTAGTAATTCCCGGGATGCCATTCGAGCGCATCTTCGAGCCATTCGGAACGCTTTACACAGTTTTTCCAACCGCCTTCATTGGCATGATTGACGCGGAGGACCACGGGCCCTGTTTGCCCTCTCCGGCCGCGGTTGATCGATACCGAGGTAATGTCGGCAATGTTTCTGATGTTGTCGATATCATAGCAGATTTGGTTGAGCGTGTTGGCAATACTAACCTCGGCTTTTGCAGAGCCGTCACGGTCGCCAGACGATGAGACGATTTCTGCACCGTTCAATGAGGCACGGTGCGTATCGGCAACAACCTCGACTACACCCTCTTCAACAGTCGCGCATCCGCCTAAAATGGAAGGCGCAAAAATAGCGAAAGCAATGGCGGCTGTCCTGTAAGATTTTATCATCTGATCGTCCTTGATTATTTTCCAAAGAGCAAACAAACACGCGGCATTTTTGTTCCGGGGGAAACCTGGAACGCGGGCTTCAAAGGGGAAATGTGTAAAGCACCCCGCCAAAGCCGGAAATTGTATCGCGTCATCGCTGAAAGGGATAACTGATCACAACGAATACAAAACAGACCGAGCTTTCCGCCGCGCCGTAAGGCAGACATAGGTCGTTACCTACTCGGATTATGCCGCATGCATACACAACGCTTGGAACATATCCCTCGCGGTCTTCATCTGCATCAAACACGCCGAAGCAACGCGCTGCAAATGTCAGCAAACCATAGCCCGGCCTTGTTCATAGGCACGCATCTAAAGCACCTGCAATTGATCCGGATTATTAAGCCGCGCTTCAATTTCCGAAGCCAACGTTGCCAGTTTACTTATCTTCTTAGAGCCCAACGCCGTAATAGCTGTTGATCATCATACCATATGCCGGTTCGTAAGCAGGATAAATCTCACCTTCATGTTTAGGCGCCTTGGAAAGTTTTTCCTTATCGATGTCGACAACAAAGCCGTGCATTGCCTGATCATATTTCAACTTTTTCCAAGGTAGCGGATAATGATCCTCCCCCATCCCTAGAAAACCACCAAACGACATCACCGCATATTCAACCTGGCCACTGTGTTTATTGACCATGAAGTTCAGAATCCTGCCGATCTTATCACCGGATTTGTTATATACTGTGGTACCTTCAACCATATCCGATGCAATCAGCGACGATGTTTCGGCATACTCAGGTTCATGCTTTGCCATGATGTGTCTCCATATTTGGGTATACTTGGGAAACTACCGAGGGCGAGAATTGTTCCGTCATTGGAATTAGACTTATCGTTACCCGATGTTTTCGTTACTCGATATTTTTTTAGAGGTTCACCTCAGTAAAACCGCCTTTAGTTTTATCGGTAATGTCCATACCAAGCATCATTCTAGCGGTATTTATTATGCCAAGCTCACCTGCCCAAATGGAGGCTTCGCCCAATTCCATTCGCAGCATTAACAAGTTTGGATCCTCTTTTCCCTCAGGAAACCAAGCTTCGACATAATTGCTCCATTGCTTGTCCAACCGCTCACGACTGGTTTCCTCGTGAAGGATGCCGGTGAAGCAGGAGAAAACATCATGACCTTTGGATTGAAAGGTAACCATTGCTGGCCCCATTTCTGCGAAACGACCGTTACGGCCTGTAAAAAACCAAATGGATGAATTCGCGTCTTTGTCCAACTGCACTGTCATTGGAGCGGCGGATCCCGGATCAGCGTTCAGCTGGAGCATAACGAACGGCGATTGCGTCATCGCGAACCAAAACTTTTCCGTAAGTTTGGCTGCATCTCCTTGGTCATATTTCATTACTATGTCTTCTCAATGTTTAGACGGATTTGAAAGTCAGAAAGCAAACAATGAATGTTGCGGAATGTTCCCATGAAAGTGCTAGCCAAACCTAAAGTAGCGTCGCCTATGTCAAGGATAAGGGAACATAGGGGCTGCCGGATGGTTAAATAATAGTGTGTGCTTTGCGCATTTACCTCGACACAAGATATCTCACATATGTGAGATATAGGAATTTATATGCCCGAAACAGACGACGCATTTTGGATGCGCAAAGCAATTGATATCGCCAAATCCAAAGGAAGCGACCCGGCAAGTTCACCCATTGGGGCGATTATCCTTTTTGATAACAAATTGGTTGTTGCTGAACGCAACCAGTGCGCTGAGCTACACGACGCAACCGCGCACGCCGAAATGATGGCAATTCGCAAAGCAGGAGGCATCATCGGTAGCGGCAACCTGCGCGGTGGAACACTATATTCAACGCTTCAGCCATGTGGGATGTGCACTATGGCAACCATCTGGTGTAAGGTTGAACGTGTCGTATTTGGCGCCGGTCGCGAGGATGTGCACGCTATGTATTTTGAAGCGCGCCATATTAATACTCTTAGCTTTGTACCTGATGCTTACCGCAACGATATTGTCATAGAAGGCGGATGCCTACGTGAAACTTGTGCGGCTTTATACTATGGGCCGAATGACGATGTACCGCGCCAAGAACAGGGTAATCTATGAGACGAGATGTGCTACATTTTATTATGCGGGTGCCAATATCAAACACGCTTTGCGGCGAGTAGTTGGATCGCTATTGTTCTTAAAAGGATCACTACAATGCGTAATTTGACAATTTGGACTTTAGATATGGTGCCGCCCGTTGTGAGTGGTTTTGTTCGTGATTTAAGATTGCGATGGGCATGTGAGGAAGCAGGTTTCACCTACGCCGTTCAAACTGTAGCCTTCGAAGGGCGTGAGACCAATCATCTTGCCCACCAACCTTTTGGCCAAGTTCCCTTCATGACCGACGGAGAGGTGGAGATATTTGAAAGCGGTGCCTGTTTGTTACATTTAGCGCGCAAAACCACCAATTTGATGCCGAGCGATCAGATTGGAGAAGCGCAAACGGCTCAATGGATAATGGCGGCGCTTAACTCGATAGAGATGGTTACTGTTCCTTGGTGGTACCTGGAAGTGACCGGCACAAAGGAGAACGGTCTTACTCTCTGGATGGAAAAGCGCCTTGGTCATATTGAGAACGTTCTAAAGGAGCGGAAATGGCTGGCTGCAGACCGCTTCACAGCTGCAGACCTCCTAATGGCTGATGTGCTGCGCGTTGCAAAAGTGCGCGCCTTTGGTAATCGTCCCGCTACGGAAAGCTATGTAAAACGCGTTACTGACCGCCCGGCGTTTCAGAAGGCTTTCGATGATCAATTGGCGCATTTCGCAAAGGCCGTTTAGCCTTCAATGAACGCGTGTATGCGATTCGCGACGGCCTCGTTATGCCCGAGCCATATATGTCCTCCGTCGGGTAGGATAGTGAGCTCTGCTTGCGACACGACATGCGCAATTTTGCGCGCGGTGGCAGCGGTTCCAAATCGGTCGTCTTCCGCAGAAATGATAAGCACCGGCATTTTCAAACGAGAAAAGTCCATTTTCGCTGGATGACCTGCCTGCGCTGCGTCGTTTAACATGCCCTTTGCTCTGGCATGGATCGGCATCATATCTAACAAGATTGTAAAGGCCCGTCTGCGCTCGCTGGAATTAACTTTCGATAAAAGAGCAGGGTCTGTTGCCAGCAATGTACCGATCAATTGTTCCGGAGCAATTTTGAGCGCCGACCAGTATATGAAATCCGAATTGAGCAGCGTGCGCAAGGCTTTAGCTTGACAGGCGCTCATTTCCACGGGGTCGGTCCCGTCCACATTCGCGGCGGGAACAAGCAAGATCAGCGCGGAGCAGCGGTCGGGGTAACGCAACGCAAAAGCTGTGGCAGACAATGCGCCCGCTGATCCTCCAATCACGGGTAGCCGGTCTATGCCAAGATGGTCGAGCAGCGAAACAAAGGCATCGGCCTGATGAGCGATTGACGGGTCATCGGGAAAATCGCTGCGCAGATAGCCAAAGCGCGATGGGGCTATAATCCTATATCCGCGTTGTTTGATAGCCAAGGCAAAACTTAGGCCCTGATCAAAACCGCCCCCAGTGCCATGGATCATCAGTAATGGGGAACCCGAGCCAGCCGTCGCATATTCAAGTAATCCGAAGGGTGTTGTAATAGTAAAACTTTGCTTGGAAATGCGCTGTTCAGCTGAAACAATTGCCCGGCGGAAACGGGACCAAACAAAGACACCACAAAGAACAGCAAACCCGCCTACGCCAACAAGCCACTCGCGCCGCGCAATTTGCATCACGCGTTGCCCTTCCGCTCCACAAAAACCGGAAGCAGTGCTGCTATCACTTGGGCTGACAGGCCAAGTGTTCCAGCGGGCGTAAACAAAGTCGCCCATTGATCCGCTACAGTGCGACTAAACAATATTGCACCGAGAAAAGTTTCAAATACAAAAAGGAGCATTAGGAACCATAGAACCATTGCCCAACGGATTGCAGCGGCACCCGGCACATTCCAGCGCCTTATTGTCCAACCGCTCATGAAAAAAGCAACTGTTAGCATGATTGGCACTTCGGCAAACACAGCTGCAAACGCACCAACGATGGGAGCGACGATCACCACGCGGATCGTTCCCAAGGCAAAGCCTAGCGCAAATAAAGTCAGAAAATAGACGGTTCCAGCGATCAACATGTGGTTGATCGCCCTCGCCGCGCCTGGATATTCCAATGATCTGTTTTGCATGCGGTTAAAACCAGAAAAACTTCGGATTGTTCCTTACCCTATTGTTCCTTACCCTATTGTTCCTCCCCCTGTAGCGACGATCGGTTTCTCATCTACTCCTGCATACCGGGAACAAAAATGGCGCAGTGCAGTTATCGGACCATGAATTCTCGCATGCTCTTGAAGGGAAATATAATGAAAAACGCTGCGTTGCTTTTGACGATGTCAGCCTTAATCGTTGGTCCAGTGCTCGCGTCTTCTCCTTCTTCGTGGCGAACGTTTGATCAAAAGTCTGCAAAAGCATGCATTGCGCAATCTGGCTTGCGCGCTGCTCGGGTCGGGCCAGTAACGCGATTTAGTGACCGCACGATGATTGACGTCAGAACGGTCGAGGGCCAATATCCCCAAATACATATGAAGGGCGCATCGGCAAGAATGCTGTGTCTCTATAATTGCAAATTAAACCGCGCCGAGGTCCAAGAGTTTAATCAATAAGGAGCCAGCCCTACCCTATCTTCCCCAAAACTCTGGTCAGCGCGCTCTTTACTTTGCCGGCCTCGTCGGCAAGCCGCGCTTCGCGCTTGGCACTGATCGGGTTTGCAGCGCTCATACCTTCGGATTCGGCGTTTAGTCTTCCGTCCATTTCTGAATCCCATTCCGTGAGGAGCGCAGCCTTTTCATCGTTGGCTAACTTTGGGTCAGCGGCCAATGCTTCAGGCGTGTCGAAATGTTTGCGCGGGTCAGGCGTTGCGTCCTCCCTCACCCGCATCGCAGGTGCCGCCGCGGCCATGCGTTCACGGTGTACAAAGAGAGCTTGGCCGATTGTGGCGATCACAGTTTCGGGTTCGAACGGTTTGGTTATCAAATAGGTTGGCTCAGGCCGTTCGCCAGTGAGCAGGCGTTCCGGGAAGGCGGTGATGAAGATTACGGGCACGCTCATTGTGCTCATTATATCCTTTACCGCATCAATACCGCTTGATCCGTCAGCTAGGCTGATATCGGCGAGTACGAGTTCTGGACGGGTTTTTTCGGCGAGTGCAACAGCCTCCGTGCGGGTGCGCGCTACGCCCGTGACATTATGACCAAGCCCTTCGACTATGGAACGAATGTGCAGCGCAATAATCGCCTCATCCTCGATAATTAAAACAGAGGCTTGCAAGCTGTCAGTGATCGATTGCCGAGCAATTCCAATATCGGCTGACACCGTTGCAACATTACTGCCGAGAATGACTGCCACTTCCTGTGTGCTAAATCCTTCAACTGCTGTCAGCAAAAGTGCCTGCCGATTATGCATTGGTAAGGTCGCCACCAAACCTTCACTAGAGCTGATCTCGGCCAAGGTTCCAACCGTGCCGGATTTCCATCGCTGATGAAATATCCGGTAAAGTTCTACGCGTGCCGGTTTTTCCGCACCAAATTCCTCAGGCGCAGCAAGTAAAGCTTCAAGCACTTGGCGAACTGCGGCATCGCCCATATTTTGAGATCCCGTTAGCGCGCGCGCGTAGCGACGCAAAAAAGGCAGTTCAGGGCCAATCGTTGCTTTGAGTGACATATTCGCTCCTTATTCAAACAGGAAAAACTGCGCCGATCAAATATTGTTCCATCACGCGGAACTTATTTTGTTCGTCGATAGTTTAACTTACCATAGATAGCGCTTTTGCTGACTAATTTTTACTCTTGCGAGGATTTCGGTGACAAACCTGAACACATCATCCACATCATTACCTCTGGACCTAAAAAAGGCGTTGGTGGAGCAACAGATAATGGCGAAGGCAAACAAGCCAAGTAATCAAGACGAAGATTTAAGCAACGATCCGATTTCGGCGGCACTTAAGCAGTTGCATGATGCTGTTGTAAATGAGGAATTGCCAGATGACTTCCTTAGACTGCTTGATGAGATTGATTCCAAAATCACCGCCAAAAAAGCGACGCATTGATGAGTGCCGAAGAGAATGTTGACTGCGATAAGCTGTTCCGAGATCAGCTTGTTGCCTTGCTACCGTCGTTGCGGGCGTTTTCACGTGGGCTGTGCCGACACCGGGAAATGGCTGACGATTTAGCACAGGATACGATGATGCGGGCATGGGCAGCACGCGCGAGTTATACGCCAGGATCAAATTTCCGTGCGTGGATGTTCATGATAATGCGCAATCAATTTTATACGACAATTCGAAAAAATTCCCGGATGACTTCGCTTGATCCAGAGGTTGCGGAACGTGTTTTAGTCGCTGCGCCAGCGCAACAAAATGGCATCAATGTAGAAGACGTGGCCAAAGCGATGCAAAGGTTACCCGCCGAACAGCGTGAGGTATTGTTGTTGATTGGCGCCAATGGTCTTTCCTATGAGGAAGCAGCAAAAATTATAGACTGCGCCATTGGTACTGTGAAAAGCCGCCTTGCGCGGGGCCGAACGGCACTTTCCGCTATGATCAATGGCCCAGCCGATGACGCCTTGTTTGCATCGCCGCAAAAACGCATGAAACCCGGTATAGGTAATGATGCTGCCCAGGTTTTTGGCGACATGCTCCGCGTGCCAAATAAGTCGATGGCAACTGCCCCTCGCTAAGCCAGAAAGGGAAAGCACAAAATGCGGCCCGTAACCCTGCGCAACGGATTGGTTCTTATCGTTGTTACCGCGCTGTTACCGATTGGCACC
>JAYWFI010000093.1:0-2442 GCA_043778865.1 Sphingomonadales bacterium
GCGGCGGTGCTTATCCGGCATAGCGTGGCCAAGGGCGCAAGCGGCAGTTTCCTGATTGAAATGCCGCGATATCAAATGCCGCGGCTGCGCGATATCGCGCTGGGGTTATGGCAGCGTGCTTATCTATTTTTGCGCCGCGCAGGCACCATAATCTTTATCTCAACCGTGATATTATGGGCGCTGCTAACATTCCCGCAAGCGCCCAAAGACAGCGGCACCGGTCAAGCGGAATATTCCATCGCAGGGCGGGTTGCCAGCGCCGTCGAAGTGGTGGTGCGGCCCATCGGATTTAACAAAGAGATCGCGCTTGCCCTCATCCCTGCGATGGCAGCGCGCGAAGTGGCGGTATCCGCGCTGGCCACAACCTATGCGATCGATGATAAGGGCAATGAGGATGCCACCGCCAAATCACTGGGTGACCGCCTTGCAAGCAAATGGTCGCTGGCAACGGCGCTCGCGTTTTTGGCGTGGTTTGTGTTCGCGCCGCAATGTATCTCTACGATCGCAGTTATTCGCCGTGAAACAAATGGGTGGAAATGGCCGATATTTATGGTGACTTATTTATTTGCAATGGCCTATGCTGCGGCAGGAATAACATATTGGACAGCGGTGGCTTTTGGCCTCGGTTAATGTCCGTAACAGCTTAAGGGGTTTATCATGGCGGGTAGCGTCAACAAGGTTATAGTCGTTGGAAATCTGGGTTCTGATCCTGAGGTAAAATCGTTCCAAAACGGTGGACGGATTTGCAATTTGCGCATCGCGACATCCGAAAACTGGACCGATAAACAAAGCGGCGAGAAAAAAGAGCGTACCGAGTGGCATAGCGTCGTGCTGCAAAATGACGGCCTTGTCGGTGTGGCGGAGCGCTATTTGAAAAAAGGCAGCAAGGTTTATCTTGAGGGCCAACTGCGTACGCGCAAGTGGCAGGATCAATCGGGTAATGACCGTTTTACCACCGAGATTTCAATCGGCGGTCTTGATGGCAAGCTTGTGATGCTTGATGGCGCGCCTGGCGGAAACCGGGGCGGCGGATCAGGTGGCGGCCAAAGTGGCGGTTCCGATAGCGGCTGGAATCAGGGCGGCAGTTCCGGATCATCAGGCGCAGGCGGCGGTTGGAACCAAGGCGGCGGCTCGGGCGGTGGTTCAGGTGGCGGCGGATTTGATAGCGATCTTGACGACGACGTACCATTTTGATCGCATAGCGGATGTTCAAACGCCTCTATGATTGGATGATGGCCAAGGCCGCGCATCCCAAAGCGGAATATTGGCTGTTCCTGTTTTCATTTTTGGAAAGCAGCGTCTTTCCCATTCCGCCGCATCCACTGCTTGGCCTCATGTGTTTGGCGCGCCCTGAAAAAGCGCTGCGTTTTGGCATTATCTGCACGCTTTCTTCCGTGCTTGGCGCGCTGCTTGGTTATGTGATTGGCTTTTATGCTTACGAAAGCTTTGGTATTCCGCTGCTCAAAACGCTGGGTCTGTGGCAAAGCTTTCCAGCGGCGGCATGCTATTTGCGCGAATACGGCGCGCAGATTATCGTGATAAAGGCCGCAACACCGATACCGTTTAAGCTGGTCACCCTTACTTCCGGATTTATCCATATGGATTTGTTCACCTTTATCTGGGCAAGTACATTGGGCCGAGGGGCCCAATTCATGCTGGTGGGTTTTCTATTCTGGAAATTTGGCGCGCCGATAAAAGTATTCTTGGAGAAATACCTAACACTGATCTCGATTGTTTTTGTCGTTATTGTTGTCGGCGGGTTTATTGCTGCGGCCAAATTGGGCGGTCACAGCCCGGCAACTGGCAAATGCGCTGGCATCAAAACAATGGAGCAGTTGCAAACACCGCGCGTAACATAGGTCCTGACCCTAGATACTGCCATCTGGTCGCAATATTATGCAGCGGCTCTAGTTTGTTTTGTGCACGCGTAGCTTATCGATTTTGCGGCCGTCCATATCAACCACTTCAAAACGCCATCCTTGATCTTCGAACGCCTCGCCCTCTTTGGGCAGGTGGCGCAGGATATACAGCACATGCCCAGCCGCCGTCGCATAATCGCGGTCTTCGGGCAGAGTCAACTCCAGCGCATCGGCCATGGCGTCGGCGGCCATCCCGCCCGATATCAGCATTGATCCATCTTCAAGCGTTATGATATTGGGCGCGCTGCCTTGCTCTTGGTCCGATGCAAACTCACCCGCAATTGCGGACAATAAATCATTGGGCGTCACGATTCCCTCAAAGTGGCCATACTCATCGTGTACCAAAAGCATCGGCACCTCGGATGACCGCAGGATCTCAAGCGCGTCCATTGCGTCTAGCTGATCCGGCACAATCTCCGCTTTACGCATTAATGTGCGGATATCCAGCGGACGCCCGCTAAGCTGCGCCGCAACAATATCGCGTGATTGCACAACGCCGATGATATTGTCTGCGGTATCGCCG
>JAYWFI010000094.1:0-8907 GCA_043778865.1 Sphingomonadales bacterium
TTTCAACATAGACTGGGTGTCGCTGCTACTGATGGCGGTGGTCTTTGGTTATGTTATCCTCCATCGGAGGAAGTTGAGCTCCAGGTGATCTCGAAGCTAATGCGACGCGCGATCGCATTAGCCTGATGCCCCACCACGCACCAATCGTACAGCTTCCTGTTTGAACTCAAGCGTGTATCGCGCCCGCAATCCGTCTTTCATTCCTGATGCCCCCTTTGATGAGCCGATCCTATCAGCCAAGCCAAGGGAGACGTCAGGCAGGGGCAAGGTCACTTCTGCCTCATTGCCCCGACCACGAGGCTTGTCGCTTCTGAACAAATGCTGCCATGCCCTCTTTCTGATCCCGCGTAGCGAACAGCCCGTTAAACAGGCGTCGTTCAAACGCCAGTCCCTGCTGTAGTGTTGTTTCCTGCGCCATATTGACCATTTCTTTGCACGCGAGCGCGGCGATCGGTGGCATTCCCGCGATTGATTTTGCGGCGAGCAGAGCGGCATCGTCCAGATCGGCGTGCGGCACCACCCTGCTAACAAGTCCACAGGCTAGCGCTTCCTCTGCATCAATGCTGCGCCCAGTCAGGCATAAATCCATGGCCAGCGCTTTGCCAACTGAGCGGATCAGGCGTTGCGTACCCCCTAAACCTGGCGTGATACCAAGTTTGATCTCTGGCTGGGCGAATTGCGCATTATCTGCCGCTATAATGAAGTCAGCCATCATGGCGAGCTCGCATCCACCACCAAGCGCGTGCCCCGCGACAGCAGCCAGCCAGGGCTTGCGGACGCGAGCTAGGCCATCAAAGGGCGCGAGGAAGTTGCCGACGAAGGCCTCACCGAAACTCTTTTCGGCCATTTCGGTAATGTCGGCTCCGGCTGCAAATGCCTTGGTGCTCCCACAGAGAATGGCGCAGCGCTGATTGCTGTCGGCATCAAATGCATGAAACGCTGAGACAAGCTCACCCATAAGTAAATCATTGAGAGCATTAAGGGCATCGGGGCGATGGAGCCTGATCCTGGTTACCGGCCCTATTGTCTCGACAATGATTGTGGAGAATATGGTCATATTCCCGGTCAACCTGAAGTTTCGCTACTATGCTGTTCCAGCTCCATGTCCCGCATAACAAATTTCTGGGGCTTGCCCGTCACAGTCATGGGAAAAGAGGCGACAACGCGAAAACGCAGTGGGACCTTATAGTGGGCGATTCGACCACCACACCATGCACGTAGCTCCTCGCCGGTTGCGGTGCCACCTTTGCGCAAAGTAACCCAGGCTACCACTTGTTCGCCAAATTTGTCATCGGGGATTCCGAACACCTGAGATTCGACAATCTGGGGGTGAGTCATCAAAAATTCTTCGATTTCACGCGGATAGACATTCTCCCCGCCGCGAATGATCATATCCTTAATCCGACCGGTGATGCGGCAATATCCTGTCTTGTCGATAGTGGCGATGTCGCCGGTGTGCATCCAGCCTTCCGCGTCAATCACTTGAGCAGTCTTGACGGAGTCGTTCCAATACCCCTGCATCACACTATACCCGCGGGTACACAGCTCGCCTTGCTCTCCGATATCGAGAGTATCCCCATTCGTATTGACAATCTTTACCTCGCAGTGCGGCTGAATCCGGCCAACGGTCGAAACTCGAAGGTCCAAGGGATCATTACGATCGCTCTGAAAACTGACCGGACTTGTCTCAGTCATGCCATAGCAGATGGTTATTTCACTAAGGTGCATCTGGTCGATGACCTCCTGCATCGTAGCGGCAGGACAAGGAGCCCCTGCCATGACCCCCGTGCGAAGGCTAGAAATATCAAATTCGCAGAATCGCTCATGCGACATCATGGCGATAAACATTGTAGGCACGGCATAGAGAGCGGTGCATCTTTCTTCAGCGATAGATTTGAGTGAAGCAAGCGGATCAAAACCTGCCTCTGGATATATCATTGCCGCGCCATGGGCGAGTGCAGCAAGATTCCCCATAACCATACCAAAGCAATGATATAGAGGCACAGGGATACAAATTCGGTCTTCAGAAGTGAGCCCAAGTTGCTGGCCCACAAAATAGCCGTTGTTGAGGATGTTACGATGGGTCAGCGTTGCCCCCTTGGGCAACCCGGTCGTGCCACTGGTAAATTGAATGTTCACGGCATCAGTCGCGGCCAACTCGTCGGATATCTTTGCTAGGGCAACTGGATCCGGTGCGGCCAAAACGTCTCCGAAGCTGAAACATCCTGGTGCCGGCTCATTGCCAATCAGAATGACACTTTGAAGATCGGGCAATTTTTCGGATTGCAGCACGCCGGGCGAGGCGGTGACTAGTTCCGGTGCGATCTCGTTCAGCATGGCGAGATAGTTGCTGGTCTTGAAATCGCGGGCAAGTATAAGCGCCTTGCACCCGACATTCTTTAACGCGAACTCAGCCTCCCAGGCCCGATAGGCTGGGTTGATCGTGACAAGAATAAGGCCTGTGCGCGCGGTGGCAAATTGCGCCAGCGCCCATTCAGCACAATTGGGTGCCCAAATCCCCACTCTATCGCCCGGCGCAAGACCCAGTCGCAACAAGCCGGTCGCTAGCTGGTTAACCTCATGGTCAAATTCCGTCCAATTCCACCGAATATTTTGGTGGCGCGAAACAAGGGCGAGTGCTTCCCCGGTTTCGGAAGCGCGCTTCTCGAGAAACTTACCGATCGTCAGCTCAATAAGCGGAGGCTCGGTCGCGCCAAATACGTGGCTTTTCAAATGCCGTCCCGTCTTTCCGTCCTCATTACCTGGCTTCGTTGATGATCTGAATCTGGGTGAATTCGTGCAAACCTTCTTCGCCCCATTCTACGCCAATTCCGGATTCCTTGGCGCCAGCGAAAGGAATGTTTGGTCCAAAATCCAAATGTTTGTTGATCCAGATCGTGCCGCTATCCATCCGTCTTGCAAGGCCATACGCGACGTCACGATCTCCGCTCCAGACCGAACCGGCCAAGCCATATTCGGTGCCATTGGCTTGCTCGATTACAGCATCAGTTTCCGAAAATCTGATTATCGGCAGGATGGGGCCAAACTGCTCTTCGCGCACCAGCCGTGATTCCTGACCGATATCTCGGACAATGGTGGGGCGAATGAAATAGCCCTTGCCCTCGCGAACATCACCTCCGGAAATAACCTTTCCGTCCTGTTTTGCAATGTCCAGATAGGCTTTGACCTTGTCATATTGCACTTTGTTTTGGAGCGGGCCAATGCGCGTGCCCTGACGCATACCGTCATCCACCACAGCTTCGTCCGCCAACCGTGCGAGTTCGTCACAGAGCGCGTCATAGATGGACTCATGCGCGTAAACGCGTTTGATCGCGATGCAAATCTGGCCAGCATTGGTAAAGGCACCGTCAAATATTCCGGCCGCAGTCTGCTTCAGGTCGACATCGGACAGGACGATAGCTGCATCATTTCCGCCCAGTTCAAGCGTGAGCCGCTTGAGGGTGTCGGCAACCGACGCCATGATCTTCTTGCCGGTAGCAGTGGAACCGGTGAATGAAACCTTGGCAATATCGGGATGGGCGGTAATCGCGGCGCCAAGATCATTAGCATCCGTAATGATGTTCACCACGCCAGCTGGGAAAATCTCCGCCATTATGGCACCTGCCATGAGCGTCGTTAGCGGAGTCGTTGGTGCCGGCTTGATGATCATGGTGTTGCCAGGAAGCAAGGCCATTACAGTCTTGTAGCAAGCAATAAGCAACGGAAAGTTCCATGGAATAATTCCCGCTACAACGCCAAGAGGCCGACGCAGCATTTCCACGCGGCGTTCTGCATTGTCCTCAATGATACGAGAGGGAAGGTCATAGGCGGCAATGCTTCGCAGGAACAAAAGCGAAGCCCCGATTTCGATTTCCGACTCAGAAAGCGGCTTGCCCTGTTCCTGGGTAAGTTGCCGCGCCAGATCTCCACTTTGCGCCTCCAGCGCATCTGCAAAGCGAAGAATATAAGCTCTACGCTCCTTCAATGGCATCTGCGACCAGGCTGGAAAAGCCCTATTAGCCGCAGCGACGGCTGCATTAAGTTGATCCCTATTGGCCCGCGGGGACTCCGCTATAACCTCTTCATTCGCAGGGTTAATCACGTCCATCGTCGATGCGCCGTCAACGAGCGCTCCGTCGATCAACAGTTTAAAATCGCTCATCAGCCTATCCTCTTCAAATAACTCAAAACTTGGCGCTGGTAGTGACGCCATATGTCCGCGGATTGCCGAGATGGCTGTAGATGTAGCCAAATCCGGAAAGCAGGTCGGTCAACTGTGTGAAATAAAATTTATTATCAAGATTCTTGCTCCACAGTGCTACGCGGAATCGTTCATCGTCCGATTTCCAAGTAATGTTTCCGCCGTATACAGCATAGCCACCCTGCCGGACGGGAGCATTATTGAAGATCCCGAAATACTGCATGGAATTGTAACGCATTTCTGGATTGATAGTTACCGAACCAAAATTTCCGCGAGCCAGTTCGATCTCGGCAGAAAGATTGAAATTAACTGTCGGGGCATTCAGCAAGCGATTGCCTGCAACGTCAACACCGCTGACCACGCCCTTGGTTATCTTGGTATCCAACAGGCCAATCGATCCGTGCAGGCTGAAAGCTTGGGAGGGCTGAAAGTTCAATTCGGCTTCTGCGCCGTATATCTGTGATGCTGGAATGTTGAGCAACGTCTGCGCCGCCGTTGTCGGGTCGACATTTAGAAACTGCTGATCCTTGTAACGATAATAAAAGGCAGCAGTCGAAAAGCTCAGCATTCGATCCAGCGCACGGCCCTTCATACCGACTTCGAACGCATCCACCGACTCTGCCTTGGAGGTCGAAACCTCGTTTGGCGAAAAGAAGGCCTGCGCATTAAAGCTTTTTGCCCGATAGCCGCGGCTGAAGCTCGCATATATCAGATTATCATTGGCGAACATGTAATCGATGCCAATTTTTCCAGACACATTATTGGTGCTGAATCGCGGCGTATTTGCATCACTTGGTGTAGGAATAGTAACCCCAAGGACATCGCCCGTAGGCCCAAGCTGCTCTGCGATCAGATTCGTCTGCTCCCCCGTGTCGTGGGTATAGCGCAATCCGCCGCGAAGTGTCAGACTGTCCGTGAGTTTATACGTAGCGTCAGAATAAAATGCCAAACTCTTCTTCAGCTGGTCAAAGCTATTCCGAAACTGACAACCAAGAACGCCGGATGTAATACAATCTGTGTTGTCGACGACGCCGTCGTGATTCACATCACCGCCGCCTGCTAAATCTTGCGCTATTTGGAAAGTAGTCGAATTATAGACCGTCTCACGGTTGTAATATGCCCCAACAATGAAATTGAATGGGCCCGAATAATTGCTTGTCAGCCTGAAATCCTGCGCGACCTGACTTGCACGATCAAAGTAAGGGATCTCCAACAGCCGGATGGCCTGGCCATCCGTGTCCTCGTAATAAAAGAAAGTTCCCTTGTCATATGAAGTGATCGTAATGAACTGAATTGCGTCACTCAAATCAATTTTGCCTGTCAAAGAAACCGCATAGGTGCGCGCCCTTCTGCGATCGGTAATATTGGCCATGATTTCCCGATCCTTGAGGCCGGGGCGAGTTACGTTGGCGGGTTGAGCGTAAATTCCATAGTTGCGTGGATTTTGGAACGTGGTTGACCCTCGCAGGACAAAACTCACGTCATCCGACGGTTCAAACAATAATGTGCCCTTGATGCCATATTCTCGGACCTCATTGAGATCTGGCTTTCCCCCGAGCTTGTTTTTGAACCATCCATCGGCGTGCGCATAGGTAAAGGCCACACGAGCCGCCAGTTTGTCACTGATTGGCAGAGAAATTCCGCCGTTGGCTTCGATGCGATTATAATTACCATAGCCGAGCGCTAAGTCGCCTTCGGCGACGCCCAGCTTAGGCATACGGCTGATGAGGTTCACGGCGCCGCCGGTCGTGTTCTTGCCATAAAGAGTACCCTGCGGGCCTCGCAAAACTTCAGCCCGCTCCAGATCAAACATACCCACGCCTAGGAAGGCAAAGTTTCCTTTGTAAACTTCATCATAATAGACTGCGATGGGACTGGATTGATTGAGACTGTAATCATACATCGAAATGCCGCGCAGCGCGAAAATGGGGACATTGTCTCCGACGATGCCATTGACTTGCAAGTTTGCCACATGACCAGCGAGATCATCGGCAGAAGTCATCCGCTTTTCTGCCAGGGCGTCGCCAGAAAGCGCCGCAATCGATACGGGCACTGACAACATGTTTTGCGAGCGCTTGTTCGCTGTCACGATGATGTCGTCGCTCAGTGCGGGTTGGGTCTCAGCCAATTTAGGATCTGTCGGCGATTCTGCCGTTTGGGCCCAAGCCGGATTGGCCGCGACCAAAGCCGCCAGAACAATCGAGCCGCGCAGTATTGTGTTAATACTGCAACTATTGCCCTTGTTCACAACTTTCATATTTAGTCCCCCCTGTTTAGTTTTATAATTTTTTGCAATTTGACCCTGATGCTCGTGGTTTCCATGCGCAAAGGGTGCTGGCGAAGCCTGTTCAGTTCTTCTGCAGTGTATGGCGTGAAGGATGCTGGTACATTTTCTCGGTCAAAGGCGTAGAGTGTCCAGTTCAACAGCTCTGCCAGCTGCTTATCGTCGAGCGCGGCGGTCGATACGCCTGGTACCTGACCAAGATATTCCCGACCGCCCGGAACGCGCAGAAAGGTCGCGAGCACGCCATTCATCGCTGGCGCTCCGCCCGGAGAGCCGCGCGCATTATAAGTATGGCAACCTTGGCATTTCAAAATATAGTTCTCGCGAGCACGGACCGGGCTTTCAACGCCAGGCATGTCCGCTTGCGTTGCCTGCAACGTGATGGGCGAAAGAAGGGCCAGCAATGCAGCCAAACCCATTAGTCCTTGTCGATAAAGGCTGTGAGAGTGAGAGGGCGCGATCAAGATCATAGGCTCAGACCTTCGGTCAAGACACTGCTATCTGTGCCGAGGAAGACCCGCGCGTTGCCTGTCTTAATCGGCTTACGTCTGCGGCGGTGAAGGCTTTCGCTTTTCCACCAGCGATATTGGCGACGACATGGTTCAGAACCGCCGCGGCCTTGCTATCCGTCAGCTGGCTTTGCGCTGGCATCACGCCCATATAGCGTTTTCCATCAACCTGAATCTGTCCCGCCAAACCACGGGATACCGCTCCGACCAAATAGCGCCGACCTGGGGCGGACTGCGCAAGCGCGATGACATTTGCCTTGAGCGGTGGAAAGGCTCCCGGAACGCCTGCTCCTGTGGCCGTATGGCATGCCGCGCAACGCTGAAAGTCCTGCGCCGCCGCGGATTTTTCTGGTGCTTCCGCCCGCACTTGCGTCGAGTGGACGAGCAGGCTGCCGCCAAATCCTATACCGCTAACCAGCCCGTTCGCGAGCAAAGCGTGCGCATATGAATGCTTCATAGTAGGAGTCGCAGTCATAAAGATGTCCCCAGAATGACGGCGGTCGAGCAGTTGTAGATGGAACTTTGCGTGCCCAAGCACCAGTTGATGTCGTTGCTCGATTGCGGGCGAACCATCGGTCGATCGCCTTGATTGGTGTTGCACAAGCAACGACCACAGGCGGACCTTCCGCAGCAATCATTGTAGCTGATGATGTAGGCGCGCCCATCAGCCGGGTTTTCACAGGTGCCGATCCATGTGATTGGCGACATTTCAGTACCCGGCGGGCATTGGTTCACGGACCCACCGCAACAACTACATAGAAAGCCGTCTATGGCGCAATAACGCCAATAGTCGCACGTTGTCTGATCGCCCGGATCCTGCAATGAGCCTGAAAGCTGGGGAGGAATGGGGTTTGAGGGGGCGCCTGCGCCATGAGCTTCGGCCGCTGCAGCCCGTGCCACAGGGAGCACGGGAATTAACGCAGCGCCGGTCATGGATGCACCGATCCAACTGAGAAGACTTCGGCGAGAAGTGGCTCGGGCAGTCGTGCGTGTCATTAGCTCGGTTAGTTTATCAATTTTGGACACGGGCGTCTGCCTTTCCGTTGCGCAAGCTCAGAAATTCCTGCAGTGACGTGACTCCGCGCTCCTTCGCCTCGAAAAGACTTTCCATATGCTCACGACTGTTGATGAGCCCCATCGACGCGACCTTGCCGGATTCATCGAACAGAATAGCGTAGGGGAGCTTGGACACACCGAACCGTCGGCCGAGTGCTTCGGACAGGATCAGCGGAAACTCATCCAGCTTGTTCTTTTTCATCATGTCCTGCAATTCCGGTTCTGGACCATCGCTAGCGAGGACGATATCCACCCAATCGCGTTCGGAGCGTGCCGCGGAGCGCAAAATCGGGAACAGCCCCTTACAAATCGGACATTTGGGCGACGTGAAGAACACAAGCTGCGATCGTTTGCCGCGCTCCCCGCCGACCACATGGTCAGAGCCGGAGAGTGTAGGATAGCTCGCTTGTTCCGGCACATCACCAGGCTTGATTGACTGATGAAGTGTTAGGGCTCCTGCAGGAGCGATCCGCTCATGCAGCAAACCTATTTGCCTAGCGAGCGCAAGAACCAGCAGCCCCAGAACCACAACTGCTAGCCAAAGCAACACTTGGGAAATGGCAATAATGCTCATGATACGTCCTTCCGGTAAGTCTTGAGCCCGTCGATTTCATTGGCTGCAAGGTAGAAAGCATAGAAAGCCAGGCCCGGGAGCATGCCTTGCAATGCAAATTGACCGGACGATGGGGCAAGCAGGACGGCTAAGGCAGACATGGCGGCGAGCAATAACGGGCGGTAAATCGTCCACCCGTTGATCGGTACCGCACGGGCGACCAGACTGCATCCGCAATCAAAATTATTGTCCCCTCGGGCTAACGCTGCGAGTAAAAGCGCCGCATAACCAAGAAACAGCAGAA
>JAYWFI010000095.1:0-10352 GCA_043778865.1 Sphingomonadales bacterium
GCGATTTCGCTGATGTGTCCGGAAAATTGCATCCCACTGCCCGAGGGAGAAAGCATAACTTTCGCGTTTAAAGGAACACGGTCGGCGTAAACCTCGTCAATTTCAGCTTCAATTTCGACAGCCCCATCAGAACCGATTTCGAAAAGGATGCTGCTCACGGATACAACTTGGCCAGGATCTACCGGACGGACGAGTATCATGCCCGTCATCGGGGCATAGACGTTGAACTCACTTGCCTTTGCTGAGGCTTGCCCGCCGGTCGCACGCGCAGCCTCAAGGCTCGCCGCTGCAACAGCTGCTGCTGCATTTGCCTCCTCCAGCATTGCACGTGTAACCCATCCGCCGGCGGCAAGCGATTGGATGCGGCGCTGCTTTGTCTGGGCAAGGACCAATTGCGCCTCAAAGTTCTTAATCTGGGCCGCCGATACGGCGACTGCGGCAATCTGTTGATCTGACCGGATCTGAGCAAGCAGTGTTCCTTTGACGACCACATCCCCTTCATCATGCAGCAATGCGACTATTGCCCCTGCATTTTCAGGCTGGACGTGAACGACGTTGGCCGCGCGAACGCGACCGACAACTGCCAGGACTTGTTCAGCGGAAGCGGCAGTCAGGCGTATGACGCGAACTGGTTTAGGCGCGTTAGCTCTCAGTGCGATTGCAACAGCGCCAAAAACAAAGATTGCCAAGACGAAGATTTGAATAAAGCGGGTTCGGTTGATCTTCACCTTATGGATCCAAGGTATCAATGGTTCCAAGGTATCAATCCCGTAACCGTAGCGCCCATTCTTTCAGCGCAACGATCTGGGTGCCGATCAATTCTCGCGTTATCTCGTCGGTCAAATGTCCGCCGGCGTCGAACCGCGTCTGGGCTGCGGCGATCATGATTTCGGGTTGGTTGAGGACATGAGCGTCAAGGAATACGAAAATCTTGCGTAGATCATATTGCGCCCGTGCGGTGCCAATCGCGCCCATACTCGCGCCCATAATAGCAACTGGCTTACGTCGAAACGGCTGATCGGGGGCTTTAGAGACCCAATCAATTGCGTTCTTGAGCACGCCGGGAATCGTATAATTATATTCAGGCGTTGCAATCAGGACGGCGTCAGCAGTGGCGATTTGTTCTACCAGACTAACCACGCTGGGCGGCATAGCTTGCTCGCGCAAGTCATCGTTATACACTGGGATAGCCGATATGCCAGCAAGTGTAATCACTGTACCTCCCGGTGTCAGCTGCTGCGCAGCACGAAGAGCAGCGCTATTGTAGGATGCTTTGCGCAAACTGCCTGAAATGCCCAATATGTGAAAATCTCTCATGCTGGTAACTCCTGAATTTGAGAGAGCGCAACAGAAATGGCGTCGGCGAGCTCTGCTTCGTGGAACGGCTTTTCAAGCACAATCGCATCGGGCTTGAGAAGCCTGACTTTGAGAGCGTTGCCGGTTGTATATATGTGCGGCACGAAACGACTGGCCAGAATAGCGTCCACTGCTGAAATGCCGTTGCCCGATGTCAAACCCGCATCGACGATAAGCAAATCAGGCAGATATTCAGCGGCGAGTGCGACTGCTGCTTGCTCAGTGCCGACCACCGCAATCACTGTATGGCCCATGCCCGCGAGCACCTCTGACAACAGCATTCCGATGATAGCTTCATCTTCGACAACAAGAATCGAGAGTTTTGGCATTCAGTCCCCTTTTGATGGATCAACTTTTTTGGGTGAGAGATGCGATTCAACGAAATAGAGTTGCTGATCGATACCGCGCGAGATTTCGGTAAAGAGATCCGCTGTTGTCGGGTCTTCGATTTCGGCTGATTTGGCAATAGCCTCGATTATCGATTGTCCGAATGCAGCTAACGCTCCCGATACGGCAAACAGATGTTCGAGTTCGTCGGCAACGCCAAGCGGATAAGGAATCAAAAACGACTGTTTGCTAGCTGTCTGAACTGTACCATTGGCGGTACCTCCAAGCCCGGCAGCGCGTTCCGCAAGCAAATCCGAATAGTTTTCTACTTCTGTTGAAACTCGGTCAAACAATTCGTGAATCGCAATAAAGCCGGGTCCGCGAACGTTCCAGTGCGCCTGCTTCATTTGAGCGTGAAGATCAATCGCAGCCGCCAGATGCTTGTTCAGCAGCTCAACTGACTGGATCCGGATATTTTTTGAAAGGGTGTTGTGGGTCTTTTGCATGGGACACTCCGGTTTTAGACGAAGCCAGTCTTAGTGGTTTAGCGCTCAGGGTGTAGACTCGGAAACTACTCACTTCACATTTCGTTTCATCCGCCTGCGCGATTGACTTGTCCTACCAAAGCGCCCCTAGTCTTCGCGTCCGCATACCGCCGCGTGGAACAAGCGCGTCGTTGCCGTGTTTAACTTAAATATTGAGGACGGGGCTTCATGCCAGATAAGCGAACCAAGCCAATGAAAGCCCCGCACAGGCTACCGGCGGCTGCGTTTCCGATTGTTGCCATAGGTGCGTCGGCAGGCGGACTGGATGCTTGCACCAAATTAATCGATTCTCTGCCTAAGTTGCCAGGCATTGCCTTCGTTTTGATCCAACATCTTGATCCCCATCACGAAAGCATGATGGCAGAGCTCCTTGCGGGCCACACATCTATGGCTGTTGAGCAAGCTCGTGATGCCATGACTTTACAACCCGACCACATCTATATCATTCCTCCCGGCTGTTACCTGTCGGTCAGCAAAGATACGCTTCACCTTTCTCGGCCCAATGCGCGGCATGGTGCCCGATTGCCGTTCGATTTTCTGCTTCAGTCGCTGGCCGAAGATTGCCCTGAACGCACTATCGGCGTGATCCTGTCGGGAACCGGTGCAGATGGTTCATTGGGTCTTAAGGCCGTTCACGATGCGGGCGGGTTTATTATCGCGCAAGATCCTGCTGAGGCTGAATATGACGGCATGCCCAAGTCGGCGATTGCGGCGGGCGCGGTTGATCTGATCCTTTCGGTTGGTGAGATTGCCGCTGCGCTTATTGATCCGTCACGCAAGACGGCGCACCCAAATAAAGTGCCAATAGCCGGCGTGACATGCTTGCCCGAGGTGATCGAGCTGCTGCGCACGTCAACCAGCCATGATTTCACACTCTATAAAATGGGCACGCTCCAACGCCGAATTGAGCGGCGGATGGGGCTTGCTTCGCTCGATACTATGCGCGACTATCTGGGCAAGTTGCGCGCTGATCCGGCGGAATTGGACCTGCTGACCAAAGACTTGCTGATCAACGTCACCAGCTTTTTTCGCGATACGGCCGTGTTTGAAATGCTTGCGGCCAAGGTCGTGCCGAACATGGTTCGCGACCAACCGTCAGATCGCCCGCTTCGTATCTGGATTGCCGGATGCAGCACCGGTGAGGAAGCCTATTCGCTCGCCATGCTATTCCGCGAAGCGATCATTACAAGCAAGCGTGATATCAAGCTGCAAGTGTTTGCGTCGGATGTGGACGCAGATGCGATTGCGACGGCGCGTGACGGTGTCTATCCCGATACGATTGCGCCACAAATCAGTGCCGAGCGGCTTGCGCGCTTTTTTGTAAAAGAAGATAATGGGTACCGCGTGTCACCTGAGCTGCGCGCAGCTGTGGTGTTCACGGTGCAGGATGTGCTCGCCGATCCGCCGTTTTCAAGGCTCGATCTGGTCTCGTGCCGCAATCTGCTGATCTATCTTGGGCCAGAGGCGCAGGCGAAGGTGATCGGACTGTTCCATTTTGCTTTGCGCGAAGGCGGCACGCTGCTGCTTGGTAGCGCCGAAACAATTGGCAGCAACCAAGACCGCTTCAAAGTAATCTCAAAAGCAGAACGACTCTATCGCCATATCGGTCGCAGCAAGCCGGATGATGTCGGATTTCAGCTTGGTCAAAGCGACACGCTGCGCGGTGCAGCCCGTTCGGGGCCAAGTCTGGTCACGCACCAGAACAAGCTCGCCGATCTGGTACAAAGGCTTGTCATCGAGGCGCACTGCCCAGCGGCGGTGCTGATCAACCGCAAGCATGAGTCGCTTTTCTCGGCCGGCCCCACCGAGCGCTATCTCCGCGTTGCCCCGGGTCACCCGAGCCATGATCTTCTTGCCATGGCCCCGCAAGGCCTGCGCACCAAACTGCGTTCGGCCATTCAGCAGGCGATTCAGGCGAATGGGCCGATCGTCGTCACCGGAGGACGGAGCGAGCAGGGCAGTCATATGATTGCCTTTGATATTCACGTGAAGCCGGTTCAAAATGACGGCGAGGCGCTTTTGCTCGTCTGCTTTGTCGATGTGCCTTTGAAGTCAGCCAAACCGGGTCGCGCTGCTTCGCCAAAAAATGCTGCACGGGTTACCGAACTTGAACATGAACTAGAGACCACCCGCACCGAATTGCAGGGCGCGATCCACAATCTGGAGATTTCGGGGGAGGAGCAGCGCGCAGTCAATGAGGAAGCGCTGTCGGTCAATGAGGAATTTCAGTCGACCAACGAGGAATTGCTGACTTCCAAGGAGGAGCTGCAATCGTTAAATGAGGAGCTAACCGCGCTTAACAGCCAGCTTCAGGAAACACTCGACCGGCAACGCATCACTTCAAATGATTTGCAAAATGTGCTTTACAGCACTGACGTTGCGACACTCTTTCTCGATGAAAAACTCAATATCCGCTTCTTTACACCTGCGACAACCGCGCTGTTTAACCTTATCCCGGGGGATGTAGGTCGTCCCCTCACTGATCTGAAATCCCTTTCTGCGGATCAGGAGCTATCCGCAGATGCCCAAATGGTGCTTGAAAAGCTTGACGCCATCGACCGTGAAATTGAAACCACTAAGGGGGTCTGGTTTGTCCGGCGCATACTTCCCTATCTCGCGGATGATGGAAAAGTCGAAGGTGTTGTCATCACCTTCACCGATGTGAGTGAGCGCAAACAGATCAAACAGGCGCTCATGGCGGCCAAGCAAGAAGCCGATCGCGCCAATGCAGCAAAATCGCGCTTTCTTGCTGCCGCCAGTCATGATCTGCGCCAACCGCTCCAGACGCTTGCGCTTTTGCAGGGCTTACTTGCCAAGACGGTCGAGGGGCCAAAGGCGCAAAAGCTGGTTGCGCGAATAGATGATACGCTTGGCGCGATGTCGGGCATGTTAAACACTTTGCTCGACATAAATCAGATCGAGGCGGGAACAGTCCAAGCCAAAATTTCGACCTTTCCAATTTGCGATATGCTCGAAAGGTTGCGCGGTGAATTTTCCTATCACGCGGATGCGAAGCGCCTGTTATTGCGGTTTGTTCCCACCACTCTTTCCATTGTCAGCGACCCGCGTCTGCTTGAACAGATTCTGCGCAATCTGATTTCTAACGCGATCAAATACACCGCGAATGGCAAGGTCCTGATCGGGTGTCGCCGCCACGGAGACCGCCTTCGCATAGAGATATGGGACAGCGGCGTTGGTATCGATAGTGCCGATCTTCAGGCGATTTTTGACGAATATCATCAGGTCGATAACCCGGCGCGCGAACGCAACCAAGGCTTAGGGCTTGGACTTTCCATCGTCAAACGCCTGGGAGCCTTGCTCAATCATAATGTCGATGTCCGCTCGGTTCCGGGGAAAGGATCGGTTTTTGCCGTTTATGTTGAGGCTTTGGTGCGACAGCCCGCGATGCGTAAAGTTGCGGATTTAGATGCCATACCTGTTGAGCAACGGTGCGGCGAAATTCTCATTATCGAAGATGACCCTGAAGTGCGGGAGCTATTATCGATTTTGATCCAAGACGACGGACATCATGTCACAATGGTGCGCAATGGTGCTGACGCTTTGAAACTCGGCGCGAAATCAAAAATCAAACCAGACTTGATCCTGTCGGATTATAACCTTCCCGGCGGGATGAACGGGGTGGAGGCCACGGGCAAACTGCGTATCCAGATCGGTCGCGCGCTTCCAGTCATCATCCTGACCGGTGACATTTCAACGGCGGCCCTGCGTAACATTGCTGACCATGACTGCGAACAGCTAAGCAAACCTGTCAAACCCAAGGCACTGCTCCAAACCATTGGGCGCATACTTGCCGCATCGCCGCGGCTACATCGCCTTATCACTATCGTCGATGATGATCATCAGGTTCGTCTCGCAATGCGCGAAATCCTCGAAGGGGAGGGCTACGTGGTCGAGGATTACGCAGACTGTGCGGCATTCCTGACGGCATATCAGCAGGGGCGGGGCGGATGCTTGCTTATCGACGCTTACTTGCCCGGCATGACGGGCCTTGCCCTGTTGCAAAAGCTAAAAGCCGCTGGTGATCCCCTCCCGGCAATTATGATCACTGGCAACAGCGATGTTCCGATCGCCGTGGAGGCAATGAAGGCAGGCGCGGTAGATTTCATCGAAAAGCCTATCGGTGCGAAGGACCTGCTCGCCAGCGTCGCACGTGCACTTGAACTTTCGCAGAGCGTAAGTAAACACTCCGATCGGCAAATCGCTGCGGCAAGCCTTGTCTCGGGCCTCACCAAACGCCAGCATCAAGTCATGGATAGGGTGCTCGCCGGACAACCAAGCAAGATCATTGCCGCCGATCTCGGTATCAGCCAACGCACAGTGGAAAACCACCGCGCCGCGATCATGAACAAAATGGGTGCAACGTCGCTGCCCGCGCTCGCTCGCTTAGCGATCGCGGCGGCGGGTCCGATTCCGAATGAGTAGATTCCGATGCTCCCCTAACTAATTGCTGGGTGTCATATTTCGGCTTCACATTAATAGGAGACGAAAAATGCGTACGATCATGATTGCTGCCATTGCAGCGACGGCGATAACCGGTGCTGCCCTTGCTGCGGCACCCGCCCCGAAAGTCACCGAAGCTGCTGCGCGCGCTACAGCATTGGCTCTTGTCAAAGGCGGCGTCGTCAAGTCGAGCGAACTCGAAACCGAACATGGCCGACTGATCTATAGCTTCGACATAGCGACGCCTGGCAAGAGTGGCATCGATGAAGTGAACATCAGCGCGATGACCGGAAGGCTTGTTGCCAAGAGGCACGAGGGACCGGCGAAGGAAGTCGCCGAAGCTGCCGCAGATGCCAAAGCGGCAAAAATGGCAAAGCATCGATAGAGATGCCACTTGCCGGCATGCCCGCACGAATCGTTATCATCGGCGCGGGTCATGTCGGATCGACCGCTGCCTATGCGCTGATGCTGCGCGCATTGGTGAGCGAGATCGTTTTGATCGACAGCAATATCGCGCTCGCCGAAGCTGAAGCAGCGGATATTGCCGATGCCAACGCACTCGCCCGACCGGCGCAAATTTGGGCTGGAAGCTATGCCGACGCGGCAAGCGCGGCAATTGCCGTTATTACCGCGGGTGCAGCAACACATGGCACCGAAAGCCGCCTATCAGTCTTGTCACGAAGTGCCGTCATTGTTGGGGAATGTGTTGAAAGTCTGACCGCGTGCGGTTTCGCAGGGATCATTCTCGTCGCCGCAAACCCGGTCGATCTTATGGCGCATATCGCGTTGCGCAAGTCGGGGCTGAATGCCCAGCGCGTCATCGGGACAGGCACGCTGCTCGATTCCAGCCGCCTTCGACAAGCACTTGCAGCCAAGTTGGATATCGCCCCGGGAGCGCTGTCGGGTCTTGTCCTCGGCGAGCATGGCGATAGCGAGGTGGCCGCATTCTCGGCTGTCCGCGCCGGCGGACTGACGCTTAAACAGTTCACTAAACCCGGACCATTGCTCGATCATGACGTGATAGCCAAGGATGTACGTGACGCCGGATACCGGATCGTGTCCGGCAAAGGCTATACCTCGTTCGGCATTGCTACCGCGGTCGTTCGAATATGCGAGGCACTGATCCGCAACGAACGCGCCGTATTACCAGTATCGACGCTATTGTCGGGAGAACACGGGATTGACGGCGTCTTTCTCAGCTTGCCCTGTATCTTAGGAGCAGGCGGTGTAGAACGTATTCTGGAGCCTGAATTATCGGCCAAAGAACTGAGCGCGCTGCATCAGTCAGCCGAAGTTATCCGCCAAGCGATGGCAACATTGGGCGCGTGAGTATCACCGGCGCACTCTGGACGTGTCCGATGCACCCGCAAATCCGGCAAGCGGGACCGGGATCATGCCCGATCTGCGGCATGGCGCTTGAACCCGAAGCGCCGTCGCTGGCCGACGCGCCAAACCCGGAACTGGTTGATTTTACGCAGCGGCTCTGGGTGGCCGGACTGCTCAGTATACCGTTGCTGCTGCTCTCAATGGGCGCGGAGATGTTCGGGCTGCATCTTGTCAGTATGTCTACCTCGCCTTGGGTGCAGCTCGCGCTTACCGCGCCGATTGTATTGTGGGCCGGGCGCCCCTTCTTTGAACGCGGTTGGGCATCGCTGTTCACTGGTCACCTCAACATGTTCACTCTGATCTCCATCGGGGTTGGGGCCGCCTTTGCTTATAGCATAGTGGCTACGGCCGCGCCCGGATTGTTCCCACCCTCGTTTGGCGGTCAAGCTGGGATGGTGCCGGTCTATTATGAAGCGGCGGGCGTCGTGGTCACTTTAGTGTTGCTCGGCCAGGTTCTCGAATTGCGCGCCCGTGCCGCCACAGGGCGCGCAATCCGCGCGCTAATGGATCTCGCACCCAAGACCGCACACCGGATTGCCGCCGACGGCAGCGAAAGCGAAGTTCCGGTTGATCATATTGTAATAGGAGACCGAATTCGTGTTCGCCCTGGAGAAGCCATTGCGGTTGACGGCGTGGTAATCAACGGGCGCTCGTCGGTTGACGAATCGATGCTGACGGGTGAGCCAGCACCTGTGCTAAAAGACATTGGCGCAACCGTGACCGGGGCCACTGTCAACGGTACAGGCAGCCTGATCATCGAGGCACGCGCCGTGGGCAACGATACGATTTTGGCGCGCATCGTCCGGATGGTGACCGAGGCACAGCGCAGCCGCGCGCCGATCCAGGCGGTTGCGGACCGGATCTCTGGCTGGTTCGTCCCTGCTGTCGTCGGCGTCGCGGCTTTGACGTTTCTGGTGTGGAGTCTCGTTGGCCCGGAGCCGCGCTTTGGCCATGCTATGCTCAACGCCATCGCCGTCCTCATCATCGCGTGCCCGTGCGCGCTGGGTCTCGCTACACCCATGTCGATCATGGTTGCATCAGGGCGCGGGGCGCAGGCCGGTGTACTCATCAAAAATGCAGAGGCGCTGCAAGCTTTTGAAAAGGTCGACACGCTTGTCGTCGATAAGACCGGAACACTGACCGAAGGTAAGCCAAAGCTGATCGCTGTGGAGCCGGTAGCTCCCTTCATCGCTAACGATGTGCTGGCACTGGCAGCAGCGGTCGAGGTGCAGTCGGAACATCCGCTGGCGCAAGCGATTGTTGCGGGCGCAGCGGAACGTGGTTTGAAGCTTGGTTCGGTCAAAGGCTTTGAATCGCAGACTGGCATGGGTGTTTCGGCTCAGGTGGGAAAGCAGACGGTCGTGATCGGCAATGAAGCCCAGATGCGGCGGATCGGGGTGGACCCTGCGCCGCTGTCGAAGAACGAAGAAGCCTACCGCAGGGGCGGCGCGGGTGTCATGCTCGTTGCCATTGGCGGTAAGCCGGCCGGGCTGATCGCAGTCGCAGATCCGGTACGAACCGGCGCTGGCGGCGCTATTGCCGCACTGCGCGCACATGGCCTGCGCGTCATTATGCTCACCGGCGATAATGAAACGACCGCCAAAGCAGTCGCCAGCGCTGTTGGCGGTCTAGATGAGGTTCGTGCAGGACTACTTCCAGAAGATAAGGCGCGGATCATCACCGAATTAAAAGCCAGCGGAGCCAAGGTCGCAATGGCAGGCGACGGTATCAATGATGCTCCAGCCCTCGCCGCTGCCGATGTCGGCCTCGCAATGGGTACAGGAACCGACGTCGCCATTGAAAGTGCGGGGATCACACTCACCAAGGGCGACCTCTCGGCCATCGTCCGCGCACGGCGGCTGTCACGCGCGACGATGCGCAATATCCGGCAGAATCTGTTCTTCTCGTTCCTTTTCAATGGTATTGGCGTGCCGGTTGCGGCTGGCGTGCTCTATCCTGTTGCGGGCATATTGATGTCCCCAATGTTTGCCGGGGCCGCGATGGCGTTGTCATCGCTCACTGTGGTTCTCAATGCGTTACGGCTTAATCGCGTAACGCTATGAGCAGGGAACAATTGCGCTGCGTGGCGGTTGTGCTTTTGATGCACACCGCCAAAACTTGAGGAATCTAGCCATGAAGATCGCATATATTATTACAGCCTCGCTTGTCGCTGTAACAAGTCCCATGGCCGTCGCCGCTCCACCCCAAGCCCCTATGGCCATGCCGATGCCAATGACCGCGCGCACGCCCGTGTCTGACCACGGCGCACAAATGCAT
>JAYWFI010000096.1:0-19749 GCA_043778865.1 Sphingomonadales bacterium
GCGCCAAACTTATCCTTAAGCCCCTGCGTAACGCCGTATACGCCGCCTTTGCGCGCCACATCCTCACCAAACAAAACGGTTCCAGGATATTGCAGCATCAGGTCCGCAAGTGCAAAGTTAATGCTCTTGGCCAATGTGACGGGCTTAGCCAGATTGCGTGCGTCTTTGATAAACATCGCATCACGGGCGGCGGCATCTGGCAATGCAGGCGAAGCCTTCTCACCTATGCGCGGCAACACTGGGATTATCACAGCGGCGGCTGTTTCAAGCCGAGGCTTGGCCAGCGCATCGGCGGCCACACGGTCTACACGCGCCCGCATGTCTTCATAGCGCGCGGCAACCTCGTCACCTGACATTATGCCGCGTTCGATCAAATGACGGGCCGTATGCAGCAATGGATCCTGCGCCTCGTTCGCTTCAATGGCCTCAAGCGAAGAATAGGATGCTTCTACGTCGGCCCCTGCATGCCCCATAAGCCGCACGGTACGCATATGCAGAAACACCGGTTTGCGGCGGGTTCGTGCAATATCCACGGCCTCGCTCGCTCCGCGCAATGCGTCTGCAATATCGGTACCGTCGCATTGGATATAGTTTAGCGCAGGCCGGTGGGCAAAATTGGCTTCGATCCAACCGCCCGGTGTGCGCACCGATATGCCGATACCGTTATCTTCGCACAGGAACACAATCGGCATCGGCAGTTTTTGATACGCGCTCCAGCATGCGGCATTGAATGCGCCTTGCGATGTTGAATGGTTCGCCGACGCATCCCCAAATGAGCACACTATTATTGCATCGTACGGCATTTTTGCTTCGCTAAACTTCAACCGCTGCGCCGCTGCTATACTGTGCGCTGCGCCCACTGCTTTGGGTAAGTGCGATGCGATTGTGCTGGTTTGCGGCGGTACAAATGTCTGCGCGCATCCCAAAACCTTGTGCCGCCCGCCTGATATCGGATCATCGGCGGCCGCCGAAAACGACAATGCCATGTCATATAACGGCGTATTGCCGCCCGCTTGTTTTTTGCGTTGGATCAAAAATGCGGCGTCACGGTAGTGCAAAAAAGCCATATCTGATTCGCGGGTAGCAGAGGCCAATGCAGCGGTGCCTTCATGCCCCGAACTGCCAATCGAATAAAAAGTTTTACCCTTTGACCGCCGCGCCCAAAGGTCCAAATGACGCGACATAATCTGCGTATCAAGTATATCGACCAGCGTATGTTGCGCAATATGCTGCACATGATTTACGTTACTGCGCGCTTGCGGCAGGTCGCCTGAACGGACACGCTGTGCAAAGGCTTCGTCAATGATTTTTGCTCGATCAAACATGACGCAGATGTGTAGCGCGCCATGTCAAAAATACTACATTAGATTTGGTATCTTTAATCGAATTATAAAATTGCTGGATTTCCATTAATTCCGAGATAAGATCGTGGTCGGATGTCTATTATGTCATCCATGCTAAGTTTTTTGAGTATGCTGATACAGCATCCAAAGGCAAAAAATGCCGGTGTTGCGCAGCGTCTTTTGGGAGAGAGAAACATGCGTAGATTTAATACAGTAATTTCAGCCGCTTTGTGCGGTGTCATGGCGAGCGCACTCATTGCACCTGCAGCTTATGCGCAAAGCAGCGACGGCGCAGCACAAACTAAAGACGCACAGGCCAAAGACACGCAGGCCAAAGAAGACGTTGACCCAAACGTTATCATTGTGACCGCAACCCGGCGCGCGCAGGACGTACAAGACATTCCGTTGGCCGTGACCGCGGTTAGCCCGGTACAATTGGAACGGCAAGGCGTGGCCAGCGTGTCACAACTTTCGCAAGTATCCTCCAGTTTTTCGGCATCGAACGCGCAGATCGCATCGGGGTCGGTTGTGCTGCGTATTCGCGGCGTGGGTACAACATCGAATAATATCGGATTTGAAAGCGCGGTCGGCATCTTTATCGACGGCGCATATCAATCACGTCCCGGCGTTGCGCTGGGCGAATTTGTTGATGTCGAACGCGTCGAAGTGCTGCGCGGTCCGCAAGGCACCCTGTTTGGCCGCAACACGTCGGCAGGCGCGCTGACCGTTACCAACGTTCGTCCTGATCTCAATGAGTTTGGGGGCTTTGCCAATGCGACATACGGCAATTACAACCTGATGAGCGTGCAAGGTGCAATCAACGCACCCATCGTCAAGGACTCCTTGGCATTGCGTGTAACAGGCGCATACCGCAAACGTGATGGCTATGTTGATATTCGCGGTCCGGGCGGCGTCAGCCTTGGTAAGTCGAACAATATCGACCAATACCTGCTGCGCGGTCAACTTGGCTTTGCCTTTGGCGAGATTGAAGGCCGCGTGATTGCCGATTATTCCAAAAGCACCGCTGGCTGCTGCACCGCGATTGAACTTGCGCCCTCTGCCCTTGAAACATCCGGTTTGTTGGGAGCGTTTGGTCTTGGCGTCAAAGGCGGACAATTCCAAGATAACCGCGGACTGCAAGCCGTGAAAGATCGTATTTCTTCGGCAAATGCAGTACCGCTTGGCAACATCAAAAACTACGGCGTCACAGGTGAAATCACTGTTCCTGTTGGCGAAAAAGCTGACCTTATCTATATCGGATCTTACAGAAAATTCCGCGCCAAAGAGAAGTATGACACCGATTTTCAGGCCATTGATCTTTTTAATGTAGAGAATCTTGATACGCGTATCGATACCATGACCCATGAGCTGCGGCTTCAGGGAGACGCTTTGGACGATAAGTTGGAATTCTTGGTTGGCGCATATTATTCAACAGAAAATATTGCTCAAAACGCAAGCTTCGCACTTGGTACCGATTACGCAGCGTTAGCCAATGCTTCTTTGTTTGGACTGGCGGCACAGCTGGGGATCCCTTCCTTTGGGCCAACCGCTCTTCAAACATTATCCGGCGGCGCTAATCCCGCAACGACCCGCGCCACCAACGGATATATCCAAAACAGCAAAAGCTGGTCCTTGTTCACCAACAATACGTTTGCCATTACAGACAGTTTCAAGGCTTCATTCGGGCTCAGATACTCAAGCGAAAGCAAAGATGGCTCTTATCGTTCCGTGTCCAATAACAATCCAACATGCCGCGGCATCGTTGCGAATGCGGCGGCGTTAAAATTAACCGACCCGGATGCACGTGTTCGCCAATTGGGCGGTACAGCTTTGGTGCTTGGCTGCTTCCCGTTTCTTGCGCCTGCCGACTTGCCCGCGTCTGCTGTGCTCCCATTGCCGCGAAGCTTTAGCGGCAAATTCAAAGACAGCGAATTGATCTATACTGGCAAGTTAATGTATGAATTTGCCGCGCCGATCAATGTCTATGCAAGCTTCACGCACGGCTATAAATCAGGCGGGTTCAACTTAGACAGCACCGCGGCAATTAATGGAGCGGATCCTAAATTCCGTTCGGAACTGGTGGACTCGTATGAAGCGGGCATCAAGGCGCGCTTCCTTGATAATGCGGTTACGGCAAACCTTGCCATATTCAAAGAAGACTTTACCGATTTCCAAGTTTTGGAATTCACAGGCACGCGTTTCCAAACATTCAACGTACCCAAAGCGCGTTCGACAGGATTTGAACTGGAAACGGTTCTGCGTCCAGACGATCATTTCACCATCAATGCGGCGCTGACGTATGTGGACGCCAAATATCCTGCCAATTGTAAGGGCAATTCAACCGAGATTAACGTTGTGAATTTATGCGGTGCATCGCTCACTAATGCGCCCAAATTCAACGTGATTGCAGGCGCAACATATGCCAACGAAATTGGTAGCAGTATGAAATACTTCCTGAATGCGCAGGTCAAATTGGAAGGCGACAGCCGCACATCAACGCAGCCCACCGAGTTGCCCGCAACCGCGGCGTTAGTGGGCACAACCGCGAAACTGCCCTTCGACATTCAGGACAGCAACGTCAAGGTCAACCTGCGCGCTGGATTAAGTAGCATAAGTGATAACGTGGGCATCGAATTTTTTGTTCAGAACTTGTTCGACGAACCCTCACGCGGCGTTACATTTAATACAACCCTGCGTGCTGGCTCACGGTCTACCTTCATCCTTGAACCCCGCAGCGTTGGCGTAACATTGCGCGGTAAGTTCTAGATAATGGTAATTTCAGGCTGAACCACGCCGTAGCCCTAAGCCTGCCGAAGGGTGCCTAGTTGATTGGCACTCGCCGGCAAAGCTAGGATTATAGTATTATAAAGTAACACTTATTTTTTAGTCACCCTGTATTAGCAAGGCAGGCGTAGAGCAGTCAGCATTTAATCTGCATCAGTGGAAATCCTCCCTGGTATGGGGAGGTGGCAGCCACAGGCTGACGGAGGGTTCCCACATCTCAGGCAAACACTGGGTTTTTTTACAAATGTGGGACCCCTCCGCCCTTACAGGGCACCTCCCCGTTCCGGGGAGGATCGATGTACATTTATGGCACGATGCTCTATTCGGCAATTACCGCTGATGCATTAATCAGTTCAGCTATTTCGTCTGCTGACATCCCTGCTTCAGCCAAGATGCCTTTGTAATCGCTGCCTTTGGTGGGCATTGGAAATTGCTGTACGAGATCCTGTCCTGAAAAACGTGGTGCGATTTGCGGGTGTGTCCAATCTGCATCGGTAATATGCGTATGGCGCGCAGCATTGGCGGGATGGTGCGCCACTTCTTGATAATCGAGCACTGGCGTTACGCAGGCATCGGTGCCTGCAAATATTGCATCCCATTCATCACGCGTTTTGGCGGCAAATGCGGTTTCCAGCATCCTATGCTGCTGCGGCCAGAGTGACTGATCATGCTGCGCACCATAAGCCGCCATATCCAATTGCAACCGTTCCATCATGACAGCAAAAAATTGCGGCTCAATACAGCCCACAGCAACAAATTTTCCGTCCGCCGCCGTATAACATCTGTAAAACGGTGCGCCGCCATCAAGCAGATTTGCCTCGCGCTGCGGCTTCCATGCGCCTGCTCCATGCCTGCTGTAGATAAAGCTCATCATCGAGTTAACACCGTCAACAATCGCCGCATCAACGATATCGCCCTGCCCAGTTTTTTCAGCGCGCAGCAACGCGGCAATGATCCCTGTTACAAGAAACATGGATCCGCCGCCAAAATCGCCTACTATATTAAGCGGCGGCATCGGCGGCTGGTCTGCCTTACCCATCGCATGCAGCGCGCCGGTCATAGAGATATAATTTATATCATGCCCGGCCATCTGGCTCCATGGCCCTGATTGTCCCCATCCAGTCATGCGAGCGTAAACAAGTTTTGGGTTTACCGCATGGCACTGCGCTGGTCCTATTCCAAGCCGCTCCGTTACGCCGGGGCGCAGGCCTTCGATTAATACATCGGATGCCGCCACAATCTTAAGCAACGCAGCAATGGCCTCTGGTTTCTTCAAATCCAGCACAATCGAGCGTTTACCCCGCAAATCTATGCCGCGCATAACGTCAACCGGACGCTCCACCACAATAACATCCGCGCCCAAATCCGCCAGCACCATGCCTGCATAAGGACCGGGGCCAATCCCTTTCAGTTCAACAACACGGTATCCCGATAGCGGGCCTTTGCGGGGAATGGTGCCTGTCATGTTGTATTCCTTAATTGCTTGATCAAGCCTATGTCTAAACATGCAATCGGCACGCCGCAACCCCGGGCGTGTTGACATTCAAAAAGTCAAATTTTGCAAAAGAGCTTCGTCATTCCTGCATAGGTTACAAATTCAAAAAACGCTTTCCTACAGCGCGGTTAATATGATCTACATTTGCAGATGACATATAGAAACTCCGTGCCTGTCTTTCCAAAATATGCCGCTGCGTTTTTAGCTAAAAAGGGAGTATCCAAATACGTTTTAGGTGTGACCTTAGTGTGACTTTCCAAATCTTAAAAATATATTTATATCTCTAAAACAGCATGATAGATAATTCGTGACTTTATAAATGGATACTAACCAAGCTATCTGTTCATGCGTCCCGCGATCAAGCCATCCACCACAGATGGGTCCGCCAATGTAGATGTATCGCCAAGCGCCGCATAATCATTCTCTGCAATCTTGCGCAATATTCGCCGCATAATCTTGCCGCTTCGGGTTTTGGGTAACGCAGGAGTAAAATGAATATAATCAGGGGTAGCAATCGGCCCGATTTCGCTGCGGACTTGCCCGCGCAATTCCGCCATCAACGCGTCGCCTGCATCCACGCCTGCAATCAGCGTGACATAACAATATATCCCTTGCCCTTTTATATCATGCGGGAAACCAACCACCGCGGCCTCGGCGACTTGGGGATGCAGCACAAGCGCGCTTTCAACCTCGGCGGTACCCATGCGGTGCCCCGACACGTTAATCACATCATCCACGCGGCCGGTGATCCAATAATAATCGTCCGCATCACGGCGGCATCCGTCACCTGTGAAATATTTGCCCTTATAGGTGGAGAAATAGGTTTGGATGAAACGATCATGGTCACCGTACACGCTGCGTGCTTGGCCCGGCCAGCTGGCGGTGATGCACAGATTGCCTGATGCTGCGCCGTGTAATACTGCGCCGTCTGCATCCACCAACTGCGGCTGTATGCCAAAGAACGGCCGCCCTGCGCTACCCGGCTTCATACCATGCGCGCCGGGCAACGTCGTTATCATCACGCCGCCTGTTTCGGTTTGCCACCATGTATCAACAATCGGCAGCTTCGCATCGCCCACAACATCATGATACCAGCGCCACGCCTCTGGATTAATTGGTTCACCCACCGTGCCCAGCAACCGAAGCGAAGCACGGCTGCGCGCCTTTACCGGCGCATCACCATCGCGCATCAATGCCCGCAATGCGGTTGGCGCGGTGTAGAATATATTCACCTTATGCCGGTCGATTATATCCCAGAAGCGGCCATTATCTGGATAATTCGGCACGCCTTCAAATATCACACTGGTCCCGCCATTTTGCAGCGGGCCGTACACCACATAGCTATGCCCAGTAACCCAGCCGATATCGGCCGAGCAAAAGAACACCTCGCCCGGGCGGTGATCAAACACATAATGAAACGTGCTCGCCGTCCATACCGCGTACCCTCCTGTGGTATGCAACACGCCCTTGGGGCTGCCTGTGGAACCCGACGTGTACAGGATAAACAGCGGGTCTTCGGCGGCCATAGGTTCGCAGGGGCAGTCCGCGTCCACATCCATGTCGTGGTACCAATGATCGCGGCCATCGCGCATTGCGATATCAGATCCTGTATGCCGGATAACCAAGACCGCCTCAACGCCGGATGCCTTGTCTAAGGCAGCGTCGACATTTGCTTTCAATGGAATGTCTTTGCCCCCGCGCATTCCAGCATCTGTGCATACAACAAAGCGGCTGCCGCAATCGGTGATCCGTCCAGCCAATGCTTCGGGTGAAAATCCTCCGAACACGACGCTGTGCACTGCGCCAATCCGCGCGCACGCCAGCATCGCTACCGCGCCTTCGGCAATCATCGGCATATAAATGGTAACACGGTCACCTTTTTGCACACCCAGTTTTTTTAGCGCATTCGCCATGCGGATAACGTCGGCCTGCAATTGCGCATAGCTTATGTGTCGCGCATCTTTGCTGATATCATCAGGCTCAAAGATGAATGCGGTTGCATCCCCGCGCCCCGCAATAACGTGGCGGTCCACGGCATTGTAACAAAGGTTCAATACGCCGCCTTCATACCATTTAATCGAGACCGGATCATATGACCAGTTGCCGATTGTCGCAGGCGGCGTGATCCAATCAATCCGCTTGGCTTGCTCTGCCCAAAACGTATTGGGGTCATCAATACTCTGCGCGTACAGCCTGTCATAATCCGCAGCATTCGTGTGCGTGGTTGCTGCGGCACTGGCAGGTATCGGGTAATAATCAGACATATCGTTCCTTATTCTCCAATGCGGGCTTTGTATTTTAATGCGTACCTAACGCCGGGGCTAATATATAAGCCTACTTCTTTGTGATGAAGTAATTTCACTATTTCAAGGATAATACGCAACTTATTTGCTGCGACGCGCTTAACTTTATAACCTGCAATATATAGGAAACATATCATGCCGCGACTGGAAAATAAATTGGCCCTAATCACAGGCGGTGCGCGCGGAATTGGTGCGGCAATTGCTGCGGCTTTTATTGCCGAAGGTGCATACGTCGTGATTGCAGACGTCGATATAGAAACCGGACAAGATACGGCCGCTAAATTGGGCGCTGTTTTTATTAAGCTTGATGCGGCGTCGGAAACAGATTGGGACAATCTCGCATTTGCCCACCCCGTGATGGATATTGTTGTAAATAACGCAGGCATTACCGGCCTTGAAGATAGCCACAGTCCGCATAACCCCGAATATACAAGCTTACGCGAATGGCACCGCGTCCATGCGGTCAATTTAGATGGCACGTTTCTAGGTTGCCGTTATGCCATAAAGGCAATGCGCGCAAAACGAGCGGGCTCGATCATCAACATGTCATCACGCTCTGGCCTCGTCGGAATTCCTGGTGCTGCGGCATATGCTTCGTCCAAGGCAGCTATTCGTAATCATAGCAAATCAGTAGCTTTGTATTGCGCGGGCCAAGGACTTAACATCCGTTGTAATTCCGTCCATCCGGCGGCAATCATGACGCCAATGTGGCAAGCAATGATTGGCGATGGTCCCGGTAAAGAAGCGCGCATGGCTGCGATGGTTGCCAATACGCCGATGAAACGTTTCGGCACAGTAGAAGAGGTTGCTGCTATTGCCGTGCTGCTCGCCTCCGACGAAGCGGCATATATGACAGGTAGCGAAGTGCATCTGGACGGCGGGTTGCTGGCGGGCTCTGCCATGTCACCGGGGGATTAGGTGCTTAGCCTTAGGCTTTGCAATTGAATACAAATGCGGTTTGTCATTCGCCGCAACGTCTGTATTCTTGAAGGCTTAACAACCAAGGCGCGCGCACAATGTTGAATAAAGTTCCGCAGGTCACACTTTATTTTTGGGTCATCAAGATTATGGCAACAACGGTGGGCGAAACTGCCGCTGATTTCCTAAGTTTTAATATGCATATGGGTTTGGTAATGACGTCGTGGATCATGGGTACTTTGTTGATTGTTGCGTTATTGCTGCAAATCGCTGCTACACAATATGTGCCGTGGCGCTACTGGATTGCGGTGGTGTTTCTTAGCATATTTGGAACGCTAGTAACCGATAATCTTAGCGACAATTTTGGCGTGCCATTGATTACTACAACAATATTATTCTCGGTTGCGCTGATCGCGACTTTTGCTGGGTGGTACATAAGCGAGAAGACGCTATCGATCCATTCGATCTTCACGCGCCGCCGGGAGCTATTTTACTGGTGCGCCATTTTGTTTACCTTTGCACTGGGCACAGCGGCAGGCGATTTAATCGCCGAAAAGATGAACTTCGGCTATGCCGTTTCATCCATGATTTTTGCGGGTATCATTGCCGCTGTTACCGCCGCTTATTACTGGGCAAAGCTGAATGCTGTATGGGCGTTCTGGATTGCCTATGTTCTCACCCGCCCATTTGGCGCGTCATGCGGCGATCTGTTGTCGCAGACCAAGGCCAATGGCGGCCTAGATCTTGGCACTATTGGGACCAGCGCTCTGTTCTTGGTCGTTATCCTCGGATTGGTAAGTTTTCTTACCGTTACGCGCCGCGATGTCGATGCGGTTACTGATTAGCCTCAATCAGCGTCATCTACGGCTACTGCCTCGCCCGTTACTTTTTGCGCCAATGCCGCCGCGATAAACGGATCGATCGCGCCGTCTAAGACATCGCCGGGCGCAGTGGAAACTACGCCTGTACGCAGGTCTTTGACTTGCTGATAGGGTTGCAGAACATAGGACCGGATTTGATGGCCCCAGCCGATTTCGGTTTTTGCTTCATATTCGGTGCCTGCCACCTCTTCGCGTTTGCGCAATTCCGCCTCATACATTCTGGCTTTTAGCATCCCCATCGCAGTGGCTTTATTTTTGTGTTGGCTACGGTCGTTCTGGCTGGCGACGACAATGCCGCTGGGCTTATGCGTGATACGCACTGCGCTGTCTGTCGTATTGACATGCTGGCCGCCTGCGCCCGATGCGCGGTAGGTATCGATTTTCAAATCGCCTTCGTTAATCTCAATCTCGATATTATCATCGATCACGGGATAGACCCACACGCTGGAAAAACTGGTGTGGCGTTTTGCGGCGCTATCATAGGGGGATATCCGGACCAATCTGTGCACACCGCTTTCGGTTTTGGCATAGCCGTAAGCATTCTCGCCCTTGATTTGCATTGTTGCAGATTTAATCCCGGCTTGGTCACCTGATTGATATTCAACCATCTCCACCTTGTATCCGCGCTGTTCGGCCCAGCGGTAGTACATGCGTTGCAGCATCTCGGCCCAATCTTGGCTCTCGGTACCCCCTGCCCCTGCGTGTACCTCGATAAAGCAATCATTGCTGTCGGCTTCACCGGATAATAACGCAGCAACCTTGTCATTATCAGCGCGGTCGGCCAGCGCCTTTAGTGCTGCGGCACCTTCATCGGCAAGTGCAGAATCGCTTTCCATTTCAGCCAGCTCAATCAGCTCCACAGTGCCGATTTTGTCTGCGTCGATTTCGCGCACAGTGCCAATCGCGCTATCCAATCGGCGGCGTTCCCGCATTACCTCTTCGGCGGCTTTGGGATTATTCCATAATGCGGGATCTTCGACGCGGGCATTCAGCTCATCAAGACGGCGCAGCGCGCGGTCCCAATCAAGCGACATCCGCACCAAATCAAGCGCAGCATTTATGCGGACAACAAATCCTTCTGCGTCGGCACGCATGGGTATAACTCCTAATCTTATGGACCGCACTGCGCATTAACGCAAATGCCCGCGATGTAAAGGCGGCGCGCGTTATGCCGATAGCTGCGCACGCATCCTTTTTGATCGCGCTTCTGGACTTGGATGCGTTTGCAGCCATGCAGGACCGCCGCCGCCGCTTCCCATCGCAGCCAGCTTATCCAGCGCCGTAACGCATGCCATGCCTGCATAACCTTTGGTCTTCATAAAGTTCATTGCGTAATCATCAGCTTGCTTTTCATCAGCTTGCGAATGCTGCGCTGATACAACTTTGCTGAACATGTTGGTTAGTTCCGAATTGGCAATCCGGCCCACTTTTCCGCCAACAGCCGAAGCGCCTTTTTTCAAGGCACTTGTGCGCAATTCAGCCTGCATCCGTTTTTTGCTGTGGCCGTTTTTAACATGGCCGATTTCATGGCCGATTACATACCGAATTTCATCGTCTGTAAACTTGTCCATCAACCCTGCAAACACACGGATGGTCCCGTTCCCCATCGCAAATGCATTTACATCCTTGACGAGATACGCCTTGATATCAAGGTTCAAGCCATCGTGCGTTTGCAGCCCTTTTGATAACGCTGCAACGCGCTTACCGTATGTTGTTTTGGGCCCTGCAACTGGATTTAGGGTGTCGTATTCTTGCGCTATCTGGCCAAAATATCCGTTGATCTCACTATCGGATATGCTTTCGGCTTTTGCCAAATCCGATGCGGCACCCGCCGCTTTACCGATGCGGCCCAGCCCGCCAAATTGGGCACCCACAGGGCCAGCAAAACTGATGCCACCTGCAATCGCGCTTAACACCATAATCTGTCTGCGGGTTAATCCATTTGCATCTACGTCCATAATCAATCTCCCTGTGATATACGATGTTGAGCGGCCTGCTTAATAAATACCGCCTTGCTGTTGAATAAAATCCTGATCTCGCTTGGGCGTAGGTTCGGGCGTGGTGGGTGCAGTTGGACTTGCCACCTGCCCTGTTGCTGCGGCTTGGCTTTCTTTGCGCTTTGCTTTTTTACGCTGTAACTTTTCGCCCCGCGCAGTCAGCTCTTCTTGGCGGATCGAACGTTTCGGTTCACTCTCTGCTTTGAATGCTTCCCATATCACGCCTGCCTTGGGATCTGATCCTGGCCACGCGCCAAACACACGCTTACCCGAGGTACGATCAATCCGGACCATCCGTACACCGTAAGGCGCAACAAATGGTGCTTTTGGCATTCCCTCCATTGCTTTACGCGCGAACTGTTTGAATATCGGTGCCGCAATAACGCCGCCTTGCGCGCCGCCGCCCAGCGAGCGCGGTTGGTCATAACCAATATATACGCCAGAAACCAAGTTGGGAGATCCGCCCACAAACCATACGTTTGTAGGGCCAGTGGTGGTTCCTGTTTTGCCAAATAATGGCCTGTCCAGATCGAGCAAGGTCGTTGCCGTTCCTCTTTGGATCACGCCTTCTAACATATGTACAACCTGATATGCTGTAACCGGATCCATCACTTGCTTGCCCGCCGCCGTAAACCGGGGCATGGCGCGGCCATTCCAATCTTTACTTAAGCATCCCTTGCACGGCTTCCATTTGGAGGGCCATATAACGCGGCCTTTTCGGTCTTGTACAAAATCAATGAATGTGGGTTTCAACTGTTTGCCGTGATTGACCAGCATCGAATACGCATTGGTCATTTTCAAAACGGTAGTGTCACCTGCGCCAAGTGCAAAAGATAGATATGGCGCGTAATCCCCAATGCTCATTGCGCGAAATGTGTCAGATACATTTTTCATACCAGCGCCCGCCGCTGCGCGCACTGTCATCAAGTTGCGTGATTGTTCAAGGCCCCAGCGCATGGTGTGCGGACCAGAACCGCCGCCGCCGCCAAAGTTCTTAAAGCACTTACGGCCCAAAGAAGCCGACTGCCAAACACAATAGGGACCGTCGATAATAATCGATGCTGGCGTCATGCCGTTATCAAGCGCGGTTGCATACACAAACGGCTTAATCGTCGACCCGGGCTGGCGCTGCGCCTGCGTTGCGCGGTTAAAGCTAGAAATGCGCGAGTCAAATCCGCCTTGCACGGCAAGAACGCGGCCTGTTTGCGGATTTTGCACTACCATGCCGCCGCCTACCTCTGGCACAATACGCAGTGAATATGATTTGCCACCATTGGGCGCAACGGCAATGATATCGCCTGATTTCAATGATGATGGCGCGCCGCTTAAAACGCCTGTGGCGCCGCTGGCAAAACCAAGATTGCTGCCGCCTGTTGAAACAGCAATCTGCCAGTTTTCATAATCAATCCCAATATTGGTACCAACCAAACGCACGCGCCAGTTGCCATCATCCATCGGAATATGCCCAATGGGGCCGCGCCACCCCTTGCCTGCATGAAAGCGCAACAAACCATCGCGCAATGCCTGCGTCGCATAATCTTGCATCTGCGGGTTCATCGATGTGCGTACCCACAATCCGCCGGAATACACGCTGTAGGGACCATCCTTATCCGTTTCGCCAAAACGCTCTTTTAACAATCGGCGAACTTCTTCGGCAAAATAACCACCTGTGGGGGTAAATCCGTTGTTAACCTGCGTCACCAGTCCAAGCGGTTTGCCGCGAGCCTCGACCATCTGGGCATCTGTGATCCAGTTGTTTTTGCGCATTTCGCCTAACACCCAGTTCCGCCTGTTAAGGGCGGACTGCTCGTTTTTAGCGCGGCCATACTTCTCTGGCGCCTTCGGCAAAATGGCAAGAAAAGCCATTTCATTTAGCTCAAGCTGATCAACGCCTTTATTAAAATAAGCTTGTGATGCCGCCTCAACCCCAAATGATTGCCGGCCCAGCGCAATCTCATTCAAATAAAGCGACATAATCTGCTCTTTTGAAAGCGCCGACTCGATCCGCTTGGCAAGCAATGCCTCTTTTAGCTTTCGGGTGTAGCTAAGCTCATTGGTTAGCAGCAGATTCTTTGCAACTTGCTGCGTGATTGTCGAGGCACCTACGGGGCGTCCAGAACGCGTCATGTTGTTGAACAATGCGCTAATTATACCCGGATAATCGATGCCGCCATGTTCAAAAAATGTCTTATCTTCGGCGGCCATATATGACCGAACCAAAAGTTGCGGGAAATCTGCGTATTCAAGCTGTACGCGCCGTTCGCGCGCATAACTATGAAATGGTTTCCCATCAATATCGCGCACAACCGTGGGAAGCGGCGATTGATACTCGGCCAATGCCTCTGCATCTGGCAAATTGCGCACCACTGTAAACCACAACAAAATGACAAATAGCAACCCTGTGCCTGCTAGATAGGAAAACCAACGAAACCATTTGCGTTGCCACATCTTATGTAGCTTTTCGGCAACACCGCCAACATCGCGTGTCAGCCTGTAATTGATATTTGTAGGTTCTGTTTCATCCATCGTGATTTTTGTTTAGCGGATTTGTTCGTCAGGTCCAGAATCTTGTTGTACTTATTGTCCCTTTTTAACGCTCTATTGTTCCTTTTTAGCGCTGAGCTATGCAAAACATTATCTTTGCGCAATCCGCCGAGCAAAATGAACTTGAATCGCGCTTGCAACAGTACGCCCAATTTTCTGCTGTCCTACGGCAGATCCCAAAAATTCTGCGTCGGCTTGATTGCTTATATAACCGGTCTCAAATAATACCGATGGCGTATCGGGCGCTTTAAGCACAACAAAGGAAGCGAACTTGTGTGATTGCGAACGCAGCCGAATGTTCGGCTTGGCCTCACGCAACAACAATTTGGCAAAATCTGCAGACACATTCATTGTTTCCCGCTGTGTAAGGTCGATCAGTATTGAGGATACGTTTGCATCCGCACCGCCCAGATTTACACCGTTTATGATATCTGCTTTGTTTTCTCGTGATGCCAGTTTTTGCGCCTCACGGTCAGAAGCCGTTTCCGAAAGCGTATATACAGTCGCGCCATTTGCCTCTGTGCTAAGTGCGCTGTCGGCGTGAATGGAAATGAACAGATTTGCGCCCATTTTGCGGGCGATGCCATAACGATCTTGCAGTACCAAATATTGATCAATATCGCGGGTTAAGGCAACTCGCACTCGCCCTGATTTCACCAATTCACTGCGGATACTTTTTGCTATGGCAAGTGTAATATCCTTCTCACGCTTTCCCGTTTGCGGATTGATTGCACCGGGATCATGCCCGCCGTGCCCTGCATCCACCACCACCAGCGGTAATGAGTTATCGTTTGGTCCATAAATTTTGGGCATTCCCTTGCCCAACGTGCCGCGCCCAATTTGTGCGGTTACTTCATACCGGCGCTTTGGCGGCGAAGCACTGAAGCTTTGCGTTTGCGGCATGCCAGGAACAAAATTTGGGACGAACTCGGTTCGTGCGGTGCCAACATTGCCTGAGAACTCATTCAAATCGGTTTGCCGCATATTCAACCGCAAACTACGGCCATCTTCGGAAAAAGCGCCACTGGTAATCAATGCTGGCTGATCCAGTTCCAAAACGACACGTGCGGTTTGCGAATCAAACTGGCCTTGGCGTACCGACATAACAGGGCCACCTGCGGAAAATTTGTCCCCTGATGTAGCGCCCTGAATATCCACTGCGATCCGGTTTGGTCCAGCCAAATTAAACACCGATGCCTTATCGACATGGCCATCGAAGTATATTGTAACGGCGTTATCTGACGCGGACACTTCGCTAATCGTGCCGGCAAAGCTAGCGGACGGCACGATCACACTTATCGCCAGAAGAGTTGCAGATAGCATAGCTCTGCTTTGTAATTTGTTGCTCGGTTTGGTCCAGAGATTTTTTACAGTCACGCAAATGCTTCCTCGTTATGATGAAGCATCTGTTAAGCATGGTCAGATAAAGCCGCGTATCCATACAGGGTTAACGGCAAATTAGGGATGAAATAAACTTATTTTGTTATGGCCCAAAATTATATGACCCAAAGTTAAAGGCCCGCCTCAACCGCAATACGCACTGCGTCCGCTGCGTTGGAAGTCTGCAGTTTTTTGAACAACAGCATTCGGTGCATCTGCACGGTCTTTTCGCTTAAGCTTAACTGGTAAGCGATTTGTTTTGTGCGAAACCCGGCCGCCATTTTTTGCAGTATCTCGCGTTGGCGCGGTGACAAGCTATTTACAATCTCAACCGCTGTTTGATGACGATTGGCTGCAGGCGCATCTGCATCATCGGTTAATTCGATTTGCGACCCGATGAAATACTCCAATGCGCCTTCTTCGTCAAATACAGGTGCAACCAAAACAGCATTACGAAACGCCGTGCCATCTTTTTTATAATTCATCAATTCAACAAGCACTGGAGTCAAGCTAGCAATACCTTGCCGCAATTTTTCGGTTTGCCAATCCTCCGTGCCTTCGCCTGTTAAGAAATTACAGTTGCGGCCTAAGATTTCATCAGGCGCATAACCTGTTAATTTGCAAAATGCCTCATTGACTTCAATGATTGGATTTTGCGGTAATCTAGGGTCACTTATGACAGTGGCTATCGGGCTAAATTTGATCGTGCCCAGTACTGGATTTACGCGTTTTGCCTTTGTCTTCACTATTGTTTATCCTTACACAATGCTTTTACAACACTTGCGGATTAAAATGCAACACTTGGTATGAATTGCTGATTGAAAATCTGTGTTTATCAGCCTTGCCGTTTTGCAACTGCGGTGCTACCTAAATTACGGGGCAATTAAGGTGTATTTCTTTTGTCTTACACATGTCCAGTTATCAAACACATGATTGCAGGGCATTTTACAGGTTGAAGCTATAATGACGCATATTATTTCCACATACGTTGTGCCTTACGGGTCCGGCGTTTGGACGGGAAATATCGCACGCGCGGTTCGCGCCTGCCATGCCATTGTCGCAGAAGCAGTTTCATTTTTACACGTATTCCAATCAAGCCGCCATACAGCGACGGGCAACGATTGCCCGGGCGTAGGCAGCATCAACATAAAAGATGGCACCGACAGGTTAGCACCCTTTGAGTTCGCCATCTGGAGAATTTACAATGACAACGCGTATGTTAATCGACGCGCGGCACCGGGAAGAAACCCGTGTCGCAGTCGTCACAGGGAACAAAATTGAAGAGTTCGATTTTGAGTCGGCCGAACACAAGCAATTAAAGGGCAACATTTATCTTGCCAAAGTAACGCGGGTTGAGCCTTCGTTACAGGCCGCATTTGTTGATTATGGCGGCAATCGTCACGGGTTCCTGGCGTTTGCCGAAATCCATCCTGATTATTACCAAATCCCGCGCGAGGACCGCGAGCGCCTTTTGGCCGAAGAAGCTGAAGCCGCTGCCGAAGAAGCCGCTTTGCGCGAAAAAGAAGAAGAAGAGGACGATGAGCCCTCGGGCATCATGCGGTCTGACGAAATTCAGGATGATGAAAGTGACGTTATCGAAGTTGAAAGCGACGACAGCGTTGACACCATAGACGTTAGCGAAGGCGAAGCGCCGGATTTAAGCGATGATGATGACGGCGACGATGCTGATCAGGCCGAACCTGTAGAAGACGAAGGGCGTAACGCAGGACGCCGTAATCGCCGTATCCGCGGCAAAGGCGGGCGCGGCAATGGCCGCAATGGCAATGATCGTAACGGCAATGAACGTAACGGCGGCGACCGTTCAAATGGCGAACGCGGCGCAAATTCCAGCAAATCAAAAGCCAGCGATGAAGCGCGTGCAAAACGCATGAACATTCGCCGCCGGTACAAAATCCAAGACGTAATCCATCGCCGCCAAGTGCTTCTTGTTCAAGTGGTTAAGGAAGAGCGCGGCAACAAGGGCGCGGCGCTAACTACTTATTTATCACTCGCCGGCCGGTACTGCGTATTAATGCCCAACACGTCGCATGGCGGCGGGATCAGCCGTAAAATCCACAGTGTGGCTGACCGTAAACGTTTGAAATCTATTATCTCAGATTTAACCTTGCCTTCTACCATGGGCTGCATAATCCGCACCGCTGGCCTTGCGCGTACTAAGCCAGAAATTAAGCGTGATTTTGATTATCTCGCCCGGTTGTGGGATGGGATCCGCGAAAAAACGCTTAGCGCGGCGGCTCCTGCACTTATCCATACTGACAGTGACCTTATCAAACGGGCCATTCGCGATATCTATAACAAAGATATCGAAGAGGTAATGGTTGAGGGCGCAGATGGATATAAAGCAGCCAAAGACTTTATGAAGCTGCTTATGCCCAGTCACGCAAAACGGGTGCAGCAATACGCCGATCCGGTTCCATTGTTCCAACGCCACAATGTTGAAGACCAATTGAACGCGATGTATCATCCGATTGTTCAGCTGAAATCGGGTGGTTATATTGTTATAAATCCAACCGAAGCATTGGTTTCGATTGATATCAACTCTGGCCGCTCCACAAAAGAGCACGGGATCGAAGCCACTGCACTGTCCACAAACCTTGAAGCGGCGCGCGAGATTGCCCGGCAATTGCGCCTGCGTGATATGGCCGGATTGGTGGTTATCGATTTTATAGACATGGAGCATCACGGCAACGCCCGCAAAGTTGAGCGCGCTATGAAAGACGCGCTGAAACACGATCGTGCCCGAATTCAAGTGGGCCGGATATCCAGTTTTGGCTTAATGGAAATGAGCCGTCAGCGTCTGCGTACCGGCGTATTGGAAGCGTCCACTCGTGAATGTCCGCATTGCGAAGGCACGGGCCTTGTCCGCACGGCATCTTCGTCTGCATTGTCCGCACTGCGCCTGATCGAGGAAGAAGCGGCGCGCGGCAGCGGTAGCCAGATTGTGTTGCAAGCCAGCCAAGAAGCCACAATTTATGTACTTAATAACAAACGCACCGAGCTGGCCGACATCGAAGGGCGCTACCATGTTAGCGTCGCGGTTGTTCCCAATGGCGAGGTAGAAGGCGCAAAGCTGGCTGTATCAAGCACGGGTCCGCGCCCTGAACGCCCTGCAGCCATGCCGCCAATGGTCGTAATTGAGGACGATGATGGTGACGATGATGGTGACAATGACACCGAAGACTTCGATGATTACGAAGATGAGGGCGAAGAAGAAATCGCCCGCGAGACACGCACCGCCCGCAAACCACGTGAGCCGCGCGAACCAAGGCAACCGCGCACGCAGCGAGAACCTCGTCAACAACGGGAACCCCGCACAGACAGCGAGCCCCGAGCAGATGGCGAGCCGCGTTCAGATGGTGAGCAGCCTGTAAATGGTGAACCACGTGCAGAGGCAGAAGCGGGCGAAAACGGCGAAGGACGCCGCCGCAAACGTCGGCGCGGGCGGCGCGGCGGACGCGGCCGTGAGCGTGAAGGCCAAGCAGAAGGCGTCCTGGAAAGCGCCGTTGGTACGGTAGCCAAAGACGGTGAGGACTCTGGTGCAACCGCAAATGATGCGCCGGATGTTGTAGAAGCAAACGGCGAAGAAAAACAACGCAGCCGCCGGGGCCGCCGCGGGGCAAGAGACCGCAATCGTTCCGAAGGCGGGCAAGAAGCTATCGTCGCTGAAGCGACTGTACCTGTTAAGGCACCTGCTGTGTCACTGTCCGAACCGCAGGCCGAGATACCAAGCAGTAAGCCAAAGCGCGCCAGCCGTGCAAAAGCCAAGCCAGAGGTGGCGGATGCAGTCGTTGCTGAAACTGTCCCCGAAAAGCCAAAGCGTGCTAGCCGAGCAAAAGTAAAGGCCGAAGCAGGAGCAGAAGCCGAGCCTGAAGCAAAAGTTAAGCCCAAAGCAGCGGCGAAACCGAAAGCGGCGAAAACCGCAATTAAGAAAGTTGCAGCGCCAAAAGCAGAAAAAGCAAAACCTGCGCCCAAAGCAGCTGCAAAAAAGGATGTTCCGCAAACTAACGAAACGCCAGCTCCCGAAAAACCTGCAGAGGATCCGGGCCAAGCCGGGGGCCGCACCGGATGGTGGCAACGCACGTT
>JAYWFI010000097.1:0-4665 GCA_043778865.1 Sphingomonadales bacterium
TCGGTTTCTGGCATCTGCCCATTATGCGTATCTGCCACCATGCGCGCGCATTTCAAAAGGTTGCGGGCGCGGGCATAATATCCGAGCCCGGCCCATGCCGCCATCACATCGGCATCATCTGCAGATGCGAGCGCCGCAAAATTGGGCCAGCGCGCCGTGAACCTCTCAAAGTACGGTATAACCGCCGCCACAGTTGTTTGCTGCAACATAATTTCAGACATCCATACAGCATATGGATCGGGCAGATCACGGCCCGGCGGCATACGCCACGGTAACGTCCGGGCACGGGCATCATAATGCGCCAGCAAAGCATCCGCGATTTTCCCAGCGGCGGCGATATCCCCAGATTTTTTTGCCGAATGTTGGACGCGGTTCATGCAAAATGGCATGGGAGAAGCCATGGACGATAGCAAGCCTCCAAAACGTGCGCGCAAGCCCAGCGCCAAACCTGCGGCCAAGCCCTATCGCCGTCCGCGCGGCGGCGAGGCCCGGGCGGTCGCAGACCTGATGCCCGAAATTGGCCGCGCGGCATTCCGCAAATTTGGCTTTGTCCAAAGCAGCGTCGTCAGCCGCTGGGACGAGATTGTCGGCCCGCGTTATGCCGCTGTATCCGCGCCTGAAATGATCCGGTTTCCCATCGGCAAAAAAGCAGATGGCACGTTGGAGCTGGTTGTCCACGGCGCGCATGCCACCATGATGCAACATGTCGTGCCGGAAATCATCGAACGCGTGAACCGCTTTTTTGGATACAGCGCAGTGGCCAAAATCAAAATGCGTCAGGGCACGATTGCAAAACAGGGTGCCGCGCCAAAACCCGTCAGTCCGCCGTCATTGCGGCCGTTACGGCCGTTACCGATGGAACTTGGCGATAGCCTGCGCGAGATTGCCGATCCGGAGCTGTTCGCAGTATTGGAATCGCTGGCGCAAAGCCTTTCGAATAACGAGGCGGACAGTAAGGATTAGGAACCAAATCCCTGCTAAATACAGAGCTTGCCAAATGCAAAGCAGGAAGGCAGACGGTGGGGATTACAGATATGGATTGCCGTTATGAAGAATATGACGCTTAAAATTGCCGCAATAATAGCAATCGTTTTGCTAACAACATCACCGGGAATAGCAGCTGCCGCGCCGCCAGTGGCTTGGTCCCAAACCGTCATAGAGACGCTGTCAGGCAGTTTTATCATGGGCAATCCCGCTGCGCGCAATCATGTGATTGAATATGCCAGCTACACCTGCTCGCATTGCGCCGCATTTGAAGCAAGCGAAGCGCCAAAGTTGAAAATAGCCAGCGTAAATAGCGGTAAGGCTAAATTTGAAATTCGTACATTGGTGCGCGATCCCATTGACCTTACGCTTGCCATGCTCGCAAGATGCGGCGGAAAGGCAAAGTTTTTTGGCAACCACAAATTCCTGATGGCCAATCAAATAGCGATACAAAATAAAGCTGGCCAGATCAGCGCCGCTAGCAAAACAAAGCTGGAAAACCGAGACATTACTGGATTTATGCTGGGCGCGTATTCGGATATGCAGCTGGATAGCATGATGTCACAGCGCGGCGTAACCAATGCCGCATCGCGCATATGTCTTTCCGATAAAGCTGCCTTAAACAAAATCCTTGCTTTGGGCCAAGAGGCGAGTTCAAAATACGCGATTAACGGAACGCCATCGTTTATTATCAACGGCAAACTTGCCGAAGTAAAGCCTACCGCTGCTGCTATCGGTGCATTATTAACGCAATAAATCATACAAACGGGATATCATCATGAAAACCAAATTTCTCACTCTTATCTCTGCCGCATCTGCGCTCGCACTTTCTGCGTGCGGCGGTTCAGATACCGGCGCAGCGCCTAGCAGCGACGCTTTGGCCAAGGTTGCTGCGCCTGCGGGCAAGGCATGGAGCGACATGGCCATAAAACTGCCAGAGGGCGGATATAAAATGGGTAATCCGGCGGCAAAGTTGCAGTTGAAAGAGTTCGGCGCGATCAGCTGCCCTGGTTGCGCTAAGCTATCTGTGGATTCCACCGCAGAGCTCCGGCAAATGGTAGGCACAGGCGTAGTGGCGTTTGAGTATCACCCTTATCTGGTGCACGGCATACAGGACGTACCGGGATTTTTACTGGCGCAGTGCAACGGGCCAGAGGCCTTTTTTGGCCTTACGGAACAGCTCTATGCCAATCAGCAAGAATGGCTTGGTAAATTGCAAACAGTAAAGCCAGATGAATTTGCCGCTGTACAAGCGCAGCCGCCTGCGGCGCAGATCACTTATCTTGCGGGTAAGATGGATTTGATCAACTTTGTTAAAGCGCGCGGCGTGAGCGAGGATGCCGCAAAGCTTTGTCTTTCCGATCCAAAAGGATTTCAGGCGTTGGTCGCCCAATCCGAAAAAGCATCCAAAGATGATGCCATAACCGGAACGCCCACGCTGTTCCTGAACGGCAAACGGCTGGACACAGGCGAATGGAAGCAGATAAAAATAGACCTTAAGAATGCCGGCGCGCGGTAGGCTCTAATGCGCATAAAGCGGCTTAAACTGACTGGTTTCAAGAGTTTTGTTGAACCATCTGAGCTGCGGATTGAAAGCGGATTAACGGGCATTGTTGGCCCCAACGGATGCGGCAAATCAAACTTGCTTGAGGCGATCCGGTGGGTGATGGGCGAGGGCAGCGCAAAATCGCTGCGCGGTGCGGGCATGGAGGATGTGATCTTTGCTGGAACCGCATCGCGCCCCGCCCGTGATTTTGCCGAGGTCACCATCCGCGCCGAACGCGATGCTGGTGACACTGCACCTGGCCTTGCATCAAATGACGATGCCCCTGAACTGGAAGTAACCCGCCGCATCGAACGCGGTGCAGGCAGCGCATACCGCGCCAATGGCCGCGATGTCCGTGCCAAGGATGTTGCGCTGATCTTTGCCGATGCTGCAACGGGCGCTCATTCCCCTGCGCTGGTGAGCCAAGGGCGCATTGGTGCTATCATCGCAGCCAAACCGCAGGAACGCCGGCAAATGCTGGAGGAAGCAGCGGGGATTTCCGGCCTGCATGTGCGGCGCAAGGATGCCGAACAAAAACTGCGCGCCGCGGAAAGTAACCTAAGCCGGCTGGCTGTGATTCTATCCGATATGGACGCGCGCGCTGGGCAATTGCGGCGGCAAGCAAAGCAAGCCGAGCGGTACCGCAAACTGACCACCGAGATTACGCAGGCCGAGGCGCGGCTGATTTTTATCCGGTGGAAAGAGGCCAAGACCGCCGCCGATATTGCCAAGGCGGAGGCGATGCAGGCAGATAACAATGTTGCAGCCGCCACATCCGTACAACAATCGCTGAACGACGCACAGCAATTGGCGATAAAGATGCTGGCCAGTGACCGCGCCGCCGCCATGATGACCCGCGATGCGGCCAGCGATGTCTCAAATACACTGGTGCAATTATCAGGCGAGCGTGACCGGATATTTCAGCGCCAAACCGATTTACAAGCGCAGGCCGCGCGCATGCAGGAGGATAGCAACCGCGAAAGCAAAGCCACCCATGATGCCGCAGATGCACTGAACCGATTGCAAGAAGACAGCACGCGACTGAACGAAGATATCAAATCCGCCGAAGAAGCGCGCCCTGCTCTAAACCGAGTGTATCAGGATGCCGAACTGCAATCGCGAACCGGCGAGATTGCTCTGGCTAATGCAGCCGCGCAGCAGGCGCGTGCGGACGCCGAACAGCAAGTAGCGCAAGCAGCAGTAAGAAGCGCACAAGCAAGATATGGCAGAGTACAAAATGAGTATATGCGGCTGAAAGAGGAGCAATCCGCGCTGGGCAATAAAGCAGAGTTAGAGCATATTTGCGCAAGTATGTTGGCGGCGGTAGCTACCCTGCAAACCCGGATCAGCGCAAACAATGCTGCAATAGCAACCGCAGAAACATTGCGCACTGGGCTTATTACTGCGCGTGATACGGCCCAAAGCGCGGCGTCGGCGGCAAAGGCAGAGCTGTCTGCACTGGCCGCAGAAAAAAACGCGCTCGAACGGGCGCTGATCAAAGGCAGCGGCGATAGCGCGATAAACCAAATCAAGGCTGTGCCGGGATATGAGCGTGCGGTGGCCGCAGCGCTGGGTGAAGATGCCAATGCTGCGATTGGCGGCGATAACGGCAGGCGTTGGATACAGATCACGCCGCCTGAGCCAGCAATGCCGCACGCCACCGATCGTTTATCCGCTTATGTCACATGCCCGCCTGAGCTGACGCTGCGTTTTGATAGCGTCATTGTGGCACAGATCGATGATGGCAGAGCGCTTGCCCGCGGTGAACGTATCGTGACGCTGGACGGGCATATGCGCCGCTGGGACGGGTTTGCGGCGCAGGATGACGGCGCGCAAAGTGCACAGCAATTGATCCGTGCCAATCGCTTGGCGCAGCTGGCAGACGATATACCTATCGCCGAGGCTGCATTGTCGGGGCATGCAGAAACAGTGGCGCAGTTGCTCGGCAATATTGGCGCGGCGCAGGAACATCAGCGCGCCTTGTCTGCGCAAGCACAGGCCGCAGAAAATGAGCTGCGCCAAGCGTTGCGCGATGCGGACAAAGCAGAGGATGCCCTTACCCGCTTGAATGCCGGCACATTGGCAATGGACGCACGCATGGAAACTATGCAGGAGGAAGTGAAGGCGGGTAGCGC
>JAYWFI010000098.1:0-4254 GCA_043778865.1 Sphingomonadales bacterium
GCGTGCACGGCATGCAGCAAGTTCATGGCGGTTGCGCCCGCCGAAATCTGTTGCTCCCATTCTGGTATTTTTGCACTTATTTGGGGCGCATATAATAAGGCCACTAAAGCAGGAGCCATAAATGCAGGCGCTCGGATAGCTTCGATTTGTATCGGCCTTGCGTCTGGATTTGCTGCGACTAAAGCGCGTTCCAAAAGCTCTGCAAATGCCGATCGGTCTTCTATGATAATGAAGCGCCACGGAAATAGCTTGCCATGATCAGGCGTACGCGCGGCAAGCGAGAGGATATTGGAAAGCGTGGACGCATCTGGCCCAGGTGCGATCATATCGCGCGCTTTGCCGGAACGCCGTGTGGCAAGATATGCGGGAACTGAGCTTAGATCATTAAACATGACTTCGCTCCTAATCATATTGCAGAAGCATTGCCAGTATGAGTTACGATGGAAATAATGCCTCAGCCTAACAAAATTCTTCACACTCGCAATTTTTACGTTAGAGTTGGCAAAAGAGCCGGAAAAAATGAACAACGGCATAAGAATAATTTATACGAGGGGTTGCCAAAAATGAATCTCAAATCAGTTGGATTATGGAATGAAGGTGACTGGATCGCAGCCATCGCAGCCATCGCGCTATTTGCATTTTTAACGTTTGGCGGGATGATCGCGTCGCGAAAAAGCGAAGAAATTGTTGGCCATCCGCGCGGTTTGTTTGTCTTGTTTTATGCCGAAATGTGGGAGCGTTTTTCGTTTTACGGAATGCGCGCTTTGTTGGTGCTATATTTAACTAAGCATTGGCTGTTTAGCGACGGTAAAGCCAACTTGATTTATGGCGCGTATGGCAGCCTTGTCTATATCATGCCCGTATTAGGGGGCATATTGGCCGATAGGTATCTTGGTCAGCGCAAGGCCGTAATCTTCGGCGGTGTGATGCTGGCAATTGGACACGGATTGATGGCCGTTGAGGGAACAGGCGGACAATCGGATTCAACCATAAACATATTTTGGAGCGCGCTTGCTTTTATCATCGTTGGATCAGGATTTTTGAAGGCCAATATTTCCGTAATAGTTGGGCAATTATACCGCATGACGGATGTTCGCCGCGACGCCGCATACACTATATTTTATATGGGCGTAAATGTGGGGGCGGCACTCGGCACAATACTTGTGGGCTATTTGGGTGAAACAATTGGTTGGTCATACGGTTTTGGCTTGGCAGGTATTGGCATGCTTGTCGGATTGGTGATTTTCATCATGGGCAAACCCGCATTGCTTGGACGCGGAGAAGCACCCGTACCTCTGGCGCGTAATAAAGAAACCATGCTCTACGTAATCGGCGTTGCTGCCGTTGGCGTAGTGTGGGCCTTAATCCAATATCAGAGTGTCATACAAAACTTCCTAATCATTTCAGGCATAGCGATGCTTGCATATACGTTATGGGAAGCATTCAAATTACCAAAAGAGCCGCGCGAGCGTATGTTCGCAATGCTGTTTTTGGTTGCACTGAACCCAATATTTTGGGGTTTATTTGAACAAGCTGGCGGTAGTATAAATCTTTACACCGACAAATATGTGGACCGCGCAGGCGTTCCAACAAGTCTGTTTCAATCGATAAATCCGATTTATATTGTGCTGCTTGCTCCTATTTTTGCGGCGATATGGCAGTGGATGGGCCGCAAAGGGTTTGAGCCATCTGCGCCTGCGAAGTTTGGTTTGGCATTGACGCAAGTTGGCTTGGCATTCTTGGTATTTGTTTGGGGCGCGCAAAGCGTTGGTCCTGCGGCAATGACGCCAGTGATTTATCTGTTTCTGTTATACCTTTTGCAAACAACGGGCGAACTTTGCTTGTCTCCGGTTGGTCTGTCGGCAATGGCACGGCTGGCCCCGTTGCATCTTGCAAGTTTTGTGATGGGAGCATGGTTTTACATGACGGCCGTCGGGCAATTTGTTGCCGGTAAAATTGGCGAAGCGACCGGCGGTGAAAGCGGTGAAATGACCAAAGAGCTAACGTTGCAAATTTATTCAAAAATTGGCTGGATCACCATTGGTATAAGTGTGCTGGTATTGCTTGTATCCCCGTTTGTGAAGCGTTGGATGCACGTTGATACACTGGAAGATCGTATCAAAAATATCGAACAAAATGCCGCTGAGCTAAAATCAGCTACTGCTTAGTCGTAGTTTACACAGGAATTTTACATGCAGGTAATGAATTGGCGCTGGGTCTCTGCGGTGTTGCCACTAACTTTGATGGCGTGTGCCGCAACAGATGGGGCAAAGCCTATTAAAACGGCATCCACAGTTCCTGCCGCTAAATCAGCGGCTGCCAAGCCGCCCGCGCCTTTTGCTTCAACATATAAGGCGTATCTGGGCGTGCCCACTCTAATACGCGGTGCGACTGTGCTTGACGGTGAGGGCGGGCGGATTGAGAATGGCAGAGTATTGTTGCGGGATGGCAAAATTACTGCAGTAGCGGTGGCACTGGGTGACATGGATATTCCAGCAGATGCGGTGCTGATCGACGGCACGGGCATGTTTGTAACCCCCGGCATTATCGATATCCATTCACATCTGGGGGCTTATCCTTCCCCTGCAGTAGAAGCACATGACGACGGCAACGAGGCAACATCACCGACCACGCCCGAAGTATGGGTGGAGCATAGCGTTTGGCCTCAGGATCCGGGGTTCAGCCGCGCGCTGACCAACGGCGGCGTGACGTCACTGCAGATCTTGCCCGGGTCTGCAAACTTGATGGGCGGGCGCAGTGTAACGCTTAAGAATGTGTATTCGCGCACAGTGCAAGGCATGAAGTTTCCCGGAGCGCCATATAGCCTGAAAATGGCATGCGGCGAAAATCCAAAACGCGTGTACGGCGCAAAGGGCCGGATGCCGTCAACGCGGATGGGTAATCTGGCCGTGAACCGCCAAACATGGATTAAGGCGCAAGAGTATAAGAAAAAGCGCGATAGCGGTAAGGAGTATACCCGCGACATTGGTATGGAAACGCTGGCCGGTGTATTGGACGGCGATATCTTGGTGCAAAACCATTGTTACCGTGCCGACGAAATGGCGCAGGTGATCGATATGGCCAAAGAGTTTGGATATAAAGTGACGGCGTTCCATCATGCGGTTGAAAGTTATAAAATCGCAGATTTGCTTAAGGCCAATGATATTTGCTCTGCCGTTTGGGCCGATTGGTGGGGTTTCAAGATGGAAGCATATGATGCCATTCCGGAAAATGCCGCTTTGCTGCAAAATGCCGGAGCCTGCACAATCATCCATTCCGATGACGAAAACCAGATACAGCGTCTGAATCAAGAAGCAGCCAAAGCGATGGCGGACGGACGGCGGATGGGTATTAACATAAGTGAAGCGGATGCCATGCGCTGGCTTACGCTGAACCCCGCCAAAGCGATGGGCATTGATAAAATGACGGGCAGTTTGAAAGCGGGTAAAATGGCCGATGTCGTATTATGGAATGGCAATCCTTTCAGCGTTTATTCGCGGCCGGCAAAGGTATGGATTGATGGCGCCCTATTATATGATGCCAGTGATCCAAAACGCAGACCCGTGAGTGATTTTGAGTTGGGCCAACCAGGCGATGGAGATGTGAAATGATCCGTGCTTGCTTAACGCTGACGGTTTGTTTGGCCGCAACAATATCTGCCTCTGCCAACGCCCAGACGGCCACACAAACAATCGCTATCACAGGCGGCAAAGTTGTCATCGGGGATGGCAGCGATCCAATCGACGGAGGCACCGTATTAATACGCGGCGGCAACATATTGGCGGCGGGCGTAAACGTTGCCATCCCCGCAGATGCACAGCGGGTGGATGCAAAGGGCAAGTGGGTAACGCCTGGGATTTTTGCAGGCTTCAGCCGCCTTGGCCTGTCCGAGGTAGACGCAGTTGATGCAACCAACGATACGTCGGCCGCGCGATCTGGGTTTAGCGCGGGAATTGATATTGCACCTGCCATTGATCCGTATCGTAGCGCGTTTGCGGTCAGCCGTTCTGCAGGCGTGACCCGCGCGGTTGTTGCGCCAGAGGCCGGAACCAATATGTTTGCAGGGCAGGGCGCTGTTGCTGATCTTGGCGATGATGCCAATCCAATCACCAAAGCGCAGGCATTTCAGTTTGTCGAATTTGGCGAAAATGGCGCACGATTAGCAGGAGGCAGCCGCAGTGCATCGCATGTCCTGTTCCGCGCGATGCTGCGCGAGGCTCAGGATTATGCAGCAGGGAAAGGCAATTTTGACGA
>JAYWFI010000099.1:0-7349 GCA_043778865.1 Sphingomonadales bacterium
CGCCTGTTGCTCAGGCTTTGATTGAATCGCGCTGGCGCGGATTATCGGGCAAAGCGGATTTTGCCGAACGTCAAAAAAACGAACCGTTTTTGTTGTCGATGGGCATGAAAGATCAACGTGCTATCGTAACCGGAATTTAGCCACGATTAATCTGCGACATTAAATCGTACGAATGTTGGCGTTGCAACTAAGACGTTGGATTTGGTAGGGCACTTGCAGGACCAAAATTGAAAAGGCAGTATATATCGAAATGAGCGTTACCGATAATAACAGAAGTACGACATTGTTGCTGTTTGGCGCGACCGGGGATTTGGCCAAACGAATGTTGCTGCCGTCATTATATGCGCTGCATTCCGATGAACTGATTACATCTGACTTGCGGATATTTGGCACCGCACGCAGCGTCCTTTCCGACGATGAATACCGCGATATGGCGCGCAAGGCGTTGATGGAATTCCTGCCCGATGACCGCAAGGCAGAGGGACGCGTTGAAAGCTTTCTGGCACGGCTGCAATATCAAGCGCTCGATGCGTCTGCGATTGAGGGATTTGACGCATTAGCTCGCAAGATCGGCGATATATCGGGCGGACTGTCGATATTTCTGTCAACTGCGCCTTCACTCTTTGAACCAACGATCAAGGGTTTGAGCCAAGCAGGATTGGCAGGTGATAATGTGCGCATCGGCCTTGAAAAACCGCTGGGTAATAATCTGGAATCATCGCGGCATATTAATGATGCGGTAAATGCTGTGTTCCCCGAAGACCGTACGTTTCGGATTGATCATTATTTGGGTAAAGAGACCGTACAGAACCTGATGGCGCTGCGTTTTGGCAATGTTTTGTTTGAACCGTTGTGGAATGCAAACGCGATTGAGCATGTGCAGATTACAATCAGCGAAACTGTGGGGTTAGAGGGACGTGCCGGGTTTTATAATGATACAGGCGCGCTGAGGGATATGTTGCAGAACCATATGCTGCAATTGCTCGCGCTGACCGCGATGGAGCCGCCCGCAAACTTTGATGCAACCGCGATCCGTGATGAAAAAGTTAAGGTGCTTCGTGCGCTGCGCCCAGTGAGTGAGGGCGACGTGGTGACGGGACAATATGTTGAGGGTGCCGTGAAAAGCGCGCCTGTAGTAAGTTATGCCGATGATCTTGGCGCTGCGTCGGGCACCGAAACCTTCGTCGCGCTGAAAACCTATATCGACAATTGGCGGTGGCAAGGCGTGCCATTTTACTTGCGCACGGGCAAAAGGCTGAGCGAACGGCGCAGCGAAATTGTGATCCAATTTAAAAGCGTACCGCATAATATCTTTCGCGGGCGTAGCGGAAAACTGGATGCCAACACGCTGATTATCCGCCTGCAACCCGAAGAATATGTGCGCTTGATGGTGATGGCCAAAGAACCCGGGCTGGACCGCGGCGGCGTTGTGCTGCGTGAGGTGCCGCTTGACCTGTCGTTAACAACGGCCTTTGCCGGATCGCGGCGGCGGATCGCGTATGAGCGGTTGCTGCTCGATTTGATCGAAGGCGACCAAACGTTGTTTGTGCGCCGCGACGAGGTGGAGGCGCAGTGGACATGGGTCGACGCCATTCGCGCACTGTGGAATACTGTAGGCTTGAAACCCAAGAATTACGCCGCCGGAAGCTGGGGACCAAGCGCAGCGATTGCGCTAACCGAACGCGATGGCGCAAGCTGGCATGAGTGAGATGATGAACCGTATTATTCAAAAAGTTACGGACCGCATAATAGAACGGTCAAAGCCAGGACGGCGGGTGTATCTTGATATGATCGCCCGGGCCCGTGATAAGGGCGTCATCCGCGATGCGTTATCGTGCGGTAATCTAGCGCATGGTTTTGCCGCAAGCGGCGATGATAAGCCCGCCATTCGCGGCGGTAAGGCGATGAATATCGGCATCATTACTGCGTATAACGACATGCTATCCGCGCACCAACCCTATGGCCGCTATCCTGAGCAAATTAAGCTGTATGCCCGCGAAATGGGCGCAACAGCGCAAGTGGCGGGCGGCGTTCCGGCCATGTGCGACGGGGTGACGCAGGGTCAGGATTCGATGGAACTATCCTTGTTCAGCCGCGATACTATTGCGATGGCTGCTGCTGTAGGGCTAAGCCACGGGATGTTTGAAAGCGCGATGCTGCTTGGTTTGTGTGACAAGATTGTACCGGGGCTTATTATCGGCGCGCTTAGGTTCGGGCATTTGCCCACGATCCTAATTCCGGCTGGCCCCATGCCATCGGGTCTTGCCAACAAAGAGAAACAACGCGTTCGCCAGCTGTATGCCGAGGGCAAAGTGGGCCGCGAAGAATTGTTAGATGCGGAGTCTGCTTCGTATCATAGCCCGGGGACTTGCACATTTTTTGGTACGGCGAATTCCAATCAGATGATGATGGAGATGATGGGCCTGCATATGCCGGGGTCTAGCTTTGTTAATCCTGGCACCAAATTGCGCCAAGAGCTAACCCGCGCGGCGACCCACCGTTTAACAGAAATTGGCTGGGATAAAGACGGCGCAGATAATCCAGACTACCGTCCGCTGGGCAAATGCGTTGATGAAAAAGCGATTGTCAATATGGTCGTGGGATTGCTGGCAACGGGCGGATCAACCAATCACGTCATCCATATTCCGGCGATGGCACGCGCGGCGGGCATCATTATCGATTGGGATGATATTGATCAGTTATCATCGGTAACGCCCCTGATTGCGAGGGTGTACCCCAATGGATCAGGCGATGTGAACGCTTTTGCAGAGGCGGGCGGCATGCCGTATGTTATCCGTGAATTGGTTGAGGCGGGCCTTGCGCATAATGATATCATGACGGTGTACGGCGGCGGTCTGATCGACGGCGCGCGCCAGCCGCGGATGGACGGTGATACGCTGGTGTGGGATAATGCGCCCACCATCACTGCTGACGATACCATGCTGCGTCCCGTAAGTGCGCCGTTTAGCTCGCATGGCGGTATGCAGCTTGTTAAAGGCAACCTTGGCCGCGCGACATTCAAAACCAGCGCAGTAGCAGCGGAGCGGCACACGGTTGAAGCGCCTGTGCGCATATTTCATGACCAAAATGACGCGGTGACTGCGTTTAAGGCAGGCGAGCTGGAATGCGACGTCATCATCGTCATCCGCTTTCAGGGTCCCGCAGCCAACGGTATGCCCGAACTGCATAAGCTAACCACATCGATGGGAATATTGCAGGACCGCGGATTTAAGGTGGCCTTGCTAACCGATGGCCGCATGTCGGGCGCGTCGGGCAAGGTTCCTGCCGCCATTCACGTAAGCCCAGAGGCAGCACGCGGCGGACCGATTGGTAAATTGCGCGACGGCGATATCGTTCGAATATGTGCCGCGACAAGCAGCATTGAAGCTTTAGTGGATACCGCTGAATGGGATGCGCGCGAACTGGCACTGCGTCCACCCGAACATATGGGCACCGGCCGCGAGCTGTTTGCGATCATGCGTGACGGCGCGGACGAGGCGGAACGCGGCGGATCGGCGATGCTGACGCGCGCTGGCTTATGATGTGGGGTCTGTAAGTGGAAATAGTAACGGCCGATATTGGCGGCACGCACGCCCGTTTTGCGATTGCCAAAATTGCGGGCGGCCAGGTTCGCGAATTGAGCGAACCTATGACGTTAAAGACATCGGAACATGCGAGTTTCCAAACCGCTTGGGAGGATTTCCGCAGTAGTGTTGGCGGCACATTACCGCGCGCCGTGTCCATTGCCATAGCCGCGCCTATACAGGGCGAGATCATTAAGCTGACCAATAATCCATGGATCATCCGCCCCGCGCTGATGCGTGAAAAGCTGAGTGTAGATGATTATATTTTGGTCAACGATTTTGAAGCTGTTGGCCATGCGGTGGCGCATGCAGCTCCTGAACATTTTTTGCATTTAAGCGGCCCAGATCAAGCTTTGCCTGCCCAAGGTGTAATCAGCATATTGGGGCCGGGCACGGGGCTTGGCGCCGCCTATGTGCTGCGTGATCAAAGCGGATATCATGTACAGGCGACCGAGGGCGGGCATATTGAATTTGCACCGCTGGATAGCATTGAGGATGCAATAGTTGCCCGCCTGCGCAAACGGCACCGCCGTGTTTCAGTGGAACGGATTGTGTCTGGCCCTGCTATTGCCGACATATATGAGGCGCTGGCGCATATTGAAGGGCGCGCCATATTGCAGCTTGATGACCAGCAAATCTGGAGCGCAGGGATGTCAGGCGAAGATAGCTTGGCCGCCGCCGCTATCGACAGGTTCTGCCTATCTTTGGGTAGCGTTGCAGGCGACATCGCGCTCGCTCAAGGCGCGCAGGCCGCCGTGATCGCCGGCGGACTTGGCCTGCGAATTAAAGAGTGCTTGGTCAGATCGGGTTTTACGGACAGGTTCTGTGCCAAAGGACGCTTTGAAGGATTAATGGCGGCGCTGCCCGTAAAGATTATTACGCATCCGCAGCCCGGCCTGTTTGGTGCGGCGGCGGCCTTTGCCCAAAAAATGGAGAAACAAAATGCCTAACGTCAGCTATGTAATGGGGCAGATAATGCGCGCCGCGCCCGTTATTCCCGTGCTCGTTATCGAAAATGCGGCATATGCCCGCCCGATTGCCGAAGCCCTTGTTGCAGGCGGATTGTCTGTGCTGGAAGTAACCCTGCGAACGCCTGCTGCGTTGGATGTTATTTCAGAAATGTGCAAAGTACCCGGCGCGATTGTGGGTGCAGGAACGGTTGTTGACGCCGCTGGATTAGATGCCGCGATGAATGCAGGAGCGCAGTTTATCGTATCGCCCGGCCTGACAGATACTCTTGGCAATGCCGCGATTAGCAGAAATATACCATTGTTACCCGGCATTGCCAACGCAGGCGATATCATGCGGGGGCTTGAGCTTGGCCTGACGCATTTCAAATTCTTTCCGGCGGTTGCCAATGGCGGATTGCCTGCGCTTAAATCTTTAATCGGTCCATTTGGGTACTGCAAATTCTGCCCCACAGGCGGCATTAGCCAAGAAACAGCTGCAGATTGGCTCGCGCTTGACCAAGTGCTTTGCGTTGGCGGCAGCTGGTTGGTAGGAAAGGGAGAACCGGATTCGGCCGCAATAAAAACCGCTGCCCGTGCCGCTGCATCATTAAGAGTATAAGGAGCACGCCTGCATTATGGCCGAAGAGATTGAATATTGGGAATTTGATGCCGCCGAGGAAATGATCGATGCGGTTGTGGGCGATATTACCTTTATTATTGAAAGCGCACTGGATGCACGCGGTCAGGCATTGGTTGCGTTTCCGGGCGGCAGCACGCCCGCGCCGATATTTGCCAAACTTGCCAAAAGCGCTATTCGGTGGAAGAATGTAACGATAATTCCAACCGATGACAGGCTGGTTCCGGTGGATAGCCCGCTGTCGAATGTGGCAATGATTGCCAAAGCGTTTATTCCGCTGGGTGCGCGCGTGTTACCGATAACGAGCGAGGCTGCGGATTATAAACTGGCGGGAAGCGCGGCCGACGCACGTCTGAAGGATTTGCACTGGCCGCCCGATATGGTGTGGTTGGGAATGGGCGAAGACGGTCATACGGCATCGATTTTCCCCGGACCCGATTTGGATAGAGCGATGAACGCCGATAAAGGCGTACGCGCCGTGGGTGTTGCGCCCGATCCCATGCCACCTGAAGCGCCGGTAAACCGGGTGACGTTAACTGCCGCGGCTATTGCAGAGGCACGGACCACGATGATTGTCTGTACGGGCGCGAAAAAGCGGGAAATACTAGAGCAGGCCGAAAAAGATGGCGCAAAATCAATATATCCGATTGGTCAGGTTCTAGCGAAAATATCGGTGCCGGTTGATGTATATTGGCTTGATGGCTGAACAAGGCAGCATTTTTGAATTACGATGCAAAACTGCGGGCCAAATACGGCGCACTAGATACGGCGTAATGGACGCGCTGGGTTTTTTACATTTAGCTTCTTAAGATAGTGCGGCATTTCCAACTCTACACCGCCAACAGAGTTGCGCGCTGTCATTGGATCAATCGGGTGATCAAAGGCGATGCCAAGCCGGCCTTCTGTGACCCAAACCACAGACCCACTGATCCAACCGATCGTGCGAAGGTTAATTTCAACCTTTTCGCCGCGCGTTACGCGAACGGGCGCTTCGGCCATCAACCCGCCTGCAGAAAGATTGCGAATACGCACTTCGCCTTCATCGCCGGTGCTGTTAAACCGCAATATAGCTTTTAGGAACAAGCTATCCCGTCCGGCACCGCGCTGGGTATCAGAAGAATTAGCGGGTTCAAAGTTGCTAGAAGGCTCATTCATTGCGACATCTTGCTCTCGGTTGCTTTTTACAGCTTTCTAAATGCCAGACAAACGTAGCGAAAAGGTTAACGGGCCGCAAATTCGATGCGCAAAACAATCGATTTGTGACGATTAACGGAACTCGTTAGCAAAGCACCGGCGATTATTCTTAATCGTCGCGTGAAATCCGTTCGTTCCGCTCATGACGTTCTTGCGCTTCTAATGTCATTGTCGCAATCGGCCGAGCGCGCAATCTTGCAAGCGAAATAGGTTCACCTGTAACTTGGCAGTACCCAAATTCGCCTTCGGATATGCGGCGGAGTGCGGAATCGATCTTGGCAATTAACTTGCGCTGACGGTCGCGTGTGCGCAATTCAATGCTCCAATCCGTTTCGCTCGACGCACGATCGTTTAAGTCGGGTTCACGAATGGGACCTTCTTGTAATTGATTAAGAGTACCCTGTGATTCCTCAAGTATCTCGGTGCGCCATTGATTCAACTGGTGCTCAAAAAAACGTAGCTGCCGCGGGTTCATAAACTCTTCGTCGATGCTTGGCACGTAGTCAGGATCTGTAGCATCCCCCAATGCTGCATGCTTTGCCGCTTCTTCGGGAGGTATGGCACTTGTGCCCATTATGCTTCTCCACCTCTATTTGTTGGATGGAAACGATAATATCTCCAGTCCTAAACTGCATGCGCGGCCTATAGACTCGCGGCGAAATCCATACAAGCGCCAAATCTTAACGCAGTGCTGCAACACAGTAAAACCGGGCGTTCTGTTTAGTTTCAATAAATAGATAGCGTGCAAACAGTTCCAGTTCGGGACGGTTGAGGAGCAAGCATACGCAAAATCCTAAAAAAACGACATATGCCTTCGCAAACAGGGTTAATGTAATTGAGGTGGCGGCTTTCTTCTGTCTTTGTGAGGTTATCAGAAGCGCAGTGAAGTATTTCCCGCCGGGATTTAGATAAGCTGGCTTCCAAGCTGAAGAAGGTTTATATTATGTCAGTACGTATGGCTTTAGCAAAATTATGTGCCTGCAC
>JAYWFI010000100.1:0-9373 GCA_043778865.1 Sphingomonadales bacterium
CATTCGTTTTGGAAAAATGCTTGCAGCCAAAAAAACCATTATGTGCAGCGAGCGGTGATGGGTGTGCGGCATTCAAAACCAGATGACGGCTGGTATCCACAAACGCTGCTTTCTTTTGCGCATATGCCCCCCATAATAGGAACACCGCAGGTTCGGCCCGGTCATTGACGGCGCGAACAATCGCATCGGTAAACCGCTCCCACCCACGTTTTTGATGTGATGCGGCTTGCCCTGCCTCCACCGTAAGCACGCTGTTGAGCAGAAGCACGCCCTGTTCTGCCCAATGCTCCAAAAAACCATGACGCGGGCGAGGCATGCCTATGTCGCTTTCCATCTCTTTATAGATATTGATAAGACTAGGCGGCGGGCGAACGCCCGGCATTACGCTGAAACACAGGCCATGCGCTTGGCCGGGCCCATGATACGGATCCTGCCCAAGAATTACCACGCGCGCTTTATCAAGCGGGGTCAGCTCCAGTGCACGAAACCAATTATTGCTGCGGGGATAAATAGTTTTCCCCGCTGCCTTTTCTGCCTTAAGGAACGCACTGAGATTTGCCATGTACGCTGCATTAAATTCCGGAGATACTGCAGTATGCCAGCTTGAATGGATGGTTGCGGGTATAGGCATAGATGCAGCGTCTCCTGCTTATTGCGTCTTTGGCATAGCTGCCAACATTTCTTCCCAAGCCTTAGCCTCTTTAGCTGTTACCGGGCCTAGAAGCTCTATTGCGTGGCGAAGGCGTTCGCGGATTATGTCGCGGCCGAGGTGGACGGTGGCTTCGAACAAGGGCACGCCTTGCGCAGCGCCTGTAATCGCCAGATACATTGGGCGGATGAAGTCCTTTATCTTTACGTCCAGCACTTCGGCGGTGCGGCGTAATGCGCTCTCTACGCCACCGCGGTTCCATTCGATCATCGCGTCAAACTGCACGAGTGCCAAATGATAAGCCTGACGCTGTTGTTCCGGCGTCAACTTCACGCCATCTGCAAGGCGGCCTGCTGTTTGTCCGTCGATACGGTTGACAAAAAACATCGACACCAGCGCGCCGAGATCAGACAATTTGGTAATTCGGGATTGCGCCATTTCAGCAATGGGCAGCAGGTATGCATCGTTAAGGGCCCAATCTTTTACCGCCGACAGAAACCCTTTCGCATCCATAGTTTCGCGCAAATACCGCCCGTTGAGCCATTCTAGTTTTGATGTATCAAATACCGGACCGCCCAGCGAGATGTTGTGGATATCAAATTCAGCAATCAATGTTTCTAGCGAAGTCATTTCATCGCCTTCACTCGATGATTTGATAAACAGTCCTAGAAAGTTCTGCATTGCGGCAGGCAGGTATCCAGCGCGCTGATAATACAGGATACTGGTGGGGTTTTTACGTTTAGACAGCTTGGATTTATCCGCATTACGCAGCAGCGGTAAGTGAGTGAGCACGGGCGGCTCCCAACCAAAATATTGGTATAGTAAAAGGTGCTTTGGCGCAGACGATATCCATTCTTCGCCGCGCATTACGTGGGTAATTCCCATCAGATGATCGTCGACTACATTGGCCAAATGATATGTGGGCAGACCATCTGATTTCATGAGCACCTGCATATCGACCACCGCATATTCAAAGCTAATCTCTCCGCGTAGTGTGTCTTGAACGATGCACGTCCCCTGCGTTGGGATCTTCATGCGCACAACATGAGGCGCGCCATCGGCATCCAATTTCGCGTGGTCCGCGTCCGACAGCGCCAAGCAGGTGCCGTCATATTTGGCGGGTTGTTTGGCCGCGATCTGGTGACGGCGCATTTGAGTGAGAGTTTCCGGCGTACAATAACATTTGAACGCATGGCCACCTGCCAGTAGCTGATCACAATGCGCGGTATATATCGCGCTGCGTTCCGATTGCCGGTACGGCCCATGGGGCCCGCCGACATCGGGGCCTTCATCCCAGCTAAGCCCCAGCCATTGGAGGCTTTCAAGGATCATTTTTTCTGATTGCGGAGTGGAACGTGCCTGATCAGTATCCTCAATCCGTAGCAGAAATTCGCCGCCATGCTTTTTGGCAAAACAATAATTGATCAGCGCAATATAAGCTGTGCCAACATGCGGATCGCCTGTAGGTGAGGGCGCAACACGCGTGCGGACAGGACGAGACGTAGTATTCATAGAGTTTGGATGCTTTCGCTGTGATAAATAATTTAGGCTTCACTATCATCATGGCCGCGATTGGCCAATAGCCCGCATCAATCGGTGATGCGCACCTGTGCGATTATACCGCCGCGGTTTTGCGTGCCCCAAGTCTGACGTCCTGTTAAGAAAGTCCACCAGCCCCATGCTGCACCTGCATGCCGGATAAGCTGAAACGTAAATGGCTCCAACAAGGCGGCGATGACGGCGCGGCCCCAACTGATGCTATGGCCTGCTCCAGTCCAGCGGCGATAGATGGATAGTGACCACAAATGGAACGTCATATCGATGCATATTTTTACCAACATCACGATCAGTATCGGCAGCGCAATTCTAACCACGCCCAAGACAAGCGCGCCGATTAATATTGCGAATGCCGCTAATCCATACAGCGGCTGTACCGTGTCAAGCGCTTTTACGGGCATCATTACTTTGCCCAGCCAGCCATAATGCCCATTGCCTGTCATATCACGGTTCCAACGCTGTGTTTGCAAAAAACCAGCGAACCAGCGGCGGCGTTGGCGCAGGAACGCAGGCAGGGTTTCGGGCGCATCGGTGCGTGCCTGTGCCTCACCAATCACGCGTATCGTCCACCCTAGATTATGATCAAAGCTATGGCGGTGCATCCGGTGGATCAGTTCGTAATCCTCAACCAAACATTCAGGATCAAATCCGCCAACCGATATAACAGCATCGCGCCTAAATGCTGCAAATGCGCCCGATATTAGCAGCAGGCTGTTCAATTGCATCCATGCAAAGCGGGAGATAAAGTTGCGGATATATTCGTAGCGCTGAAACCATTCGAAAAACCGCCCCTGCACTCCGCGCCCACATACAGGTGTTAGCACGCCTGTTGCCGCAACTAATGCAGGTTCATTTGCATAGCGGGTTCGTATTGCCGCAATTGCATGTTCTTCGAGTAAGGTGTCTGCGTCCACGGTAAGCACAATGTCGGTATCGACATGCGTGATGGCATAATTCAACGCCCTCGCCTTTCCGCCATGTTCCACCGGCAGCCACAGCATATCCGGACGTGCAAACTGCTGGTTTCGGACACTTGCAATCAGGCCATATCTGCTTGCCAATAATGTAGCCGTGCCGTCCAACGATCCATCATCGGCAATCACAATCAAATCAGGAAAATCGGTCTGCTGCAGTAGCGCGTCGATGGTAACCGGAATGGCCAGCTCCTCATTATGCGCCGCGATAATAACGCCCAAAGTTGGCCGGATTGCGTCTGGATTTGGTACAATACCGGCTTGCATAATCCTGCCCATTTGTGACGCAGTAAACGCAAGCAGCATTGTATCATAAGCGATATATACAAGACCAACAGACCACGCGGCTAGCCCTTGACGAAAAAATGCCTGTAACAACAATGCAAGAAATAGAACTACTGTAAACACGCCAATAAAGCGGCTAGCAATCGGCACAGGACGCGGGCTTAGACGCGGCGATTCCACTTGTAGAACATCAGAAAGGGTAGGGAGCATCATTTACTTTCGTACAGGAGACATACTATTTAGCGGTGGACGCGGCAAAGTGCCAACTCTATCATGTTGCAAATGACGAGAATGGCCGAAAGTATTTTAGAGTCTATGCCCGAACGTTCCGTAACAGGCCATTACACAGGTCCTGCAATTATTCTGCATTGGCTGATCGCTGTGTTGATTACAGCCAATGTCGCTATAATATTATTATCCGAAAGTGTTGGTGAGACGAATATTCGGTTCATGTACGATACGCATAAATCGATAGGGTTAACTGTTTTTGGATTGGTGGTGCTGCGTTATTTGTGGCGCATATCGCACCGTCCGCCTGCGTTGCCGGAAAACTATAGAAGCTGGGAAAAAGTGGCAAGCAAATGGGCGCACGGTATTTTGTATTTCATCATGTTTTTTATGCCTGTCACGGGATGGTTGCATGATAGCGCATGGGATGGTGCCGCACAAATTAAGCTCTCTTATTTTGGATTATTTGACGTGCCGCGCGCAGGTTGGATCATGAATATGGAGCCTGTAGCTAAAGATGCCTTGCACAGCCTTATGGGTAATGCGCATGAAATTGGCGGGTATGCCCTTTATGCGCTGGTATTTTTGCACATTGGCGGCGCGCTTAAACATCAATTCATCGACAAACACCGTGAACTGCAACGCATGTGGCGATAACAGATTTAGCAAGACACATGGCTTAGGGATGATAACGAATATATGACTAATTCTGAGGCTTTGCCGCGGCTATTGTCCATTGGTACGGCTTTGCCAGATCATCTAATAACACAGGCACAGGTGCTATCCATTCTGGCGCGGGCAAAACGTATTACGCTGCCGCCGCGTATGGCCGATATCTTGGGCAATACCGGCATCGAAACGCGCCATATTGTAATGCCTCCCGAATATTATTTCGGGCAGCGCAGCTGGCCAGACAGAGCGCATGTGTATGAAACTGAAGCGATGGACTTATTTGCAAAGGCAGCGGCCCAAGCTTTGCAGCGCGCAGGATTACAACCCGGAGATATCGGGCAAATCGTTTGCGTATCCACTACCGGAACGATGACGCCTAGCCTGCCGAGCCGGATGATCGAGGTGATGGGCTTTGCAGCTGATACACGCATAGTGCCGCTGTTTGGGTATGGCTGTGCAGGCGGCGTCATCGGCCTTGGCATTGCGGCCGATTTGTGGCGCGCGACGCCGGCTAAGTCAGTTTTGCTCGTATCGTTGGAACTGTGCAGTCTGGCCTATGACCATGCGCGAATGGACAAGAAAGATATGGTGGCAACCGCGCTGTTTGCAGATGGCTGCGCGGCGGCGGTGATCGGCGCAGGGCCCAAAGACAGAAGTGGACCCAAGCTTTCGGCTTTTGCGCAGAATGTGTGGCCGGATACCCTTGATATGATGGGCTGGCAGATAGGTGACACTGGATTTGATTTGGTGCTTGCCCGTGATATCCCGGCGTTTATAGCGAGCGGCTTTGCGCCTGTGTGCGACGCATTTATTGCCGCGCATGGTTTGGATAAGGCGGCAATGGCTGAACCTGCCTGCCATCCCGGCGGCGGCCGCGTCGTCGATGCGCTAGCAGATTATTTCGGCAGCGACCTGCCTGTGACGCGAGATGTTTTGGCGCGGCATGGTAATATGAGTTCGCCCACGGTGTTGTTCGTGCTTGAGGCATTGCTGGCCAAGGGGCCGTTGCAGGGTCCGACAATTATGACCGCGCTGGGCCCCGGATTTGTCGGCGCCATGGGGATGTTGCTTCCGTGAGCACTTGGCCAACATGGGCGATTATCGTGCTGGCTTATGTCGTGGCGCAGCGGCTTGGGGAGCTTGTTTATGCAAGGGCCAACACGCAGCGTTTATTGGCTGAGGGTGGACGCGAACACGGGGCAGGGCATTATCCACTTTTCATCCTGCTGCACGGCGGCTGGTTGATTGCGATAGTGTTGTTCGCGCAGCCGCCTATGCAGCCCGTCCCGATATTGCTCGCTGGTTTTTTCCTAAGCCAGATACTGCGGTTCTGGACATTAGCCAGCATCGGCCGCTGGTGGACCACACGGCTAATCAGCGCGCCGCATTTCCCGCGCGTAAAACGGGGGCCGTACAGGTTTCTGTCGCATCCCAATTATACCGTGGTTGTGATTGAGATCGCGCTGCTGCCGTTATTGCTCGGTGCGCCTTGGGTTGCAGGCGTGTTTAGTGTGTTGAACGCGGTGCTCTTATGGTGGCGGATCAGGATGGAGGAACGGGTGCTAGCGGAGCGGCTGAAGCTTATAAAGGGCACAACCACACGAGACCGAAAATCCTAAATTTCCAAATTCAAACTTCAGAAAAATTTAACATATTCATACTAATTCCAGTGCTATGAACAAACAAAAACGAGATTTAGAGCTATACAGCTCCAACATCGCTCGATGGTTTAGCAAAGATACCGATGCATTGGTTTATTACGATCGTAAAGGCTCTGCATTGCCGTGTACCAGAGATGAACAAGATAATTGGCTCGCTGAAGCTAATCACATTACTTGCAATTTCATTCATAATATTAAGTCGCAACGTAGCTATAGAGTATTCTTAAGCGTCGCTATTTTGTCTGTCATAGGACCATTGGAGGAATATTTAGGTAGCTTCGCCAAATATCTACCAGCATGCATAGTGATTTTGTTGTCATTAGCGATGATGTGTACTGTAGTTGTTCCCCGTATTCGTTATCGTCGCTCGATAAAATTATTGCGAAACAAGATCGAGCGTAAATTAATATGGCGTAATGAAGTGGCTGCGCCCGTTCGTCGTTATAATAGTTTTCGCTGGGTGGGCCTGATCGGAACGCTATCTTTTTGGGGATATTTCGCATGGGTTATGCTTTTGCATAAAAAGCCTTCTTTTTTTAGCTTTGTACTAATATCCATAGTTTATATACTTGTATTGCTAGTTCAGTGGCTCAGTCCTCGGATGGATTTGGCCCATATCCGCCAAACAGGGAAATGGTTTCGTCGCTCTGCCTCTTGACCTTCTCCCCATCCCCCGCTAATAACATAACTTCTGAACAAAGCATCGCGAGAGAAGCATAAGATTGTTTGGAAATCAACATAAGCAGCAATTTGTGTGAACGATCAGGTGGATAAAGGCTGAGCCTCCACTGTAACACCGAGCGTTCATGTAAAGTAACCGTTTCTTTTCTAAGGTGAAGATATGCCAACAATTAACCAGCTGGTCCGCAAGGGCCGGACCCCGCAAAAAGCGAAGTCGAAGGTTCCAGCAATGGAGCAAAATCCGCAAAAGCGCGGTGTCTGTACCCGCGTTTACACTACGACTCCAAAAAAGCCGAACTCGGCTTTGCGTAAAGTGGCCAAGGTTCGCTTGACCAACCAGCGCGAAGTGATTTCATACATTCCCGGCGAAGGCCACAATTTGCAAGAGCATAGCGTTGTTCTGATCCGCGGGGGCCGTGTACGCGATCTTCCGGGTGTTCGCTATCACGTCCTTCGCGGCGTGCTCGATACGCAAGGCGTGAAAGATCGCAAGCAATCGCGTTCCAAATATGGCGCGAAGCGTCCTAAGTAAGATACGGGGAGTATAAAATATGTCACGTCGTCGTCGTCCCGAAAAGCGTATAATATTGCCCGATCCTAAGTTTGGTGATTTGGTGCTTTCAAAATTCATGAATAACCTGATGTTGGATGGTAAGAAATCCGCAGCAGAGCGCATCGTTTATGGTGCCCTTGGCAGCGTTGAAGAGCGCGCCAAGAAAAACCCGGTTGAGCTGTTTCACGAAGCATTGAATAACGTAAAGCCAGGCATCGAAGTGCGCAGCCGCCGTGTTGGTGGTGCTACGTATCAGGTACCTTGCGAAGTGCGTCCTGAACGTGCGCAGGCCTTGGCCATTCGCTGGTTAATTGGCGCAGCGCGCAACCGCAGCGAGACCACTATGTCGGCGCGTTTGTCCGGTGAACTTATGGATGCTGCAAACAACCGTGGTAACGCCGTTAAGAAACGCGAAGATACGCACCGTATGGCCGAAGCCAACCGTGCATTTGCGCATTATCGTTGGTAATATAACGAGCATCAGCGCTTTATAAATTGAGCGCGTGCTGAAATAGAACAATCGGGGGCTGGCATTCGCTGGCCCCCTCAACTATAGGGCGCAGACAACCGCCCCTCCTTGGAGAAAAGCCATGGCACGCAGCCATCCATTATCAATGTACCGCAACATCGGAATTATGGCGCACATCGACGCGGGTAAAACCACAACGACAGAGCGCATTCTGTTTTACACAGGTAAATCGTACAAAATCGGCGAAGTGCATGATGGCGCAGCGACAATGGATTGGATGGAGCAAGAACAAGAGCGCGGGATCACCATCACGTCGGCCGCGACTACCTGTTTCTGGAACGACCACCGCATCAACATTATCGATACGCCCGGACACGTTGATTTCACGATTGAAGTTGAACGTTCATTGCGCGTTCTTGACGGTGCAGTGGCTTGCTTTGACGGCGTTGCCGGCGTTGAGCCGCAGTCCGAAACCGTATGGCGTCAGGCAGATAAATACGGTGTGCCGCGCATGTGCTTCATCAACAAACTTGATCGTACAGGTGCAAATTTCAAATATTGCGTACAGTCAATTATCGACCGTTTGGGTGCAAAGCCAGCGGTGTTGTATATTCCAATCGGCTTAGAGGCTGATTTGAAGGGCCTAGTCGATTTGGTTGAAAACCGCGCTGTGATTTGGAAAGACGAATCGCTGGGTGCAGAGTTTTTCTACGAAGAGATCCCTGCCGATATGGCCGCAGAAGCTGCAAAGTATCGCAGCGAGTTGATCGAGCTTGCCGTTGAGCAAGATGACGAAGCAATGGAGGCCTATCTAGAAGGCAACGAGCCTGACGTCGCGACGTTGAAAGCGTTGATCCGCAAGGGTACGTTGTCGCACAGATTTGTTCCCGTTGTTTGTGGCAGCGCATTCAAAAATAAAGGCGTACAATCTTTACTTGATGCCGTTGTAGATTACCTGCCTTCACCATTAGATATTGAAGACGTACAGGGTGTCCATATGGACACGCTTGTTCCCGATAGCCGTCCTGCAACTGATGAAGCGCCATTTAGCGCGCTTGCATTTAAGGTTATGAACGATCCGTTTGTAGGTACGCTAACCTTTATTCGTATTTATTCTGGATCCTTGTTGAAAGGTACATATCTAAACTCGGTGAAGGACAAAAAAGAGAAGGTCGGGCGTATGCTGGAAATGCATGCCAACGAACGTAAGGATGTTGATGAGGCATTCGCGGGCGATATTATCGCGCTTGCCGGTATGAAAGAGACAACGACGGGCGATACATTGTGCGCGACGAATGCACCCATTATCCTTGAGCGCATGGAATTCCCTGATCCCGTTATCGAACTGTCGGTGGAACCAAAAACGAAGGCAGATCAGGAAAAGATGGGCATTGCGCTTAATCGTTTGTCTGCTGAAGATCCTTCATTCCGCGTATCAACCGATCACGAATCAGGTCAGACGATCATTAAGGGCATGGGCGAACTGCATTTGGATATCATCGTTGACCGTATGAAGCGTGAATTTAAGGTGGAAGCCAACGTCGGCGCGCCGCAGGTTGCGTACCGCGAATATATTGCCCGCGAAGTGGATGTTGATTACACGCACAAGAAGCAGTCGGGTGGATCGGGCCAGTTCGGCCGGAT
>JAYWFI010000101.1:0-11806 GCA_043778865.1 Sphingomonadales bacterium
GTCCCTTCTTTGCTTTGCGTGAAATATATTACGCTGTCTTGTCGGCCCAATTGAACTGTGAACTTTGGCAGATTATTGCGCGTTTCGCGGTATCGCTCCAGTATCAGATAAGCCCTGCATGCCCCATCCAATCCGCCTGCGCTTGCGTATTTTTTCATAGCATACGCTGTTCCGACATAAAGCAATTGTTCTTTCTATGTTCCTTATGATAGATAACCGTCATGACTCAAAAAACGGTGATTCAAAAACTGGCGATATTGGCGGATGCGGCGAAATATGATGCGAGCTGTTCTTCGTCGGGAACGATCAAACGCAACTCAGTGGGTACAGGCGGGATCGGGTCAACCGGCGGGATGGGGATATGCCATAGCTATGCGCCCGATGGCCGGTGTATATCGCTGCTGAAAATACTGCTGACCAATTTCTGCATTTTCGATTGCCGGTATTGCATCAACCGCGTGTCCAGCAATGTCGAGCGCGCGCGGTTTACGCCGCAAGAGGTCGTAAAACTGACGCTTGATTTTTATAAGCGCAATTACATCGAGGGCCTGTTCCTATCGTCGGGCATTATCCGCTCCCCCAGTTATACGATGGAATGCATTGTCGAGGTTGCACGCAGCTTGCGTGAGGATCATCATTTTGGCGGGTATATCCACCTAAAAACGATCCCCGATGCTGATCCGCAATTGCTCGATCTGGCCGGGAAATATGCCGACCGATTATCGATCAATATTGAATTGCCGTCGGACAAAAGCTTGCAGAACTTTGCGCCGGAAAAAAATGGTGCCGAAATCCGGCAGGCGATGGCAAACGTGAAACAGCGGATCATCGAACACACGCCCGATAAAGGCCCCGGCATTATCCGACGTGCGCGCGCGCCGCGATTTGCGCCGGGCGGGCAATCAACGCAGATGATTGTGGGCGCGGATGCATCGCTCGATGCCGATATCCTGCACACATCAAGCAGCCTGTACTCGGCCTATGATTTGAAACGCGTTTATTATTCCGCCTACAGCCCGATCCCCGATGCCAGCCTTGATCTGCCGCCCATTCGCCCGCCGTTGATGCGCGAACACAGGCTGTATCAGGCCGATTGGCTGCTGCGGTTTTATGGGTTTGACCATGCCGAGATATTGGAGGGAGCCAATGCGGGCATGCTTGATCTGGCAGTGGATCCAAAGCTGGCGTGGGCATTGCAGCGGCGCGAGCATTTTCCGGTGAATATCAACCGCGCGCCCAAAGAGATGCTGCTTAGGGTTCCCGGCATCGGCGCAAAATCGGTGCAGCGGATATTGCATGCCCGGCGGTTTGGCGCGCTGCGGCTGGATGATCTGGCGAAAATTACGCGGTCGGTTAAGGTGGCGATGGCGTTTGTGATCACCGCCGATTGGCATCCCGGCGGATTAACCGACAGCGCCCATTTGCGCGCGCGCTTTGCCGCTCCGCCCGAACAGATGGCGCTGGCGTTATGATAGCGGCATTATGATCAAGGTAGAGCTGACATCGCGCAATAACTATGATGAATGGCGCAGCAAAGCGCGCGGATTACTGCGTATTGGCGCGCGGCCGTGTGATGTGGTGTGGCACACAGAGGACGCCGCGCCGTTCCTGTTTGCGCAAGATAATCTGGCCGCGGACAATAACGCAGCGGCACGCCAAACCCTAACCGTGCCAAAAGCGTTTGTTGATTTGGCCCGCTGCGTTATTTGCCACCGGGATGAAGCTCGATTTGCGCGATTGTATCAGCTGCTGTGGCGCTTGCAATCCAGCCGCCACTTGATTGCCAACAACATTGACGACGACGTACGCTGGCTGCGCGCGCGGGCCAAGGCTATCCACCGCGACCTGCACAAAATGCATGCGTTTGTTCGGTTTCGAAAAGTGGGCGAGAATGACGGACGCGAGGCATATGCCGCATGGTTTGAACCCGACCATTACATCACCGATTTGGCCGCTCCGTTTTTTATGAAGCGGTTTTACGGCATGGACTGGGCGATTATTACGCCGCACCGCCGCGCGATTTGGCAAGACGAAGTGCTGACGATGGCGGGCGGCGGGCATAAATCGGAAGTTCCCGAAAATGACGTGATTGAGGATCAATGGCGGACCTATTACGCATCTATATTCAATCCGGCCCGCGTGAAAATTCAGGCAATGCAATCCGAAATGCCCAAAAAATACTGGAAGAACCTGCCCGAGGCGCAGTGCATATCGCCGCTATTGGAACAAGCGGGCGCGCGGGTTGCCAAGATGCGTGAGGAAGCAGACAGGCCCGCCAATCCGCTCACTAAAAAATGGCAGACTAATTCGGCGATATAATAGGCGTTGTTGCGCCTGCACGCTTGTTGTTATAATTAAATTACAAGGAAATTTCTAGTTTGGCTTAGGCAGCTTGAGCTTGACTAACTGTCGCTCACTATGCTACACATTCTACAATGATTGAGAGTTTTCGCCACAAAGGCTTAGCCTTGCTGTTGATGCAAAATGATGCAAGCAAAGTTCGGCCTGATTTGGTGGAGCGTTGCCGCAACCGGCTTGATGCGTTGGATAATGCAACAGCGCCAGAGGATATGAACATCCCTGGCTTTGATTATCACAGCTTGCGCGGAAAGCCGCAACGCTATGCTGTTAAAGTGAATGGCCCGTGGCGGATCACATTCGAGTTTAAGGACGGTAACGCTTCAAAGGTTAACTTGGAAAATTATCATTGAGAATAGAAGTTGAGGATAGAGACATGACAGAGATTATTCGCGTAACTAACCCGCGCAGAATGCCGCCTGTGCATCCCGGCACGATCCTGCGCGATGACGTGTTGCCTGCCTTGAATATTAGCGTGGCAGAGGCAGCGCGTGAATTGGGCCTATCCCGCCAAACGTTGCATCGTATTTTGGCAGGGCAGCTTGGCGTAAGCACCGAAACAGCACTGCGCCTTGGCCGATGGTGCGGCAACGGCCCTACGCTATGGGCGCGCATGCAGCAAAGTTACGACCTATGGCACGCCGAAAGGGCAATGGGTGAGGCATTAGATGCAATACCAAGCCGAATGGCGGCTTGATGGGTGACTATGCCATTATTGCTGGGTTGCTGTGCATGAAATTACGGTGGCGGGCGCGTTAACCGCTTAATTGGGTTTTGCATTGCTTCACTTCCCGTGGCTCATAATTTACTGTCACTTCAACCCGAAAATAAAGCACCTCATACAGCGGGAACCTCTGACGGATCGCACGCCAAAAAATTATATGCCACGCGTAAAAAACGGCTGCGGGCGATACAGGTTCTTTACATAAGAGCAATTAATCCCGATGTTCACCCCATGCAGATAAACGATATGAGTGCACCCGCCCATTGGATTGAACCGTATCCCGGCGGCATATATGTGCGCCCTGCCGATATCTGGATTGATCCTTCGGCGGCAAAACCGCGCGCTGTAATTACCCACGGGCATGCCGACCATGCGCGCGGCGGACATGGCCAGTGCTGGGCCACGCCTGAAACGCTGGCAATCATGGAGCTGCGTTATGGCACAAAAGAAGGGCAAGCCGTACCATATGGCGCGGCATTTGAAGAAGGCGGCGTTCGGTTCAGCCTGCATTCGGCGGGCCACGTGCTGGGTTCGGCGCAGGTATTGATGGAATATGAAGGGCAGCGCGTGATTGTAACGGGTGATTATAAACGCCGCGCCGACCCGACATGCGCGCCGTTTGCGCTGGTGCCATGCGATATATTTATTACCGAGGCGACGTTTGGTCTGCCTGTGTTTCGCCATCCGCCGATCGCAGAGGAAATCGCCAAGCTGACAAGCCGCATTGCAGCAGAGTCCGAACGCTGCGTGCTGGTGGGCGCATATGCACTGGGCAAAGCGCAACGCGTGATTGCGGAACTGCGCGGCGCAGGATGGACGCAGCCAATTTATCTGCACGGCGCGCTCGAGCGGATGTGCGCATTATATGGCACACTTGGCGTTGACCTAGGCGACCTTCGGCCTGTCACGGGCACCCCCAAAGAAGCGATGATGGGGCAGATTGTGCTGTGCCCGCCGTCTGCGCTCACGGGTGCGTGGAGCCGGCGGCTGCCTAGCCCGATCACCGCCATGGCATCGGGGTGGATGCGGGTGCGCGGGCGGGCACGGGCGCGTAATGTCGAACTGCCGCTGATAATATCGGACCATGCCGATTGGGACGAGTTAACCGACACTATCACCCGCCTGAACCCCAAAGAGACATGGATTACGCATGGCAGCGAAGAAGGACTGCTACGCTGGTGCGAACTGAACCAGCGAAAGGCGCGCGCGCTGGCTATGGTGGGCCGCGATGACGATGGGGGCGATGATGATGGGGGTGATAGCGGAAGCGACACCGGAAGTAATAGCAGGAGCGCAGGATAATGCGCGCGTTTGCTGAACTGATCGATACGCTGATATATACCCGGTCGCGCAATACAAAAGTGGATGCAATCGCCGCGTATCTGCGCTGCACGCCTGATCCAGACCGAGGCTATGCACTAGCGGCGCTCACCGACGCGCTTGATTTTCCGGCGGTCAAATCGGCGACTATCCGCAATCTTGCTAGCACGCGGATCGACCCCGATCTGTTTCGCCTATCGCGCCATCATGTGGGTGATACCGCAGAGACCGTAGCGCTGGTATGGCCTGAGCCACCGGGCGGCGGCGTGTGCAATGATGTGTCAGTGGCGCAGGTTGTGGATACGCTGACCGCAACAACCCGGGCAACCGCGCCGCACGTGGTCGCAAATTTGCTGGATCAGATGGACCCAAATGGCCGCTATGCCATGCTCAAATTGGCGACGGGCGGCATGCGAATTGGCGTATCGGCGCGGCTGGCCAAGACCGCATTTGCAAGGGCATTTGATGTCAGCGTCGATGATGTAGAGGAGCTGTGGCATGCGTTATCGCCGCCGTATCTGCCGCTGTTTGACTGGGCCGCAAACAAAGGCCCGCGTCCAGATTTATCGGCCACACCGTTTTTTCGGCCGTTCATGCTGTCGCATCCGTTTGAGGGTGATACGATTGACCTAGGCGCTTATATCGCCGAATGGAAATGGGACGGTATCCGCGTGCAGATTGTGCGCACGGGCGGGCAAACCCGGATATACAGCCGCGGCGGTGATGACATCAGCGCGGCATTTCCCGATGTCGCGGGCGCGTTTGAAATTGACGCTGTGGCCGACGGCGAGTTGATGGTGCGCGGCGATGTGCAGGGCGTAGGGCTAAAAGAAAGCAGCGGTGCAGCAAGCTTCAATGCGCTGCAACAACGGCTGGGGCGCAAGACGGTATCCAAGGCCATGCTGCGCGATTATCCGGCCTTTGTGCGCCTATATGATGTTATGATGCACGGGCAAGAAGACCTGCGCCCGCTGCCATGGCATGAACGGCGGATGCGGCTTGAGGCATTGATGCCGTTGCTTGATCCTGCGCGCTTCGATCTGTCACCTGTGATCGCGGCGGATGATTTTGAACAGCTATCGGCGCTGCGTGATACGGCGCGTGATGCAGCGATTGAGGGCATGATGCTGAAACGCCGGGACAGCGCGTATTTGTCGGGGCGCAAAGTGGGCGCATGGTATAAATGGAAACGTAATCCGCTCACCGCCGATTGCGTCATGATGTATGCGCAGCGGGGCAATGGCCGGCGCGCGTCATTTTATTCCGATTATACATTCGGTTGCTGGAATGAAGAAGGCCAGTTGCTGCCTGTGGGCAAGGCCTATTCCGGATTCACCGATGCAGAACTTAAGATGCTCGACCGGTTTGTGCGGCAAAACACGCTGGCGCGCTTTGGCCCAGTGCGCGAGGTAGCCAAGACAATGGTGCTGGAGGTTGCGTTTGATTCCATCCATGAAAGCAAGCGCCACAAATCCGGCCTTGCCATGCGCTTTCCCCGCATCCACCGCATCCGCGCCGACAAACCCGCCAGCGAGGCCGACCAGATTACCGCATTGCGCGCGATGGTAAGTTAGCATTGCGCGCGATGTTGCGTTAGGGCTGCGTCAGCGGCGAGACCGGCTTTTCCGCAGGTCACTATTGCTGCCCAGAAATTGGCGTACCGTTCATTAACCGAGCATAAATCAGCTTATACGGATCGGATGATACGCTTAATTCGCCGCGATACGGGTTGTCCATGGCCACAATGAACGACAATACCGACCCCATCATCATGCCGGTTAAAATGTTGATCAAAACATCCAGCCGTTTGTTGTTAATGCGCAGCATCCACGTCATCACCAATATGATCAGCGACCCAATAAGCAGGACATACCACAAGCTGCCCGGGATCGCCGATGTCGCCGATTGGATGCGGATACGCCGCGCTTCGATCAAATTATTCAGCTGCGATGCGGCCTCTGATACTGTAATTTCAATATTAGGAGTTGTCGCAGGAACGGCAAACAATTGCTGCACTAAAATGGTCATCGGTTTGTCGCCTGCCCTGGGCGGTATGCCCTTTTGTTGGTCCGCCCATTCGGCATCAATCACTGCCACAGTATAACTGCGCACGGCGTTCTGCAATTGCGCATTATAGGGTTCAGGCAATTGCGTAACATCGCGGTAAAGCGCCGCAATATGCGCCGATTCGGACTGCACAAAACCATCCGCAGTATTGTATGTATCCCACGCGCCAACCGCAACTAGGCCCAAAACCAAACCGTAAAATACGCCTGTAAACGACAGAAAATGCCCCACAATTTCGTTGGAGCTATCATCCAAAGATAGCCACCTGTCCATGCGTTCACGTAAAATCAAACAGCCGCTAACCGATATCGCGCATAACGTGCCCACGATGGTTAGAAATAACGCCCATGTCGGAATATCATATAGCCAGTAAAAACCCACACCGCTTCCTTATGAATGCTATCCTTAAACCAAGTATATAAGCTACTTCGGATCAGGATTTTGTGACCACAACCAAAATGTAAAGCTGTCTGCATATGCCTTAGGATAAGACTTAATGTGTTGCAGCATTCTCAGTGGCCCAATCCAGCACAACCTTGCCAGACTGGCCCGAACGCATGGCATCAAACCCGGCTTGAAATTCCCTTGCCGAGAGCCGGTGCGTAATTAGCGGCGTCAGATTAAGCCCGCCGTGCAGCAGGCCCAGCATCTTGTTCCATGTGCCAAACATCTCGCGGCCATAAACCCCCCGAATGGTAATCGCTTTCAGGATAATGTCAGACCACATAACCTGCATCGGGCCGCCGGGTATGCCCAGCATCGCCATATTCCCGCCCATCATCAGCGTGTCAATCGCTTGATTAACCGCAGGCGCAGCGCCCGACATTTCCAGCGCAACGCTGAAACCATTGCTTATTCCTTCGCTGGCCATCACATCGCGAATGTCTTCACGCGCGACATTGACAGGCCGGATATCGGCAATCTGCGTCGCAAGATTTAACCTGTAATCATTGATATCGGTTAAGATAACAGTGCGCGCGCCTGCTCTGCGCGCCACAGCCGCGGCCATGATCCCGATGGGGCCAGCACCTGTGACCAGCACATCTTCACCAAGCAAATCAAACTGCTGCGCGGTATGGACCGCGTTGCCAAACGGATCGAGCAAAGCGCCAACCTCATCGCTTACCGTATCAGGTAGCGGCACAACATTGAACGCAGGCACCGCCACATACTCGGCAAAAGCGCCCTGCCGGTTAACACCGACGCCGCGTGTTGCCGGATCAAGATGAAAATGCCCTGCCCGCGCCGCAGCAGAATTGAGGTCGATCACATGGCCTTCGGCCGAAACACGCTGACCGGTGCGCAAGGGCCGCGTTACGCCCGAACCAATTTCCACAATCTGTCCAGAAAATTCATGGCCGACGATCATGGGCACAGGCACATTCTTCGCGGCCCATTCATCCCAGTTGTAAATATGAATGTCAGTACCGCAGATTGCCGTTTTAGATACCTTGATCAGCACTTCGTCATACGCAATTTTTGGGATATCGGCGGCCGTTATCCAAAGCCCCTCACGCGCTTCTAATTTGGCAAGACCGATCATGACAGCACACCTGATGCATGACCTGCCGTCTTAAATGCCGCGATGGCCATTTCAATATCAGCATGCGTATGCGCCGCAGACATCTGCGTTCGGATCCGCGCTTTGTCATGGGGAACAACAGGATAAGAAAACGGCGTTGTATACACGCCCTCATCCAGCAATATCTTCGCCATATGCACAGCCTTATGCGCATCATAAAGCATAACAGGTATAATGGCGTGACTGCCGGGCAAAAGATCAAAGCCAAGCGCCGAAAGCCCCGCACGAAATTGCGTAGCGTTTGCGTCAAGCCGGGCCCTCAACGCGTCGCCCTCAACGCTCTGCGCAATGTTAATCGCAGCAATGCTTGCGCCGCAAACCGCTGGAGCCAGCGCATTTGAAAACAAATAAGGGCGCGCCCGTTGCCGCAGCAAAGCGATCACAGATGCGCGCGCCGCTATAAATCCGCCCATCGCCCCGCCAAGCGCCTTGCCAAAGGTTCCGGTAACAATATCAACTTTATCACGCACATCGTATAATGCGCCTGTGCCTGCGCCCTTTGGCCCGACAAATCCCGTCGCATGGCAATCATCAACCATGATCAGGGCGTCATATTTTGTGGCCAGCGCCGCCATTTCATCCAGCTTTGCAAACGAACCATCCATTGAAAACACGCCGTCTGTTACAATCAGGATCGTTCGTGCGCCGCCTGCCCGCGCTTCGATTAAGCTGCTTTCAAGCGCGTCCATATCGTTGTTTGCAAACCGGTATCGCTGCGCCTTGGATAAACGCACGCCGTCGATAATCGATGCATGATTTAAGCTGTCAGAAATAACCGCGTCTTCGGGGCCAAGCAACGTTTCAAAAACGCCGCCATTGGCATCAAACGCAGCGGCAAACAATATGGCGTCTTCATATCCCAAATAGGCGGCGATGCTGGCTTCCAATTCTTTATGAATGGCCTGCGTCCCGCAAATAAAGCGGACCGAAGCCAGCCCGGCGCCCCAGCTTCGCGTCGCTTCGATTGAGGCTTCAACTATGCGCGGGTCATTTGCTAGCCCTAGATAATTATTGGCGCATAAATTAAGCGCGACGCGCGGGCCGTGCGGCGTATCAACAGAAACGCTGCCTGCCTGAGGGGAGAGCATAACGCGCTCAACTTTGGTGAGGCCCGCCGATTCGATGTCGCCTAAAGTAGCTTCAATGCGCGCGTAAAATCCATTTTGCATGAGTTTGCTCCAATAATATTGAGACAATATATATAATATAACGGAATTATAGTCTAGATATCCCGGATAACGGATTATTGAAACATTACAATCAATATGGCGCGTGCAGGCAATCCTGAAATATTTTCAATACTGTGCGGCACATCCACTGGATAGCGCGCAATGCCGCCATTTTGAACAATCGATGCGTTACCTCCAGCTGTAATCGCAAGCTCGCCTTCAAGTACAGACAGGTGTTCTGTTGTACCGCGCGCATGGGGTTCAGAATCCAGCCGGCCGCCAGCTTCAAAACTAATATCATACCATTCAAGCGTACCTGCTTTATCCGCTGGGCTTAGTATCCGCAAAACACAGCGTCCATCTTCACTGCGAATTTCGGGCACATACGATGGCTGTGCAATATCGACGCGAATCTGACGCTCCATTTTGCGCACACCGATCAACTCAGACACATCAATCGCCAACGCTTCGGCCAGCGCCCAGACCGTTCCTATCGTTGGGTTGGCCTGACCCCGCTCAATTTGCGACAGCATCGATTTTGATACACCCGATATCTTTGCGAGCGCTTCAAGAGTAAGGTCTCTACGCTTGCGCAGTTGCTGTATATGCGGGCCGAGCGCTGGCAGCTGGGAACTTGGCGGCATGTCTCAAACCTCTTAATGCTTACGTTTTAATGCTAAAGTATCAGTGTTTACGTCTAGTATTTACGTTTAGTGTTTACGTCCAAAATCAGGCATGTCGTCATCTTGACCCTGTTCGACAATCGACCGGCGGATGTCACGGGTGCGAGTGAACAGGGCTTCTAATTCATCGCCCTTATCATACCGGATCGCGCGTTGCAGGGCCGCAAGATCTTCGGAAAAACGTTGTAGCATTTCGAGCACCGCGTCTTTGTTAGACAAAAATACATCGCGCCACATAACCGGATCAGACGCAGCAATGCGCGTGAAATCACGAAAGCCGCCAGCGGAATATTTGATCACTTCGCTTTGCGTAACCTCTTGCAAATCATCGGCGGTGCCCACGATTGTATAGGCGATCAAATGCGGCAGATGGCTGGTAATGGCCAGCACCCTATCATGATGCGCCGCGCCCATAATCTCTACATCTGCGCCCAACCTGCGCCAGAATTCAGACAATTGTTCGACAGCTGCGGCAGGCGCAGTTTCAGGCGGCGTCAAGATACACCAGCGGCCCTTAAACAATGTGGCAAAACCAGCATCAGGCCCGCTTTTTTCGGTTCCGGCAACCGGATGTGCCGGAATGATGATGGCCTTGGGCAGAGCGGCGTTCAGCGCGTCAAATACGCTTTGTTTGCAGCTACCCACATCGCTGACCACGCAGTCAGATGGCAAGTCATTTGCAAATTCGCTGGCCACCGCGCCCATCGCGCCGACAGGTACGCAGAGTAATATCAGGTCAGCATCAATTACGCTGGTTCCGGCAGTATCTGTGACATCATCGCAAAATTCCAACGATCGCGCCCGTCCCCGCACGTCTACATCGCCGTCATAACCTGTGATGCGTACGCTGGGCATATTGGCACGGATGGCGCGGGCAATCGACGAACCGATCAGACCAAGGCCGATAATCGTTACGCGTACAAAAGGCACCATCAGCGCGGACATTCCAAAATAGTACGAAGCGCGCGCATGAAGCCGCGGTTTTCATCTTCGGTTCCGATCGTAATACGCAGCGCATGGCCAAGCCCCTGCCCCGCCAATCGCCGGACAACATAACCTGCCTGCATTAGCTCTTTGTCCGCTACCTCTGCGCTCACCGCACCGTCAAATATCACGAGCACAAAATTGGCCGCAGACGGAATAACGCGCAGGCCATGGTTTGATAACGAAGCAATCTCGCCGTTCATCCAATCAAGCCACTGGGCATTATGCGCGCGGCTGCGGTCCAGAAAATCACGGTCGGCAATCGCTGCTATCGCGGCGGCCTGACCTGCGCTTGTTACGTTAAACGGCCCGCGTATTCGGTTCAGCGTGCCGATTAAATCAGGATGCCCATAAGCCCATCCAATGCGTTCTGCGGCCAATCCATATATTTTCGAAAACGTCCGCGTGATCAAAACATTATCGTGCGCGCGGGCCAGATTGAACGCAGCGGGGCCATCATTATCCAGATATTCGCCATACGCTTGATCCAGCACCAACACCACATCTGCCGGCAGCGCAGCGTGCAGCCGTATTATTTCCGCATCGCTGATTACGGTTCCTGTCGGGTTATTGGGATTGGCGATATATACTAATCGCGTAGCCGGAGTTACCGCCGCAACCATGGCATCAACATCAGCCGTGTAATCACTATCGGGGGCAACAACCACCTGCGCGCCGACTTTGCGCGTTGCAATCTCGTATACAGCAAATCCGTAATTCATGTGGATGATCTCATCCCCGATCCCAGCATATCCTGCTGCGATCAAATTAAGCAGCTCGTCTGAACCTGTGCCGCACACGATGCGGTCTGCTTCCAGCCCGTGCGCATCTGCTAACGCAGCGCGCAACGCATGACTTGCTGGATCTGGATAGCGCGCGACCGTCGTGCTTTGGGCGGCCAGCGCTGCCGATGCATGCA
>JAYWFI010000102.1:0-5325 GCA_043778865.1 Sphingomonadales bacterium
TATGATACCATAGGCGGCGATTATTCCGAACCTGCTGTACGGTCGATCGGATGGGAGGGCAAATTTCTGGTTGTAGGCTTCCCTGCTGGCATCGCAAAATTGCCGCTTAACTTAACTTTGCTAAAAAGCTGTGATGTGTGCGGTGTATTTTGGGGCGCGTTTGCAATGCGCGATCCTGCCGCCAACGCCGCCAACATTGCCGAACTGTTTCAGCTTTATGCAAACGGCAAGATTAAGCCGCGTATCACTGCCACGTTTCCGCTGGAGCACGGCGGCGCGGCTATCGCTTTACTGGCCGACCGTAAAGCAACGGGTAAAGTGGTCGTAAACTTATAAGCCGGCTGTCTTGTGTTGCGCGGCAAGCACGGGTAATAATGGCTTAGACAAAAAGGATACGCAGATGACAACATTCGACAACCGCGAGAATGCGTTTGAAAATAAGTTCGCACATGACGAAGAAATGCTTTTCAAAATAACCGCCCGGCGTAACAAGCTGCTTGGATTATGGGCTGCGGAAAAAATGGGGCTGACGTCCGAAGAAGCAGCGGCATATGCAGCATCTGTTGTGCAGGCCGACTTTGAAGAATCGGGTGAGGAGGATGTGGTGCGCAAACTGATTGGCGACCTAACCTCTGCGGGCGTGGAAACCGATGATGCCACAATTCGCGCTGCATTGGATGAACATATGATCATCGCCCGCCGCCAATTTATCGAAGGTGCCTGATCAATATGGCAATGCAAGCAGACGAGATTGAAAGCATGATTGGCGCTGGATTGCCCGGTGCCGATGTAAAAATTACTGATTTGGCGGGCGATGGCAACCACTATGCCGCGCATGTCACATGGGCCGGTTTTGCCAGCATGAACCGTATCACCCGCACCCGCGCTGTGTATGCTGCGCTCGGCGGCAAAATGGGTGAGGAATTACACGCATTGCAACTGACCACTGCGGTTCCTAATTAGAACATATTCGAATAATAAGGAATATTATGATGACCGACAACAGCCACGCCCGCATCGAAGCTCTGGTAAAATCGAACGATGTCGTACTGTTTATGAAAGGTTCGCCGCTGTTCCCGCAATGCGGATTTTCCAGCAAGGCGATTGCCATCCTCGACCATCTGGGCGTTGCCTATGAAAGCGTCGACGTGCTGCAAGACATGGAAATTCGCCAAGGCATTAAGGCCTATTCCGATTGGCCCACCATCCCGCAACTGTATGTCAAAGGTGAATTTCTTGGCGGTAGCGACATCATGATGGAAATGTATGACGCAGGCGAGTTGCAAACAATGGTGGACGCGCAAGGGTTGACCAAGGCCGCTGGCTAATAACATTGCTGCTTATCGCTTGCACGTTTTGCACTTGAACTCGGTTAAAATTGCGCCCATTTGTTAATCAGAGTAATTTAATCTGATTAGGATTTATCCGCATGCGTTTGTCCAATATGGCCGATTATGCTGTTGTTACCATGACCGCTGCTGCGCGGCATTGCGGCAGCGCGATGCTGATCGGAGCGGACGGACAAAAGCGTGCGCGTGTTTCTGCAACAGATTTGGCGGCGGAAACAGGGATCGCGCTTCCTACGGTGCAAAAACTTGTCAGCATATTATCAAAGGCTGGATTGTTGCGCTCGGTGCGCGGTGCAGGCGGCGGCATACAGCTTGCCCGGCCCGCAGCAGCCATTACGCTGGCGGATATTATCGAAGCGGTTGAAGGCCCGATTGCGATGACCGCATGCTGCGATAACGGCACGCACACTTGCATGATGGAGGGCACATGCCGCGTCCAGCCGCACTGGGCCGCCGCCAACGCCGCCGTACGCAGCGCACTGGCGGGCATCGAACTGGCCAGCATTAATTCAGGCAGCATAAGCACAGGCAACTACGCACGATGAAACATATAACTTTCTTCACGCTATCTGTTTTGCTGATTAGCGGCGCGGCATCTGCGGACGGGGCGCAAGTGAAAGAACAGCGCACGATCCCTAAATTATATCGCGGCGATTGGGCTTTATCAGTGCAGAAATGCGCTCCGGGCCCTGCAGATAGCGGCAATTTGCGCATAGCCAGCCGCACTATTTTAAGCTTCGAATCGCGTATCAACGTCAAACGTGTGCGTATAAATGAGCAAGACAGCATCGATTTTACCAGCACCGTTCACCACGGGGGCGGTGTGTTCGGCGATCAATCCCGCCTCACTTTGCTGGACGGAGGCACCCGCCTTGCCGTTGGTGACGGCGAAGAACGAGAATTTTATAATAGGTGTACGCAATGACTGAAACGATCCTAAAAGACATTCCAATTAATGACGCCCCCATTAAAGATCAGGCCGCGCATGATGCCGCCGCAAGCGTGGCGGATTACGAACATGGCTGGTCCAGCGATATCGAGACCGAGTTCGCCGAAAAAGGCCTAACCGAGGATACCGTGCGGTTTATCTCGGGCAAAAAGAACGAGCCGCAGTGGATGCTCGATTGGCGGTTAAAAGCCTTTGCAATGTGGAAAACAATGACGCCGCCTGATTGGGCGAAGCTGAATGTGCCGCCGATCGATTACCAAGATGCCTATTATTACGCCGCGCCAAAAGCGAAACCAAAAATCGGCAGCCTTGATGAGGTCGATCCCGAAATCCTGCGCGTATATGAAAAGCTTGGCATACCCATTGCGGAACAAGAAGTGCTGGCAGGCGTTGAAGGCGCGCGCCGCGTTGCGGTAGATGCCGTATTTGACAGCGTTTCGGTGGCCACCACATTCCGCGCCGAACTCGAACGTGCAGGCGTTATATTCCGGTCAATCTCAGAGGCGATCAAAGAATATCCCGATCTTGTCCGCAAATATCTTGGCAAGATTATTCCTATGCACGATAATTATTTTGCGACACTCAATTGCGCGGTGTTTAGCGACGGGACGTTCGTTTACATCCCCGAAGGCGTGCGGTGCCCGATGGAGCTGTCAACATACTTCCGGATCAATGCCGAAAATACGGGCCAGTTTGAACGCACGCTGATTATCGCGGACAAGGGCAGTTATGTTAGCTATCTCGAAGGTTGCACCGCGCCGATGCGCGACGAAAACCAATTGCACGCCGCGTGCGTCGAACTGGTCGCGCTCGATGATGCGGAGATCAAATACTCGACGGTGCAAAATTGGTACCCGGGCGATGCAGAGGGCAAAGGCGGGATTTATAATTTCGTCACCAAGCGCGCATTATGTCAGGGGCGGAACAGCAAAGTAAGCTGGACGCAAGTGGAAACGGGCAGCGCAGTGACTTGGAAATATCCAAGCTGCGTTCTGAACGGCGAAAATAGCGTCGGCGAATTTTACTCGGTTGCGGTGACCAACAATTACCAGCAAGCCGACACCGGCACCAAGATGATCCACAATGGCAAGGGCTCGCGCTCGACGATTGTGAGCAAGGGCATCAGCGCCGGACACAGCAACAACACCTATCGCGGCCTCGTCCGCGTTGCGCCGGGTGCCGAGGGCGTGCGTAATTTCACGCAGTGCGATTCGCTGTTGCTCGGGTCCTTAAGCGGCGCACACACCGTCCCCTATATCGAAGTCCGCAACCCCAGCGCGCAGATCGAGCATGAGGCAACGACCAGCAAAATCAGCGACGATCAGATGTTCTATGCGCAAGCCCGCGGGTTGAACGCCGAGGAAGCCGTGGCGCTAATCGTCAACGGCTTTGCCAAAGAAGTGCTGCAGCAACTGCCGATGGAATTTGCGGTGGAAGCGCAGAAGCTGCTGGGGATTAGTTTGGAAGGGTCCGTTGGATGACTGATCACGAAAACAATACCGAACCTAAGCCCCTCCCCTTTAGGGGAGGGGTTGGGGTGGGGACTAGCGGTTTACTCCCACATTCAAAGCTAGAGCAGGGCGGAGAGTCCCCACCCCAAACCCCTCCCCTGAAAGGGAGGGGCTTAAGAGCGACGGACTATGACAAGCGTGTAGGTAAGACGCCATCTATCGGCCGAGGTAAAGATTGGGGCCTCTCCGCCGAGCGCCTCGCCGAGTTACATCGCCGCGCTGCCGAAATGAGGCGGAATCCAACTGAACCGGAAAAACGGCTCTGGCGCTACCTTTCAAACAGCCAATTGGAAGGTTTCAAATTCCGGCGTCAGGATGTGATCGGGTATTACATAGCTGACTTCGCCTGTCCGTCCGTTAACCTGATCGTCGAAGTAGACGGTGACACCCATGATGAAGCCAATGACCGCATCCGCGACGACAAGCTTGCCGAATTCGGCTTCTGCGTTCTGCGCGTGACCAACGCCGATGTTTTGCACAATATGGAAGGTGTATTGGTGCTGATTACGCAAGCATTGCGTGAGGCCGAGAGGCCCCACCCCAACCCCTCCCCTGAAGGGGAGGGGCTTAAAGAAGCGCAGAAGCTGCTGGGGATTAGCCTTGAGGGGAGTTTGGGGTGATGTGGCTAACTTTCACTGATAAGCGTCATCCTGAACTTGTTTCAGGATCCAAGCCGCCGCATGTCCTCAGCGCGATACGCAGAGCCAAATGCGCCGCCATGCAAATCCTCTCCGAAGCGGGGAGGTGGCAGGCCGCAGGACTGACGGAGGGGTCCCGCCTTTCCGCCTTGGCGCAAACTTCACCGTGGGCCCCCTCCACCGCTTCGCGGTCCCCCTCCCCGTTCCGGGGAGGATTTTAAGAAATGACCATGCTCAAAATAACTAACCTCCACGCCAATGTTGGCGGCGCTAACGAAACTAGGCCCATCCTCAAGGGCCTTACCCTCTCCATTAATCCGGGTGAGATCCATGCGATTATGGGGCCGAATGGCGCTGGGAAATCAACGCTGGGGTATGTGCTTAGCGGGCGGCCGGGTTATGAAGTGACGGAGGGGAGTGTTACGTTCAGCCCGCCCGTGTTCCCCGGCGAAGGCCGGGGTCCAGAACTTCACGCGCCTCAGTCTTTGAGCGAGCTGGACCCCGGCCTTCGCCGGGGAACACATGACGGTATAGACCTCCTCGCCCTCGCCCCCCACGAACGCGCCGCTGCTGGCCTGTTCCTCGGCTTTCAATATCCCGTCGAAATCCCCGGCGTGTCGAACGTGCAATTCCTGCGTGAAGCGCTTAATGCACAGCGCAAAGTTCGCGGCGAACCCTCGCTTTCTGGCGGCGAGTTCCTGAAGATTGCGCGGGCGCAAGCAGATGCGATGGGCATGGAATATGACATGCTCAAGCGGCCTGTAAACGTCGGCTTTTCGGGCGGCGAGAAGAAGCGCAACGAGATGGTTCAGATGGGCATCATTGATCCCGCGCTGGCGATCCTTGATGAAACCGATAGCGGGCTGGACATCGATGCG
>JAYWFI010000103.1:0-1541 GCA_043778865.1 Sphingomonadales bacterium
GGATCGAAAAGCTTTACCAAAGAGATTTGCGGTTATGCCAATATCCCTACTGCGGCCTACGAACATTATACCAATAAATCGCAAGCAATCAAAGGACTTGCCGATTTTACCGCTCCTTATGTAATCAAGGCCGACGGCCTAGCGGCGGGCAAAGGGGTTATTATTGCAGAATCCAAAGTTGAGGCAGAGGCGGCAATTGAGGACATGTTTGGTGGCGGTTTTGGTAACGCAGGGGCATCGGTTGTTATCGAAGAGTTCATGACCGGCGAAGAGGTTAGTTTCTTTGCCCTAACCGACGGCAAAAATATTGCTGCGTTCGGATCAGCGCAAGATCACAAACGTGTGGGTGACGGTGATACTGGCCCCAACACAGGCGGGATGGGCGCATATTCCCCTGCCTCTGTACTTACCGCACAGCTTGAAGCGCAAGTAATGGCGCAAATCATCGCGCCAACAGTGGAGATGATGGCATTAAAAGGCATGCCATATTCCGGCGTGTTGTTTGCCGGCCTGATGCTAACTGATCAGGGGCCAAAGCTGATCGAATATAATTGCCGTTTTGGCGATCCCGAATGCCAAGCATTGATGACGCGGTTTACAGGTGATTTGGCAGCATTGATGCTGGCGGTGGCAACGGGCACATTGGCATCTGCGGCGCCCCCAACATTTGATGATGGCGCGGCGCTGACTGTGGTAATGGCATCAAATGGATATCCGGGGGTGCCCGAAAAGGGCGGTGTGATTAGCGGGCTTGATGCGACATTAGCGGCGCACGCAGCACACGGCGTAAAAGTATTTCATGCAGGTACCTCGGTAACGGACGGCGCGCTGGTTGCCAATGGCGGCCGCGTCCTGAATGTGACGGCAACAGGAGCCACCGTAAGCGCCGCACAAGCCGCTGCCTACACTGCCGCCGCTGCCATAGATTTTCCAACCGGATTTTACCGCAAAGACATAGGCTGGCGCGAAGTGGAACGCGAGGCACGGGAAGCGCATACCGCCATGTGATACGCCGTCATACACGTTTTTACATAAAATGGCGCATTTGTAGCCCCAAGCTGGCACAATTCGCCGTTAGAGGACTGGACAGAAGCGTTTGCGTCGCTAGTGTACGGTTACTTTTAGTATAAATCCATAAGTAGCTGATTACTGTATAGAGCCCATAAATAGACGGCAAGTACGGCATCAGGGAAAAAGGGAGGGGAACTGTAATGGACGCAACAACAAAATTTTTACTTGGCGGGATTTTATCAGCTGCATTGGGCTGGTTCATATACGACACCAGTTGCACCGCCGCGCAGGGTGCTAGCATAGCTACAACCAGCGTAACACCTGTGCCTGCTGCTGCTGTGCCTGCTGCTGCTGCTCCTTTTGTTGCTGCGCCCGAAGCGGTCGCAGCGGCCAACTCATGTCAATCCGATATCAATACTTTGATGAGTGGCAAAACAATCAACTTTCAGTCAGGCAGCGCCTATCTTGCCAATGATAGCATAGCGTTGATCGGAGATATCGCCAAGGCGCTCGCGCCGTGTAATGGCGTA
>JAYWFI010000104.1:0-4824 GCA_043778865.1 Sphingomonadales bacterium
GCGATCCAGCATCTGGCCGGTATGAAAGACAGCAAAGTCATCGTCGCGATTAACAAAGACGAAGACGCGCCGATATTCCAAGTTGCAGACTTAGGCCTCGTCGCCGATTTATTCACCGCTGTACCGGAGTTAACCGCTGCGGTGTGATTTCGGTTTTGAGTTTTGAGATCGAAAGGGTGGCCCGCAATGGTCGCCCTTTTTTTGCGATATGGACAATTTATCTTAAAATTGATAATCATCAGAAATGACTAAGATAGAGCTGAATATTGCTGACGATCTTGCGAGCAAAGCAGAAGCCGCTGGCTTGCTCACACAGGAGCGGCTCGAGAATATGTTGCGTGCGCAGTTAAAGCGGTCAGCAGGCGAGCAATTGCAGGCAATGATGGGGAAAGCCCACGCTGCATCAGGTCCAGAAATGCCGATGGATAAAATTAACGATGTAGTCAAAGACGCAAGGCGTGATCGGCGTGGACGAGAAGTTATTAGCCGTTAATGCGGATCGTACTTGACACCAACATAATAGTATCAGCGTTCTTATGGAATGGTGCCTCTGCGAGACTCTTCAATAAGATTATGGCAACTGAAATAGAATTGTTCAGCAGTCAAACTATGCTCACAGAACTCGGTAACACGCTAAACAAAACAAAATTGCAATCAAAAATTATGGCGACTGGTATTCCGCCTGTTGCGTGGGTTGCAAAATATGAAAGCTTCTGCACTATTGTTACCCCGATGCCGGCACAAAACATCGCTCCTGATCCCGATGATGACTGGGTAATCGCCACTGCAATTGCTGCCCATGCTGATTTGATTGTGACAGGTGACAAACCATTCTTGGGCATTGGTAATGTAGGTAGGATAAGGATCGTAACAGGAATAGAAGCATTGGAGATTTTGGATACTTGTTTGTAGATACCTTAACTTTTCAAGGTATTGACTATTTTTTACGGCTACCATGGTACTTGCATAGCGCCTAACATTGTATATCTTCACGAACTATATAGGGGATACTCCATTCATGATTAGAAGTACCAGATATGCAGTGACTGCCGCGATTATGATATCGCAGATCAACGCCGCTACGCCCGCGTTTGCTGCCAAAGAGCCCGAGCGGCTTTCGCCTTCATCAAAGGTGTATCTGGATTATGGCGAAGACAAGTGCCGGATGGCGCGCGAATTTGGAACCGATAAAAACAAGGTCACTTTGATGATGGATCGTTTTGGTCCAGACGACGAATCTAACATAATATTATCCGGGCCGCGGTTCAAAAAATATTCCGTGGATGGGATGATGTCAGTGCGTTTTATGCCGTATGACGCAGATCCCAAGGTCGCGTATTTTGCCGGATTTTTGGGTAAGGGCAACCCTGCAATGATTGTTAGGGGAACAACGAGAATATCGCCGTACAGCAAAGAAGAGATCAAGCAGATAGAGGCCGCGCAAAAAAATAAGGATAAGAGCGCTGCATCACAGGTTCCGCCAATAATGCCAATAACCCCTGCGCAAGAAGCGGCAGTTACGGGAGTTGCAATAAAGATTCCTGGGTCGGCGGAAATGATTTTGGAAACAGGATCGCTTGGCAAAGCTTTTGTAGAAATGCGCAAATGTACCGATAATCTGCTGACCACTTGGGGGGTGGACCCGGCCAAATATGCGGGCCAAAGCAAAGCCGTAGAGCCTATAACTCGGCCTGAGCAGTGGGTGGTGTCAAATGATTATCCTCAAGCAGCACTGTATAAATATAAGCGAGCGATCATAAATTTCCGTTTAAGTGTCAATGATACCGGAGCTGCCACGGCTTGTTTTGTACAGCAATCAGCAGATACGCCTGAATTTGATGGCATCGTTTGTAAGGCGCTAATGCGGCGTGCAAAGTTTAGCCCTGCGCTAGATGCGCAGAGCAAGCCAATGGCTTCGTTCTAACGTAATAAGGTGCTATTTGTCCTAGAAGATTAATCCGCATTTCGTTTACGGCAATGTTCGTTTATGGCAATGTTATTTCATGGCGGGTGTTTGTTCATGACAGCGCAAGGCGTAATCGTTATTGAGCAGAGCAGACCAAATTACCAAGGACTTACATTCGATGACATTCCCGCGTTTTGCAAACAAAGCTATGCCGGCGATTATGTTGGTGATGGCGGCGATGCTATGTGCACAGAATGCGGCGGCGCAAAATGTTGAAGTGCCCGCGGTGAAAGCCCCGGCGCCCGCAGAAACCGATACGCAGAACATCCTGCAGCTTGACCTGTCATCCGGCGGGCGCGTATCGATATTGCTGCGCCCCGATCTTGCCCCTGCGCATGTCGAGCGGATTAAGACGCTGGCGCGGCGCGGGTTTTACAATGGCGTTATTTTCCACCGCGTAATCGATGGGTTCATGGCGCAAACAGGCGATCCAACGGGAACCGGAACGGGCAATTCCAATCTGCCCGATTTGAAGGCAGAGTTTAACCCTACGCCGCATTTGCGCGGTACGGTATCGATGGCGCGCACCGACAAGCCGGATTCCGCCAATAGCCAGTTTTTCATCTGTTTCCAGCCGCGATTTTCATTGGATAATAACTACACAGTGTTTGGCCGCGTGATATCGGGCATGCAGTTTGTCGATGCCATTCAGCGCGGCGAGCCACCTGCAAACCCCGACCGGATTATCCAAGCATCGATTGCAGCAGACAACAAACCTGCGCCTATGTTTGTACCTAAAGCGCTTACTGCTCCTGCCGGGCCAGCCATCACTGTGGATCAGCTTAAGTAAGTAATTTAAGGCTTGTTGGCGGCACGTCATACCCGCTAATGCAGGCGCATGCGTGTTGATGATTTCGATTTCGAACTGCCCCCTGAAAATATCGCGCTGCGCCCCGCCCGCCCGCGTGATAGCGCCCGGATGTTGGGGGTTACGGCGGATGGCGGGCTTACCCATCATCATGTGCGCGATTTGCCGAGTTTACTGCGCGCAGGCGACTGCCTGGTCTTCAACGACACCCGCGTTATCCCGGCACAGCTTACCGGAACGCGCGGTGATGCAAAGATCGGCGCGACGTTGCATAAACGTATCAGCCTGCGCCGCTGGCAAGCGTTCATCCGCAACGCCAAACGCCTGCACGAAGGCGACCGGATCGATTTTGGCCAAGGCGTCACCGCAATTGCAGAAACTAGGCATCCAGATGGCAGCTTCACGCTATGTTTTGAGGGCGATGAGGCGACCGAGATATTGCTGCACCGCGCAGGTACCATGCCCCTGCCGCCGTATATTGCGGGCAAACGCGCGACAGATGCGCAGGACCATAGTGACTATCAAACGATGTTCGCGAACAAAGACGGCGCGGTTGCCGCCCCCACCGCCGCGCTGCATTTTACGCCTGAGCTGATCAGCGCGCTGGGTGCTGCCGGAATTGGCCGCGCCACGTTGACGCTGCATGTGGGGGCTGGAACGTTCCTACCCGTGAAGGCAGACGATACCGATGATCATATCATGCACAGCGAATGGGGTGAAATTGACGCACATACCGCCGCGCAGATGAATGCAGTGCGCGCAAACGGCGGCCGCTTGATCGCGGTTGGCACAACGTCGCTACGCCTGATCGAAAGCGCGGCCAGTGACGACGGGATCATCCATGCTTTTGCAGGCGACACCGATATCTTCATTACGCCGGGGTACCGGTTTAAGGGCGTGGGCGGCTTGATGACCAATTTCCACCTGCCCAAAAGCACGCTGTTCATGCTGGTCAGCGCGCTGATGGGCCGCGATGTAATGCAGGCGGCATATGCCCAAGCGATTGCGGGCGGATACCGTTTCTACAGCTACGGCGATAGCAGCCTGTTGTTGCCTTAGCCGTGCCTTTAGTACCTTATTTGGCCTACGTTCAAGACCGAAGCGCCGCTGACTTGGATGCGCGAAACTGTATGATTATTTGTAGGAAAGTTTTTTTGGATGAGACGCGAAATAAATATTGCGTGCGCATTCGGTTCATAAAGGCCGCAAAGGGAAAAAAATAAAAAGGTAGGTGAGGCATGAGGATGAGAGGCGTTTTCCATACCCTGTCCACTGTGCTATGGTTACACGCTATTATTCTGCGAAACTCTGCGTACTTTGCGCGAAATACTTATTAATTCGTTATATATTGTTTGCTGCAGCATACTTTGCCATCCCTCTTGGGGTCTGATCAGAGTTATATAAACCTGCGGCAATTTTGTTAAAAATCGATGCTAGCCAATCCTCTTTTTTTATGAAAAGACCTTTATTTACCGTGTTTCCAATATGCGTTGCCCTAGGAGTATAAGCCAACCTATATACGATGCAACTTGCATGCTTAATGAATGGGTGATCGCCTTGGCCGAGTACACACGTTTCATCATACTTTCTGCCCTCCTTAATGCTGGTAACCATTAATAAAAGGCAAAGTCCATCTTGGCACGGGTTGTTCATTATCGCAAATAAGTGGGGCGATTCACCATAGGGAGCCAAAACTCCTGACATTTCATAAGGATCGTAAGACACTACCTTGAACTAAGGCTGGCAACTAGTTGACGGTCTGATACAATTTGCTCAGCAAGTTCTACGGGATCTTCTTTGCCAAGAATTTTGTATATCGAAGCAGGGTTTATTGGGATTGATGACCCGCTTGGGTCTTTCCATTCTGGACAAAATTCGTGTGTCCATTCAGCCAATTGAAATTGATCGCCAATATCTTTAAATTTATCCCATGTATCATCAAGTATTTTAACATCGGATAGGCTTAGTTCGCCCAAATCGTCGCATTCAATTTGCTGAGAAAGCCATAGATCGTTGCCTCGACGAGGGCTTATGAACTCGGCCCATTCAG
>JAYWFI010000105.1:0-1530 GCA_043778865.1 Sphingomonadales bacterium
ATAGATGCAATTAGGCATTGCTGCTTAGATGGCAATATGAATTGCGTTTCGCAACGGGAATTTATGACTGAAAAGAAAATCTTTGCCAGAAAAGACGTAAGTCCAGACGTTAGCCAAAACGCTGCTCAAGACGTTGGCCAAAACGCGGGCCAAAACGCTGGCACACCTATGCACCGGTTGCGCCCACCGCCGCCTGCTTTGGCGTTTACCGCATTGCTGCTGGGCAATGCTGCGATTGCGTTTGGGCCGCTGTTGGTAAGGCTGGCCGATACTGGGCCGATCGCTGCAGGGTTTTGGCGGCTTATCCTTGCGGTTCCTGTACTTGCATTCTTTGGCCACCGCGCTGGTTTTCGGTTGAATCAGGTTTCGGTCCGCATGTGGGCGCTTATTATGGGCGCCGGAATATTGTTTGGCATTGATATTGTTGCTTGGCACATCGGCATTGTTCAAACAAAAATGGGTAATGCTACGCTGTTTGCCAATTGCGCCAGCATATTACTGGTGATTTATGGCATGTTTGCCGCGCGTAAATTGCCAAGCGGCCTGCAAGGAGCCGCCGTGCTGTTGGCGTTTGCCGGGGGCGCATTGCTGATGGGGCAAAGTTTTGAATTATCTCCGGCCAATCTGGCGGGCGATATTTTCAGCCTTATTGCTGGAATATTTTACACTGCCTATCTGCTTTTGATGATCCGGGTACGCGCGACTACAGAAAGCTCGGGCGCGCTTGCCATCGCAAGTTTTTTTGCAGCGGCGATTATTCTACCTGCGGCATTGATCGCAGGCGAACAGATTATGCCGGGCAACTGGGTGCCTGTAATTATTCTTGCGTTGTCCTCACAGGTTGTTGGCCAAGGCTTGTTAACATATGCTCTGCCGCATTTCAGCCCACTCGTCATCGGATTGGCGCTGTTGTTGCAGCCGGCCCTATCGGCTGCGGCGGGGTGGATCGCGTTTAACGAAATGCTGTCTCCTGCCGAACTGTTTGGCGGCGCGATGGTGATGGCGGCATTGATTTTGGTGCGGATGTCTAACGCCGATTAATGGCATTTAGATCAACAGGACTTTACATCAATAGGACTTCTCTTGAGTGCAAAATAGGTTTAATGCGTCCACATGACAAATCCGCTGCCAACTGATCCGACCCTTGATGAAATCCGCATTGCGCTGGCGCCGTTGCTTGGCGGCCATGCCGCGTTTGATGGCTGGAATGAAACTGCGGTGCGCAGTGCTGCGTCTGATTTGGGTGTAGACGGCGATATTGCATTGTTGGCAATCACGGGTAAACCGATGAATCTAATCAGCGCATGGGTGGGCAGCGTTGACGCCGAGATGGGCCGCCGTTTGCCGCCAGAAAAACTGGGCGCGATGAAAATCCGCGCACGGATTACGGCGCTGGTGGCGACCCGGCTTGAGATTATGGCGGCCGACCGTGAAGCTTTGCGCCGCGCGCTTGCGATTATGGCGATGCCGGGTAACGCACTTCGCGCCGCCAAAATGGGTTGGCATAGTGCCGACGGCATGTGGCGGCTG
>JAYWFI010000106.1:0-15081 GCA_043778865.1 Sphingomonadales bacterium
GCCGGATATTTATTGTTGCGGCATGGGTTCCGCTGTTGATGGGAATTGTACAGCGAACGCGGTATCAGCGTAAACAGGAAGCGCAGCAGCGCGATTAAGTACTAACGCGATTAAGCACTGCGCGGGTCAAGCACTGTGCGGGTCAAGCTATAGTCCGATTGCACGCAGCAATGGCGTGTACCATTTCCCTGTTTTGGCATCGCGAAATGGGAACGTGTTGGTGTATCCCCAAACGCACTGATCAATACCTGCCGCGCCAAATGCACCATGCACCGATTTATAATATAGCGCGCGTTGCGGCAACGGCACCGCCTCGAATGCGCCTGTTTCGCCCATAAATAATGGCCGGCCGCTGCGCGCCATATATGCTTTTGCCGTGTCCGCGTCTTTGGCCAGTTGATCCAAATCAACTTTGCTACCGAAAGTTGTTCCCATTGGCTGCGCGGGCTTTACCCAACTCGCGCCCTGATGCGTGAAATAAAATGGATCGTAATAATGAAAGGTGGCAATAACATTTGGATCTTGCGGCATGGGCAATGTTTCCAATGACTCCAGCCCGCTCCAGTTTCCGCCGCCAATCACAACTTTTCGGGTAGGATTTGTGGCGCGAATTTCGGCGAAAGCCGGACCGTAGACGCTCATCAGATTGGCATTGTTCAGGCGGCCATTGGGTTCATTCATTAATTCGAACCAAACCTTGTCATCTTCCTGCTTAAACCGTGCAGCCACTTGTTTCCAAAGAGCGGCAAAGCGCTTTTTTTGTGCAGCAGGATCAGCCATCAGTTCGTCATAATTGTGCATGTCGATAATGATGCGCAATTTGGCGGCGCGGGCCAATCGAACAGCATGTGCCGTGCGGTCCATAAATGCTTTGTCGATGGTATACGGCGCGGCGGTTCCTGCATGCCCGGCAAAGCGCACGGGCAAGCGCACCGTTTTGAAGCCTACAGCAGCAACATCGGCAAAATCCGTATCGGTAAACGGCCGGCCCCAATAGCCCTCATTGGGAGGTTCCAGAAAGTTTGCCATATTCACGCACGGTCCAAGGCGGACATCATTTTGCGTCAAATTTTTGGGCGTTGTTACAGTATTGGCGAGCGCGGCATGGCTCATAAGAAACATCAGCAGCGTTACCCTCGCAAGTGCACGTACGGTTCGCGGTGCGGATGAGTGGTTACGCATTCACCTATTTTTCACATCCATGATTAACATGGACTGAAAAACCAACGTTTCAGAATTTTTTGGTAAAATTAGGTCCGTTTCGTATTGCTAAATAAAGTATTACAGCATGTATTTCATCTTAACGGCTTGTCTTACATCGGCATCGCCCACGACAAATTCGGCGCTTTTGAATTTTGGCGGGCCCATGACTACTGTGGGATTACGTGAAAAAGCGAAACCTTCTTTTGGTAGAAACAGGCTCAAATCCATTTTGTTGTTCATATTTTCGTCATGGATCAGCGCGGCGGCATACGTACCCGGTGATATTTGCGAGAATGCAATGGTGCTGGATTGTGCGGCCGGAACGCGGCGTTTTATTGCCGATGGATCTTTGCCGCAATCGGGGAATGCCTTGGGATTTTTGGTCAGGCACACCATCAGTTGGCCTTTCATATTGCGCAGGCCGCTGACGTTCAAGTTAACCTCAACGCCTTTACCCAATAAGGCCGGTGCCGGCGCTGCTGCTACCAGACTGTTCGTGGCGAAAGCAGCCAAGACCAATATCGGTGCCGCACATTTTATCCCAAAACCGAAAGTATAAGCCATAATTTCCTCGATACGCGTCATGATGTTTTTGATGATGCGTCGCTGTTATCACAAAAGTTCCTAAGGGGCCGTTAACTAACCACTTTGGAAACATTTCCCACCCCATGTGATTACTTATTCCCATAACCGTCATAATGGTTAAAACAATCCCTATTGCACCGATATGAATAGGGATCAGGAATACCAGCGATGGAATTACAACAGCGCCTGTCAGAGCCTCCCACGGGTGGAATGACATGGCGGCCCATGCGGTGGGCGGGCGGCTTTCGTGATGCACCGCGTGCGCGCGCTTAAACCAATATGGACCATGCATGATACGGTGCGTCCAATAAAACCAAGCATCATGTACGGCGAGATAAAGCAGTATAGAGACGGGCAAATACCATAGAGGATGATCGGAGGCATCGCGGTATACCAATGTCCACCCGCGCGCGCTCCATGCCCATGCGGCTATCCCTGCTGGTATGCCATAAATGGCGGCACTGGACAGACTCCAGAATATTTCCTTACGGATTTGTTTGTCCATACCGCTGTACAGCGCCGGATATTTGATGCGCGTAGCCCAAGCAAACGCCCCGCTGGTAAGCAAATAGCGTAGACCGACGATTATTGTCATGGCAATTACAGATTGAGTTAAAGCTGACATCATAATTTCGTCATAAATTATTCTGATAAATATGCAGTATAATAATCACAAAAAAATCAGCCACGCACAGCGCAGCTGATTTTCATGTGAGCCTTACTTATTTTGGGAGGGGCGTATTAACAGGAGTAAGTAAGGTCCAAGATTATGGGGTCATCCCAAGTTACAGCTTACCAAATACCATCATCCCATTAGGAATGTTTCCAATTCGGCTTGCGATACTTTTTTACTTTTGTCTTTGTCGGCTTTGGCAAAAGCGTTCTTAACCCAGCTTGCTTTTTCGGCTTCAGATAAAGTTGCCGCCTTGCCTTGTTGCGCCATTGTTTGTTCGCGCAGTGTTGTGACCCACTGGCCAAATTCGGCCTTGCTTAAGTCACCGCTTTTGTCGGCATCGTAAGTGGGGAATTCGGCGGATACGACTTCTTTAATAGTCTCCTCTTTTGATTTTGGCGCGGCCGCAGATACTGGTGCAGGCGCAGGCGCAGAAGCGGATGGATCCTGCATTGGCGCCGATGAAGAGGGCGGCGATGCAGGCTGTTCAGACGAAGGAGCCGATGATGGCGCCGATGAGGGAGCAGGCATTTCTTGCGGCGATTGTGATGGTCCAGAATTTTGCGGCATTTTATTTTGCGGCATTTTGTTTTGCGCCAACGCGGGGCTGATTAATGCAATGGTTGCTGCAACAGCAATAAGACGTAACATGGAATTCTCCTATAGTACAAAATAAAATTTATATTGCATAATAACTATACTTGAAAAGTTATCAGCAATAATCAAATATTACCAAACAAATACAGTATTTGATGGCATAAAAACAAATTGGGGTCGAAACGTTAAAAATTCCATACCTTTTTTACTGTTATATCTATCAACCGATGCCAGGTAACGTCTCACCCTGTATTAGTTATAGAATTACGATGACTAGCCATTTTTATTTGTATTATTTACTTGAACGTCACATTAACAGTACACATTGTGCTGGCGTACTTAGTAATATTTGGCCGAATCAAAAGTACGTTTAACAAAATGATGATGGCAATACCCCTTTCCCTTGATGCAACCCCGCGCTAGGGCGGTGATATGGAGCATATTAAGTGTGATTTGGCGATTGTTGGCGGCGGCCTATCAGGGGGTTTGATCGCGCTTGCGTTTGCAAAAATGCGCCCCGAATTAAAAGTTGTGCTGATCGAAGCAAACGAACATTTTGGCGGCAATCATATCTGGAGTTATTTTGCCACCGATATTGCACCTGCCGACAGGTGGTTAACCGCGCCGCTGGTGACGTGCGGCTGGTCTGGCCACAGCGTGCATTTCCCCGATCACAGCCGTGATTTAGACGGTATTTACTACAGCATCGAATCCGAGCGATTAGACGAGGTGTTGCGCCAAGTTTTGCCCGCCGAGAATATGCTTATGGGCAAACAAGTAAAGGCCGTTAGCCCGCGTCTGGTAGTACTAGAGGGCAGCCAGCGGATAAATGCAGGCGGCGTAATCGATGCCCGCGGCGCAGGGGATCTACATCATCTGGATTGCGGATGGCAAAAATTTACGGGGCAGTTGATGCAGCTTTCCGAGCCACATAGCCTAACCAAGCCCATCATCATGGACGCCACAGTGGCGCAACATGACGGATACCGGTTTGTGTATGTGTTGCCGTACGGAATGGACAAATTGTTTATCGAAGATACCTATTACGCCGACAAACCCGATCACGACCGCCGCCGCCATGCGCAGCGTATCGCCGAATATGCCGACAGCAAGGGGTGGAAAGTCGAACGTGTGCTGCGCGAGGAAACAGGCGTGCTGCCTGTGGTAATGGGCGGTGACCTCGATAGTTACTGGGCCAGTGGTTCTGGGCGCGTGGCAAAAGTTGGCGCGCGCGGCGGTTTCTTTCAACCGGTCACCAGCTACTCCCTGCCCGATGCCGTGCGCACGGCGATATATGTTGCCGCGCAAGAGGATTTGGACGGCGACAAGTTGCATTTATTGCTAAAGCGCCGCGCCGAAAAGCATTGGGAGAACGGCAAATACTACCGTATGCTCAACCGCATGATGTTTCGTGCCAGCGCCACCGGGGAACGGTATAAAATTCTTGAGCGTTTCTACCGTATGGACCCGGGCCTCATCGCACGCTTTTATGCTGGAAACAGCACACGCATCGACAAGTTGCGCATCGTATCGGGAAAGCCTCCGGTTCCAATCGGCAAGGCGATAAGCGCTATCAGGAGCAAGAAGAAATGAAATCAGCCGCCGTTATTGGTGCAGGCTTTGGCGGGCTCGCGCTCGGCATACGGCTGCAGTCCGCAGGTATCAACACGACTATCATCGAGGCGCGCGATAAACCGGGCGGCCGCGGATATTACTGGGAACGTCAAGGGTTCGTGTTTGACGCAGGCCCCACAGTGGTGACCGACCCGCCGTGCCTCGAAGAATTATGGGAGCTGTCGGGATCCAAACTTTCCGATGATGTTGAACTGCTGCCCGTTAAGCCTTTCTACCGCTTAAATTGGCCCGATGGCGTTGAGTATGACTATTTTAATGATGAAGAAGAGCTGCGTGCCGAGATCCTTAAAATTGCGCCGGATGATTTGGAAGGATATGACAAGTTTCAGGAATATTCCAAGGGCGTTGAAAAAGAAGGCTACCAAAAACTGGGGGCCGTGGCATTCCTTGATTTCACCAGCATGATAAAGGCCGCGCCTTCTTTGATGAAGTATCAGGCATGGCGCAGCGTGTATTCCATCGCATCCAAATTTGTAAAAAGCGAAAAACTGCGCCAGGCATTGTCGTTCCAAACATTGCTTGTTGGCGGCAACCCGATGACCACAAGCAGCATATATGCCCTGATCCACACCATTGAGAAACGCGGCGGCGTTTGGTTTGCCAAGGGCGGTACCAACCGTTTGGTCGCGGGCATGGTGACGCATTTTGAACGGCTTGGCGGCAAATTGATACTGAATGATCCGGTGGACGAGATTGAAACCGAAGGCGACCGCACCGTTGCGGTGCGTACCATGAGCGGCGTGCGCGTTGCCGCCGATGCCGTGGCCACAAACGGTGACGTCCTGAACGCTTATGACAAGTTATTGCGCAGCCATCCGCGCGGCGCGAAACAAAGCAAGGCATTGAAACGCAAACGGTGGTCGCCCTCATTATTTGTGGTGCATTTCGGACTAAAGGGTCATTATCCCGATGTCGCGCACCATTCGATCCTGCTTGGTCCGCGCTATAAAGGGCTTCTGGATGATATCTACAAAAACGGCGTCGTTCCCGATGATCCGTCGCTGTACCTGCATCATCCCAGCATCACCGACCCGAAAATGGCACCCGAAGGATACTCAACATTCTACGTGCTTGCCCCTGTTGCTCATATGGGCAAGGCAAAGGTGGATTGGGACGGCGAATTTGGTGAGCGGTACAAGGATGTGATACTGGACGAGCTGGAACGGCGCGTATTGCCCGGCCTAAAAGAAAACCTCGCCACCTGTTTTTATTATGCGCCCACCGATTTTGGCCGCGATTTGGCGGCGCACAACGGCAGCGCATTTAGCCTTGAGCCTGTATTATGGCAAAGCGCGTATTTCCGCGCGCACAACCGCGATGATGTGATCGATAATCTGTACTTTGTGGGTGCAGGTACGCATCCGGGCGCGGGGATACCCGGCGTCGTAGGTAGCGCAAAAGCAACGGCGGCATTGATGATTGCGGATATGGCCTAACCGCCGTAAGAGGCCGTGATGAAATCAATTGCTGTTTATTGCGGGTCGGCAACGCCCGCTGACCCTGTGTATATCGAAGCTGCACGTGATGTCGGTGCATCGTTGGCGCAGCGCGGTATTACGGTTGTCTATGGCGGCGGGCGGCTTGGCCTGATGGGCGCGGTTGCCGATGGCGCGTTGTCTGCGGCCGGCAAAGTTATCGGCATCATCCCAGAGGCTCTCGTCGATGCAGAGGTTGCACACCACGGCTGTACTGAACTCCTCGTCGTCAAAAACATGCATGAACGCAAGGCCGCGTTTACCGACTTGTCCGATGGTTTTATCAACCTGCCCGGCGGCGTTGGAACAATGGACGAAATGTGGGAGGCGGTCAGCTGGGCGCAGCTTGGCTATCATAATAAGCCCGTCGGCATCCTCAATATTGCGGGCTATTACGACCATCTAATCGCATTCAACGTGCATATGGCAAAGGTTGGTTTCGTACGCGAGGCCCACAGCGGGATATTAATGGTGGCAGATGCGCTTGATGAACTGCTCGATAAAATGACCGCATATGTTCCGCACAAACCTATTTTCCAGATGAAGGCAGGGGATTTGTGAGGAATCCGCGCAAAAGCCCCTCCCCTAAAGGGTAGGGGCTTAAATGCTTAACCGCTTTGCCCTTGTTGAACACGCTCGCAACAGCATACAGCGCGGGTCAAAATCCTTTGCGGCGGCAAGTAAGCTATTTGACCGGATAACGCGCGAGCGTGTGTGGCTGCTGTACGCGTGGTGCCGCAAGTGCGATGATATGGCAGATGGGCAAGATCATGGCGGCGCGATGGAAAACGTTGCCGATCCTATGGAGCGACTGGCGGCGATCCGGGATCTTACCCGCCGCGCGGTAGCAGGCGAGATTACCGGCGAGCCTGCGTTTGATGCGCTTGGCGTGGTCGCGGCGGAATGCGGGCTAACGCAAAAAATGGCGGATGATGTGATCGAAGGTTTTGCGCTGGATGCCGCCGATTGGCGTCCCCAAACCGAGAGTGACCTATACCAATATTGTTACCATGTTGCCGGAGCCGTGGGCGTTATGATGGCGGTGGTGATGGGCGTTGCAGCGGATGATGACACGGTGCTGGACCGTGCATGCGATCTCGGCCTCGCGTTTCAACTGGCCAATATAGCGCGCGACATTGCCGAAGATGCAGCGGCTGGGCGGTGTTACCTGCCGTCTGATTGGCTTGCCGAGATGGATATTCCAACGGATGCGCTGATGCAGCCTGCACACCGCGCCGGGTTGACCGTGCTGGCCAAGCGGCTGTGCGATGCGTCGGAAATATATGAGGCATCGGCGCGTGTTGGTGCCGCTGCACTCCCTATGCGTGCACGCTGGGCAGTGCTGTCGGCTGCGGGTATTTACGGCGATATTGCGCGTACTGTAAGGGCGCGCGGTGACGCAGCATGGGATGCCCGCGTATATACCAGCAAGGCCGCTAAATTACGCTGGATCGCCAAAGCCTATTGGATGGCGCTAAAAAACAATCCTAAGAAAGCGGCGCGTGACGGATTATGGACACGATCTGCCTAGTGTTACAGGCTGAACCATATCGCAGCTATAAGCTTGTCGAAGGGTACGTATCGGCTAGAGCAGGCAGCATTTAATCTGCATCAGTGGAAATCCTCCCCGGCACGGGGAGGTGGCAGCTGCAGGCTGACGGAGGGGGCCCGCATGTCCGACAAACACTGGGCTTCCTTACAAACGTGGGACCCCTCCGCCCTTACAGGGCACCTCCCCGTACCGGGGAGGATTGATGCACATTTATGGCACGATGCTCTAAATTAAATTTCATAAAAGCCACAAAGGGAGAAAGATAAAAGTTATATGGCACAATACCTTATGTCTTATTTCCTTTGTGGCTTTTATGAAAATGGAAAAGCACATAGGTGCAACGCATACTACCCTACGAAATTGCCTTCAATATCTCTGCCCGCCCCGCCAGCCGTTCGACTGCCGCGCTGTGTATACCGGGCGCGCAGCAGATTAGGCCAAAATCCAGCGGCCTTGGTTTATTGTACATAAGCGCGCCGCCGAGCGCATCGGTTACAATCGCGCCTGCCTCTTGCGCTACCAAATGCGCCGCCGCAATATCCCATTCATTGCCCCAGCGCAGCGTGGCGACCAGGTCGGCGCGGTCGCATGCTACCATAGTCATGCGCATGGCGATGCTGTTGGGTTTATGCACTAGCGTCAGGTCGCGGTCGATTTTGGGCAAGTCATCGGCGGGCACCCGCGCGCCCATAAACTCTGTGCGCTGGCTTGCGGATAACGCCTTGCCATTGCACGTCACGCCCGCTCCTGCCTCTGCCACCCAAAATTGATTTGTTGCAGGCGCGGCCATTACGGCGAATACAGGCAAGCCGCCTGCCACCAGCGCCACCGATACGCACCAGCCCTTGCGCCCGCGAATGTAATCGCGCGTGCCATCAATCGGATCGACGCACCACAATAACCTCTGGCTAAGGCGGTCTGTATTGTCTGCAGTTTCCTCGGATAACCATCCTGCCTCAGGCAGTATCACACCGAGCCGCTGTTTCAGCAGCGCGTCGACCGCAAGATCGGCGTCGCATACCGGATGCCCTTTGGATTTTTCCCACACCCGCGATGTGGTGGGCGCGCCGTCACGCCACTGGCCAAAGGCAAGATCAGCAGCTTCGCGGCATGCCTGCGCTACGGCGTCTTTGTCTGCACTGAATTCAGGCACTATCTGTCGGGTGCCATCTGTCAGGCACCCGCCACCATCATGCCGTCAATACGCAGCGTTGGTACGTTGGTGCCGCGCGTGAATTCCAAATCACCCGCCGCCGCCATATTACGGAACATATCTTTCAGGTTTCCGGCGATTGTAAACTCGCTGACAGGTCCAGCGATTTGCCCATCCAATATCAAGAACCCATCTGCGCCCCGGCTATAATCGCCGGTTACAGGGTTCACGCCTTGGCCCGAAAGCTGCGTGATATAGATACCGTTTTTGATGTCCGCCATCAAATCCGCTGCGCTGCCGCTGCCGCCTTCAAGATGCACGTTCGATGTGCTGGCGCCCGGCGCTCCGCTTATCCCGCGAACGGCGTGGCCCGTGGGCGCAAGGCCAAGCTGACGTGCCGATGCGCTTTCCATTAGCCATCCGGTTAGCACGCCGTTGTCGATAATTGCGCGCCGCGATGTGGGCAATCCTTCGCCGTCAAATTCCCGGCTGGATAGTCCGCGCGGGCGGTGCGGATCATCTATGACCGACAGACTACTATCAAACAGCTGCGCGCCGAGCGACTCCAGCAGAAAACTCGTCCGCCTTGCAATTGCCGATCCGCTAATCGCGCCCAGCATATGCCCGATGAGCGAGCTACCGATACGCGGATCAAACACCAGCGGCATCGCCCCGCTTTTCACGGTAACTGGATTGAGGCGGGCAACGGCGCGCTCCCCTGTGCGCCTGCCGATATCTTCTGCACGGAAAAGATCACTTAAATGCCGAGCCGAATGATAGTCATAATCGCGTTCTTTGCCGTCGCCTTCGCCTGCCAACACGCTGGCTGATATCGCATAGCCCGATGACGAATTCGCGCCTGCAAACCCGTGGCTGGTGGCCAGCGCAAAGACAGAACGTGACGCGCTTGCGCCGCCGCCCTCGCTATTGGTGACGCCTGTAACCGCGCGCGCGGCATCTTCGGCGGCCATCGCCAGTTCTCGCAGATGCGCAGGATCGGGGTCTTGGCCATCATCGCCATCGATATTGGGGCCACAGGTATCAGGCGCATCGCCCATCATCAACATTTCTGCAGGAGCAAGCCCAGCATACTGGTCCTCAGGGGCTTCACGCGCCATATCGAGCGCGCGGCTAACCAGACTGGCCAATATATCGGGGTTCATATTGGATGAGGATATTGTGGCGGAACGCTGCCCCAAAAATACGCGCAGACCGATGCCTTCGCCTTCGGACCGCTCGACGTCCTCCAATTCGCCCAGCCGCACTTGCACCTCGGTGGACGCATCACACGCATATACAGCATCGGCAGCATCCGCGCCCGCTTTTACGGCATTTTCAACAAGCGATTGGGCGCGGGCAAGCGCATCAGATTTGGTTAGCATAGAGCCGGGTTAGTCGCCCGCGATTGCAGCGTCAATCAGTGTCCGCAATTATAATGCACGCCTTAAAAAGTGGCAGTAAGCAACCGGCAGATGGCGGCCAACCCAAACGGTATGCCTATCGCAATAATCCAGAGTTTAATGCGGTCAGCGGTAAAGCGCATTGCAAGACCACTATCGCTTAATTCGCTGTTTGCCAGCGCTTGCCAGCGGTTATCAATCGCACGAAACGGTAGAATGACCACTGCGACCAATACTATCAGCAGGAAATAGGGCCAAATCGCTGCGCCTTTTCCTTCAAACGATGGTGTAACCACAAATATCAGCAGCAAAGTATAAATTACCAACGCAGCAGCGATATGGTCACTTATCCGCTTGTGATAATCAGGTGTGTGATAATCAGGCTTATGATAACGATGTGTGCTATGCTGCATGTCTCGTTGATGCCGCCGCGTTCGTTCTGCGCGTGCCATGGCTTGCTCTCCTTTCGCACTCTCCAGCCAAGAGTGTGTCAAAAGATTGCGCCTGTGTCAAAGGGGTTAATGATGCTTTTAAGGTAGCCCCAAAATCTTATGGTTTTGCAGGGACAAACGCCATTTTGGGTTGGCCTGTACAAACGCGGTTGCCGCTGCGACATTGGCGGTGTTGGCCGCATCATCGCCGCTGTCCATCGGTTGAATTAAGTGATGCTGAAAATCCCATTGTTCCATTATGGCGGTGTCACTGCTAGGCTGAGGCCATACCAGTTTCAGCTCATGGCCGCTGCGTTGCAATACTTCGCTGCCTGCCTTGGGACTGATGCAGATCCAGTCGATGGATGGTTCCACCGCAATCGTGCCGTTGCTTTCAATCGCAACCTGAAACCCGCGCCTATGCAACGCCGCCACGATGCCCTCATCCACTTGCAGCATCGGCTCGCCGCCGGTCATCACAACATATCGGTGCGACGTGCCCTGCCCCCACAATGCCAAAACCTTATCGGCCAGTGCATCAGCATCTTTGTACCGCCCGCCGTTGTTGCCGTTCATGCCAACAAAATCGGTATCACAAAACTGGCATACCGCGCTGCTGCGGTCTTTTTCCAGCCCCGACCACAGATTGCATCCGGTAAAACGCAGGAATACCGCGCGCCGTCCGCTATGCGCGCCCTCCCCCTGCAAGGTCAGGAATATCTCTTTAACGGTATAGCTTTTAACAGGAGCAGTCATGCGTAGACGGCTCCATCGATCAGGCCCGCATCAGCAAAGCCCTTTTGCCGCAATCGGCAACTGTCGCACTGCCCGCATGCTTTCGAGTCTGGTGTAGGATCATAACAAGACCAGCTCATCCCGGTATCAAGGCCCAGCCGCGCCGCCTCGCTTGCAATCTGCGCTTTGCTCATATGCAGCAACGGTGTGTGGACGGTAAAGCCCTTAATCCCGTGTTCGGCGCCCTCCACCCCGGCCTTGGTTGCCAAATTTGCCATGCCTTCAAACGCGTGGATAAAATCTGGACGGCAATCGGGATAGCCCGAATAATCGAGCGCATTCACGCCGATCCACAGATCACGTGCGCCCCGCGCCTCTGCCAATCCGAGGCACAGCGACAGGAATATCGTGTTGCGCGCCGGAACATAGGTTACAGGTATCGCGCCGTCCTCAACACCGTCTTTGGGCACATCGATGTCGGCGGTCAACGCCGACCCGCCAAACCGCGTTAGATCAAGTGGCAAGATGATATGCTCATCAGCGCCCAGATGCGCCGCGATCGTGGCGGCGGCTTGCAGTTCAATGCGGTGGCGCTGATTATAATCAATCGTCAATGCGATCAGGTCATAGCCCTGCGCCTTGGCCAGCGCGGCAACGACCATAGAATCAAGGCCGCCCGATAGCAGGATTATAGCGAATTTTTTGGAATTTGTCATGATTGATACTATGCTGCCGGCGTAGAAAAATGGTGCACCCGGAGCGATTCGAACGCCCGGCCCCCAGATTCGTAGTCTGGTGCTCTATCCAGCTGAGCTACGGGTGCACTACATTTGTGCCATTAGGCGGGGATAGCCAGGCACGCAAGTGGTTTTCGAAAGACATGCCAGATTATGCAAACTGATTAGGTTTGGTACTGGGTTATGAAAGGCGCAAAACTAACGTAAAACTCAATAAGTTCACACCTCAATGCCTCAAACCCAACTCATACTTGCCGCCTGCACCAATTGTGTCATTGCAAAGAACATAGTGACGCGGCAATCTAGAGCGGCGTTGCATTCACTGGATTGCCGCACTTCGTTCGCAATGACGAGTGTTGCCAATTTAATGCAATTTGCTCTAAGCGAAGGATAGTCTAATGGAGCGTCACCGTAATCTCAAAGATAGAGAAGGATTTGCGCCTGAAATAGAGCCTGACATGCCAAATCACCTTAGCTGTTAAAATCCAACCTCTCTTTAATGCACATATCGTTAACTTGTCTCTAGCCATAATGTTTAGAAAACTAAACATTATGGCTACCCTATCTCTATCTCCGTCCCAACGCCGCCTGCACCGCCGCAGGCTGCTAAACTGGAGAATTCTGCGTAAGTTCACAGTTCAAAGCGGTTTGAACGCGGCACGTAATATTGATAGTTTGGGGTTAAATGCACTGTCACCGTAACTTCGGCAACACCCTTGTTTTAATATAGTGAATGGCTAAACTTCTATCTTGAAACAAAGAGGGGGCCATATGGAATTCGAGCTAGTTTTTAAAGGCGAACGTGCTGACGAGGGAATAATTGAGTTCTACGATGTAGCTCGCGCTTTAATAGGGTTTCAGCGATCTCTGGCACTTACGACGCACTTGGTGCTTAATGGTGAGGTAATAACTCAAGCCCCATCGGCTGTGGGATTTGAGCTACTCATAAAGCCTTTTGAACATGGCAGTTGGAAATCAAAGGCAATGATAATATTTAGCGCAGGTATTGCAGTTTCATCTGCAGGTCGAGATTCTCCTCTAGGCCAAGCTGTGACTTCAGTTTACGATTATGCTCTGTCCCAAACAATGGGCTTTCATGTCGATTACGACAAAACCCTGCAAGAACAATATTATGAACATATGAAGCTTATTGGTATTACAGAAGAAAAGATTGATAATTTATGTGAAAAAATTGAAGCGAATGTAGCGGATATGCACCGCCCGATAGTTCATTCAAAAACAGCCAATAGAGCGAGCATCTTGCGGTGCGATGGCGAAGGTAATCAGGTAGGTCCTGACTTGAGCTTCTTGACGTATGACTATGTGAAGCAAACGACAGTTAGCAGTGATAAATCAAAGATTACAGGCCATATCTCAGGTTATTACTTAAGTACATATAAAGGAAGAATATTTTGTAAAACTGAGGGAAGGTCTATTCCGTTTGAACTTGAGGAATCAGCAAGGACTAGTGAGCAAATAGCATTAATCACTAGTAGCCAACACTATCATGGGCAACAGAACTTTGATCCAACTGCACTGATCGAATTTTCAGTCAGAAAAATGTTAAGTTCAACAAACAAAGTAAAAAGATATCTCGTGTCAGCGGTTAGTTCTCCGACTACTGCTAATTAACTTATAAATGACGAAGGTACAGATTATGACTACCTTCGCACTACATCCCTACCCCCGCGCCAACGCCGCTTGCGCCGCCGCTAGCCTTGCGATTGGCACGCGATACGGCGATGCGCTGACGTAATCCAGCCCGATGCTTTCGCAGAACGTTATGCTCGCGGGATCGCCGCCGTGTTCGCCGCATATGCCTAGTTTGATATCAGGGCGGGTGGTCCGGCCTTTGTCTGCGGCGATCTCAATCAATTGGCCGACGCCGTCTACGTCCAGCGACACGAAAGGATCGCGCGCATAGATGCCTTTGTCGACATAGGACGATAGAAACCGCGCCGCATCATCGCGGGATACACCTAACGTCGTTTGCGTCAAGTCGTTGGTACCAAATGAGAAGAACTGTCCTACCTCGGCAATTTCATCGGCCATTAAGCACGCACGGGGCAGCTCGATCATTGTGCCGACCATGTACACAATGCGCTTTCCAGTTTCGGCAAACACCGCCTCTGCCGCTGCATCAACGACGTCTTTCATCAGGTCAAGCTCGCGTTTTGTACCCACCAAAGGTATCATGATTTCGGGCACGGGCGCGACGTCAAGACTGCACGCGGCCTCAAATATTGCGCGGGCTTGGATCTCATAAATCTCGGGGTACGTCACGCCCAGCCTGCACCCCCGGTGACCCAGCATCGGGTTCACTTCGTGCAGTTCAGCCGCGCGTTGTTTCAGGGTTTCGATGCCCACTCCGGCGGCGGCGGCGACATCGGCAAATTCGCTTTCGGCATGCGGCAAAAATTCATGCAGCGGCGGATCGAGCAAGCGGATGGTCACGGGCAGTCCGGCCATCACCTTAAATATCGCCGCAAAATCGGCGCGCTGTTCGGGCAGCAATTTGGCCAGCGCGGCGCGCCGTCCGGCCTCATCTTCGGCCAAAATCATCTGGCGCACCGACGTAATCCGCGCGGCATCAAAAAACATATGCTCTGTGCGGCACAGGCCGATACCCTCTGCGCCAAAATCGCGGGCGGTTTGCGCGTCCAGCGGCGTTTCAGCATTCGCGCGTACTTTCATCCGGCGGGCCTTATCGGCCCACACCATCAACGTGCCGAAATCTCCAACGAGTTCAGGCTGCAACGTCGCAACCTCGCCGGCCATCACCTCGCCCGTTGACCCATCGAGCGTCAGAATATCACCCTCGGTCAGCGTGCGTTCCCCCACGCGCAATGTCTTTGCGCCTGCATCAATCGAGATACCGCCCGCACCCGAAACGCATGGCCGCCCC
>JAYWFI010000107.1:0-14561 GCA_043778865.1 Sphingomonadales bacterium
TGCGCACAATCGAACACCGGTTGCAGATGGTGGCAGATCAGCAAACCCATAGCCTGCCGTCCAATATAGAGGCGATGGACAATGTAGCGCGGCTGCATGGATTGACCGGCAGCGAGGAATTGCTGGCACTGCTGCGCCCGCATATCACCTGTGTGCAGGCAATATATGATGCCCTAACGGCAAATGACGATACGCAGGGCGAATCAAGGCTGGCGGGCGGCGGCCTGCCGCTGGAGGAACAATTATTAGCGATGGGATTTACAGATATCGCCAACGTACAGCAGCGTATCACCAGATGGCGCAGCGGTAAATTACGCGCCATCCGCAGCCAATCTGCAACAGAAGCATTTGAGACGGTGTTGCCCGCCATTATGGCTGCATTGGCCCGCGCGCCTGATCCCAGCAACGCAATGGCGCGTTTTGACAATATGATCGAAGCATTGCCCAGCGCGGTTAATTTCTTTCATCTGCTGCGCGCACGCCCCGGATTGTTGCAATTGATCGGCGATGTACTCAGCTTTGCGCCTGTTTTAGCAGACGCATTGGGGCAGCGCGCAGAATTGCTTGATGGCTTAATTGATGCCAGCGCGCTTGATTTACCAGAAGATGCAGGCCAGAATGCGGCCGTGCCATTTGCGGAAATGACGGCGCAAACAGACAGCCTTGATTATCAAGCCGTTCTGGACAGAGTTCGGATATATGTCGGTGAACGCCGCTTCGCACTTGGCGTGCAATTGATCGAGGGGCGGCACGATCCGCTGGCTATTGCGCGCAGTTATGCGCATTTGGCACAGGCCGCTTTGCAAGTTTTGACGATGGCGACGGTGCAGGAATTTGAAGCCGCACATGGCCGTGTTCCGGGCGGCGAGCTGGTTATATTGGCGCTTGGCCGTTTGGGCGGAGAGGCGCTAACCCATGCATCGGACCTTGATCTGATCCTGCTGTTTACAGGCCAGTATGACGCGCAATCAAATGGCACAAGGCAACTGGGCGCAACGCAATATTTTGGCCGCCTTGCGCAGCGCGTGGTGGCGGCATTAAGCGTACCGACGGCATCAGGCGCGCTATATGACGTGGATACGCGGCTACGGCCATCGGGCGCGCAGGGGCTGCTTTGCGTATCACTGGATAGCTTTGCAAAGTATCAACGCAGTGATGCGTGGGTGTGGGAGCATATGGCGCTCACCCGGGCGCGGGCCATATACGGATCCAGCGATGCGCGCTGCGCCGCAGAGATAATCATACAAGATGTATTGACCATGCCGCGCGAACAAACCGCCTTGCTGACCGATGTTGCGGCGATGCGGCGCGATATTGCGCAGCACAAATTGCCTAAGGGGCCACTTGATATCAAATTGCTACCCGGCGGGCTTGTTGATGCAGAATTTGCGATTCATGCGCTGCAACTGCAAACAGGAACAGCGCTCGTTCCGCGGTTACATGACGCAGCAGAGTTGCTATGTGATGCAGGTTTGGTATCCAAGAAATTTGTGCATGCGCAAGATTTGCTTACCCGGTTGCTGATCATGCTACGTTTGTTTGCGCCCGATTTGGAAACACCTCCGCCGCCCGCATGTCAGCGCGTTGCCGAGTGCCTGCATCATGATGGCTGGGCCGCATTGATGGTGGCTGTTGATAATGCGCGCGGCATAGTGTTGAAGGAATATGAACGGGTTATAGGTTCCCGCGAGACCAACCAAAGGATACAAACATGACTGATATTGGCAGCACTCTTCCGCCTGTAAACGTGCAAGACAGCAACGGAACGCCCATAAATTTGGCTGAACTTGATGGGCCATTCGTGCTTTATTTCTATCCCAAGGCCGACACGCCGGGATGCACCAAAGAAGGTCAAGGCTTTACCGAGCACATGGCGGCTTTCAAAAAATCGGATTGCGCAGTGTATGGTATGTCCAAAGATAAGCCTGCTAAGCTTGCCAAATTTGCTGCGAAATATGACCTGACCGTTACTTTGCTATCGGACGAACAAAGCGATGCGACCGAGCAAATGGGCGTGTGGGTGGAAAAATCGATGTATGGCAAAAAATATATGGGTATCGAACGCGCGACTTTCTTAGTTGGTAAAGACGGCAAGGTCGCGCAGGTATGGCGTAATGTAAAAGTCGCAGGCCATGTGGAAGCTGTCTTAGGCGCTGTGCAAGATCTGTAAGTTACGCACTTGAAAGTTGAAGTTGACGTAAGTAAAACTATGTATCAAATAATATTTTGTGCGAGGCTATATCATAATGACAAAGCAATTTTCTACCACTTTTGGCGTATTATCTGTCCTTGCATTTGGCATGTCTGGGTGCGGCGGAGGGGGGAAATCTGCTGAAAAACCTACTGAAAAATCCGTCGCCGCAGGACAAAAAAGTGCACCGGTTCCAAGCAAGGCTGCGGCGGCAATGACGCTTAATTTATCGCAAGGACCAGATGTCTGTTTCAAAGCAATCGTCAAACATTTGGGCGCTGATACCAAAGTATCGGAGATGACTTCCTTTTTTAGTTCTGGACCGGACTTAGAAGGCGGCTCTTCTTCTGAACCCGAAGGTACTTTGACAACGTGTAAGGCTGATTACCAAAGTCCCGCAGACCCGCGTAAACTGGTTAGCACGTCGATGGACACAAAAACGGGTGTTTTTTCCGAACCACAGCCCATGGAGATTACCGTTATGGGCGATGCGGCATCTTTTCGGTTGGAAGATCATCTGATCCCACTGTCGCAAGTTGATGCGTCTGCGCTTACGGGGGTTATGGAAGCGGAAAAGCCCAAATTAAGCGGTGTCTACAGCCGTTATGTTTGGTCAGGCGTGCGTTTAATGGGGCCCGGCGCATTCAGTAACACGCACACACTCCGCCTTGATTTAGAAGGACGTCTGGCTGCCAACGACATAAAGAATTCCGGCTATGCATCGGTTAGTGTGGATGGGAAAAAAATAACGAAAAACCTATTGTTGCCATAAGCAGGGATCACACAGCGGAGCTGGTAGGTATTTACGGATGATTTGATGCATGCCAAGCAAAGTGCACAAATGCGCTTTGCTTGGCCCGCCCATGCTTTGCCCTGCTTTGCTTTGCTCACCTATCTATCCAGTGTACCCATAGTAATAGAGGTAAGCAGTTTGGATGGCGTACATGCAGCAACGAAGAAGCCCGAACGGTAAAGCGATCGCATACCGCCGAAGTACTGTAATATATTCAGAGGATCAAAACACGGCGTATTCTAATAGGGTCAAAATGGATTGATTCGAGAGGTATCGTTAAGGATATTTTAACCCTTTGGGCCCGCAAACTCCTTGCTTAGCGCCACTCTTATCGCAGTCTTAAGGCCTTATTTAACAGCTCGGCGTGTTACCCGTTCGGTTTAACGCTGGAATATTACACATAGGTTGCACTGCACCTCAAAATTATTTTACATCGGATAAATAAGGGGCGGGCAGTGGTTATGTCCTATTAATTCGGGGTTGCGCAACGGCGCAGGTCGCAAAAAAAGGTTTGTACACGCTTATGAAACGTAGCGCATTGGCTCTTGGCCATTCACTCGTTCGAAACACTGCGGTCGCTGCAGTATTTACGATAGCTTCATTATCATTAGGGACATCTGCCATTGCGGCGTCCGCAGCAAACAGTTCTGATAGCTTTCGTATTTCACCCGAGGACGTGAAAGCCAATCAAACGGCTCTTGGCGTATCAGACCCTTCGTTTCGTTCATTGCATGATAATTGGGGCCGCGCCTCTGGTACATTTGCAAAAACTGAGATTGCTATCCCTTCGATTAATCCTGTTGACCTAATGACATTATCGAGCGGTTTTGGTGCACGCCGCGCTCCGATGCGCGGTGCCAGTCACAATCATAAGGGCCTTGATATCCGCGGTGCCGTTGGAACGCCTATATACGCCACTGCCAATGCAATCGTTGGACGCGCACAATGGGTCAACGGATACGGCAAATATGTTGAGCTTGAGCACGGCAATTCCATTGAAACACGCTACGGCCATATGTCGGCACTTAATGTCGTTGCGGGACAGCGCGTTCGTAAAGGCGATGTGATCGGGTACATGGGTTCAACGGGCCGTTCAACAGGCAGCCATTTGCATTATGAAATCCGCATCGGCGGTGATGCTGTAAATCCTTCATCCTTTCTCGCGGCCACGCAGATTACTGAGCAACAGCCAGTTCAAACAGCGAGCCAATTGCCAAATCAAACACCAAATTTGTTGCTAGCCGCAAAACAAGTTGTTACGCCGTCTTATAGCGTGACGGGAAGATAAGCCGAAACGCAACGCATCACCTTTGGGAGAGGGTGTAAATCTGGGGCTGGCGGGGCGAAAGCCTTGCCGCCCTTTTTGTTTGTGCCTATATAACATATATGACCGACGCACCGCAGATCATCCTTACCGAAAACGCCGCACGGCGCGTGGCTGCGATTGCCGAAAAACTAAGTAAACAGCCGCTCTTGCGCCTATCTGTAGAAGGTGGCGGCTGTTCTGGATTTCAATATAAATTCGGGATGGCTGATTCTATTGAAGCCGGCGATGTTGTTGCTTTGCACGGCGGTGCAACACTTGTTGTCGATCCGATTAGTTTGGATTTGGTACGCGGCAGTGCGGTTGATTTCGTCGAATCACTTGGTGGAAAATCATTTCAGGTCACCAATCCCAATGCTGCATCGGGTTGCGGATGCGGATCAAGCTTCTCTGTATAATGAAAATTACAGGCTAATGAAAATCGCCAGTTTCAATATCAACGGGATAAAGGCCCGCCTGCCTCGTTTGATCGAATGGCTATCCGAAACGCAGCCGGATGTCGCGTGTTTACAAGAGGTAAAAAGCCAGGATGATGGCTTTCCGGCCGATGAATTTGAAAAAATTGGCTATGGCGCGGTGTGGCACGGGCAAAAAAGCTTCAACGGAGTGGCCATTTTGGCGCGCGGAATGCAGCCTGCGGAGACACAGCGCGGATTGCCCGGTGATCCTATGGATGAACAAGCCCGGTATCTTGAGGCAGATGTGAATGGCGTGCGCGTTGCCTCGATCTATCTGCCCAATGGTAACCCGCTACCCGGCCCAAAGTTTGACTATAAACTGGCATGGATGGAGCGGCTTCGCTTGCATGCCGCCGCGCTGATGGCGCTTGAAATTCCGGTGGCTTTGGTGGGGGACTATAACGTTATTCCTCACCCCTGCGACATATGGTCAAAAACTGCCATGCAGGATGATGCCCTTCGCCAGCCTGAAAGTATCGCTGCATACCGCCGCATTCTGGCCAGCGGGTGGACCGATGCCTTGGCCAGCCATAATCCATCGGGCGGCATATGGACGTATTGGGATTATCAGGCGGGCGCATGGCCGCAAGATCGCGGCTTCCGTATCGATCATATGCTGCTAAGCCCGCAAGCGGCCGACCGCCTGACATCCTGCGGCGTAGACAAGGACCACCGAGGCCGCGAAAAAGCTAGCGACCACGCACCTGTTTGGTCGCAGTTGGATTAAATAAGTTATTGTTATAATTCAGTTTAATTCGTAATATCAATCACGGCGCGGAGGGGGAGCGGGCCATAAAGGTGTGGAAATAACGCACCGCCGCGTGAGACCTCCCACTTAATATCGCCGTGCAACTGCGATAAATCTATTTGGGCAATGACCAAATCGGATTGCCCAGCAAAATGCTTATCCAGCGTCCCTTGCAACTGGCTTGCATCAGACAGATGAATATAGCCATCTGATAAATCCACAGGTGCGCCGTGGAATACTCGGTCCTGCTGAAACAGCGCCCATTGGGTAGCGGTCAAGATTTTATAAGCTGTTGCAGGGTGATTACTTGTCATGGACAATCTCTAGCATAAGGATGAATAGGTATACAGGCCCTGATTATGCTGCGTTTATAAGGTGCTTGATCGCTTGCAATGTAGGATATTTCCTGCAAATTTGCAGGCCGGATAGTCAGCTGTATCTGCACAGATATAAACCCTCGATATTTTTGCAATCCACTATCAACTTGCCCAGAGTTCTGCGGTTCTAAGCAAATGCAAATCCAACAAGTACAACGGCTTTGATGTCTTAATCTGGTGTCTTAATCAATCGTGAAATCCAGTGCTTGCCAGCCTCTGGATACCGCCGCGTGCGCCTTAGTCCGGCTGGCGGTAACAAATACCGCTTCATCTGCCCAATCAAGCAGCGGCGCATCGCTGATATGATCGGAATAAGCGCGGATGTGACAATTGCTTCGGTCATATCCAGCAGTAGACAGCCATGCCTTTACTCGGCGCAGTTTTTCAGGGCCATAGTTATTCTCGCCGTCAATCTTCGCGGTATACTCGCCGCTTGCGATGCGCTGGTTTTCCGTCGCAATCACTGTATCTATGCCAAGTGCCGCGCCGATATGATCCGCGTAGAATGCCTGCGCCGCCGATGCGATAACGATCAAGTAACCTGCCTCTTGGTCGGCTTTTATTGCTTTTGCCGCGCCCGGTAACACATCTGCAGGAACAATCTTTGCGGCAAACATATGCGCCAGCGCCTTTGCCAGTACCGCCGAAAATGCAGGGCCAATAAACAAGCGCATCCCAAACTGCTTTAACTGCTTCCGGCCATATAATTTTAGCGTATATCCAATCATCGCGCCCACCCAAACGAGCAAACGCCACCACAAACCGCGGTCCATTTGCCGTGCCGCAAACATCAAAAAAGCTGTGAAGGTTGGCGTTCGCACTATTGTCTTATCAAGATCGTATATTGCAATATGCTGCATTGGCCTTCACCCCCAATATTGTTACAGCCGCCATATGGAAACGATCATCCCTGCGCAATGGACAGCGATAATTTTGGCGGGGCAAAGACCTGGAGTGGACCGCCTCGCCGCGCATTTTGGGTTGACGCAAAAGGCTCTGGTGCCAATTGACGGCGAACCTATGCTTACCCATGTGGTACGCACGGCGGCTTGCCATCCCCAAATTGGCCGGGTTATTGTGCTAGCCCAAGATGCCAGCGTGCTCGCCAAAGCAGGGGGCGGAGCGGAATTTCGGCAAAGTGGCAATGGCATATCCACAAGCCTGTTAGCCATGCTTGAGTGCGGCGATGTTCCGTGGCCGTGGTTTGTCACTACGGCGGATCATCCACTGCTAACCGCAGATATCATAACTGAATTTTTGGATAATGCGCATGGCGATTTGTCTATCGGCATGGTTGAGCGCAGCGTTATGCTGGCCCGGTTTCCAGATGCTCAGCGCACGTGGCTGCGTTTTGCAGGCGGCGCGTGGTCTGGCGCCAACCTGTTTGCCTTTCGCAGCGACCGCGTGGCACCCGCGCTAACTTTGTGGGCCGCCGCCGAACAAGACCGCAAGCAAGCGTGGAAGCTGTTTATGCACTTTGGCCCCTGGCTTGCCCTGCGCGCGATTACCCGAACGATTAGTTTGCCAAACGCATTGGCGGCAGCGGGAAAGCGGCTGGAATTATCGGCGCATTTGGTTAGCCTTTCGGATCCAACAGCAGCCATTGATGTTGATAAACCTGAAGATCATGCACTTGCAAGTGCCCTCTTTGCAACACGCAAAGGCTTGTGATTACCGCAGGGCTTGGTTATCGCAAGCATCAATAGTTATTAACAGGATTTGATTATGGCAACGTTCACGCTTCCTAAAAACAGCCAGGTTAAGCCCGGCGCGCAGCATACGGCAAAGACCGGCGGCAAGACCAAGAAGTTCAAAGTGTATCGCTATGATCCCGATAGCGGCCAGAACCCGCGTTATGATACGTTTGATGTCGATACCGAAAATTGCGGCCCTATGGTGCTTGATGCGCTGATCAAGATGAAGAGCGAGCAAGACTCAACTCTCACATTCCGCCGGTCCTGCCGTGAGGGGATTTGCGGATCATGTTCGATGAATATCGACGGCAAAAATGGCCTTGCTTGCACCACTGCGATCGAAGATTGCAAAGGCGAGGTAACGATAACGCCGCTGCCGCATATGGAAGTGATCAAGGATTTGGTTCCAGATTTCACGCATTTCTATGCGCAATATTCTTCGATCAAACCTTGGTTGCAAACCGTAACATCGGTGCCTGCAGGCAAAGAACGCCTGCAATCGCCCGAAGACCGCGCAAAGCTAGACGGATTGTATGAATGCATATTGTGTGCATGCTGCTCCACCAGCTGCCCGTCATATTGGTGGAATAGCGACAAGTTTTTGGGCCCTGCGATTCTGTTACAAGCCTACCGCTGGCTCGCCGATAGCCGCGATGAGATGACAGGTGAGCGGCTTGATGAATTGGAAGATCCATTCCGCCTATATCGCTGCCACACCATCATGAACTGTTCCAACGCTTGCCCCAAAGGATTAAACCCGGCCAAGGCGATTGCCGAAACCAAGAAAATGGTTGCTGAACGATCAATGTAACTACATTATATAACTTTGAGGAGAGTTATAATAATGTATAAATCTATTGCTTTGGTGTCACTGGCATTATTTGTATCCGCATGCGGAGGCGGCGACAAGCAGTCTGTATCTGTTCCAGACGGTAAGGGCGGCAGCACGAGCATTACAACCAAGGGTAATGATGCCAAAAGCGAAGTTACCATGACCGGAGCCGACCGCAAGACTGTAACAATGTCCAGCGATACCAAACAGGCAAACTTCCCCGCGTTTGCGCCGCGATATCCCGGATCAACCATAACCGCCGCAACAAAGATGACAACCGATGGCAAAACACTCTCAACGGTTACCATGACTAGTCCGGATAAAGTGGACGCCATTATCGAATTCTATAAGGCCAGTGTGACAAAAGCAGGAATGCAGATTGGAATGTCGGGTAATTTTGATGGCACCGGTAGCTTGCAAGCCAGCAAAGAAGGTAGCCCTTCGGTACTTGCGTCTGCTGCGCCAAAAGACGGCACGACGGAAATTACATTGATCATCACGGGCGTATAGTTTCTTACGTTTTATAATGACGAATACGCCAACATCACATGGGGTAACCGCCCGTTATCTGGCGTTGATATCTGCAGGTGAGCTTACTCCAGACGATGAGCAAGCCGCCGCAGTCGCAGCGTTAAATATCATACAAAAACAGCTTGAAGCAATACCACCTCGCGCCAGTGTGGTATGGCGGATGCTTGGCAAAAAGCCCGATCCTGTGCGCGGGCTGTATCTGTGGGGCGGCGTAGGACGCGGTAAATCGATGTTGATGGACCTATTTTTTGACAGTGTAGACATTCGCCGAAAACGCCGTGCGCATTTCCATGAATTCATGCTCGATGTTGACGCGCGCATCCGCAAAGAGCGCACCAAAGAAGCCGGAGACCCGATTGCGCCTGTTGCCGCCGCCATTGCCGATGAAGCCCGGCTGCTGTGTTTTGATGAAATGGTGGTCAAAAATATGGCCGATGCCGCCATCATGTCGCGGCTGTTTACCGCCTTGCTTGATGCCGGAGTGACCATAGTTACGACGTCAAACCGTGTGCCTAATGATCTGTATAAAGACGGCCTGAACCGTCAGCTTTTCTTGCCTTTCATCGAATTGATTACCCGTAAACTTGACGTCATGGCCCTGAATGGCCCCACCGATTATCGCCGCGATCGGCTGGGTAATGCACAAACATGGCTTACGCCGAACGGTGCGGCTGCATCTGCGGCATTATCGCAGAGTTTCTTTCGCCTTACAGACTATCCGCCTAGCGGCGCCGCTAACGTACCATCTGAGGATATTGATGTTGGCGCAGGGCGCATGCTGCACGTACCCAAATCCTTGAAAGGTGTGGCAGTGTTTTCGTTCAAGCGATTATGTTCAGAGGCGCGGGGTGCGGCGGACTATTTGGCGATCGCGCGGCGGTATCACACCGTATTCTTGGTCGGCATCCCTGTGCTCAGCGCCGAGAACAGCAATGAGGCCGCGCGGTTTGTCACGCTGATTGATGCACTGTACGAATACCGCGTTAAACTTCTTGTCAGCGCCGATGCCGCACCTGATGCGCTATATCCAAAAGGCGAAGGACGCTTTGAATTTGACCGCACCGTTTCGCGCCTCATGGAAATGCAGTCTGAAGCATATTTGGCGCTTGGCCACGGGCAAGATTAAAGCACGCATGTTATTGCGAACTATTTGCAAAGATAATATTTTTCCACAGTTGAAATTTAACTAGTGCGCGCGTAGTAGGTTTCATAATTTCGGTTAACACACGTAATTCTATTGCAAATCATTTAGCAAAGGAAGTTTCTCCCATGGCACGTAAGAAAATTGCGCTGATCGGCGCGGGCATGATCGGCGGCACGCTTGCACATTTGGCGGCGCAACGTGAAATGGGTGATATCGTCTTGTTCGACATTGCCGAGGGCATGCCCAAGGGTAAGGCGCTCGATCTGGCGCAATCCGCCCCTGTGGAAGGGTTTGATGTGAACCTTAAGGGCACATGTGATTACGCCGATATTGCGGGTGCAGACGTAGTTATCGTCACCGCAGGGATCCCCCGCAAACCGGGCATGAGCCGCGATGATTTGCTCGCCATCAATTTGGGTGTGATGAAGGCGGTGGGCGCCGGCATTAAAGAGCATGCCCCCGGCGCGTTCGTAATCTGCATCACCAATCCCTTGGATGCAATGGTATGGGCCTTGCGCGAATTTTCCGGATTACCCCACAATATGGTTGTTGGCATGGCCGGCGTACTCGATAGCGCGCGGTTCCGTCACTTCCTCGCCGAAGAGTTCAACGTATCTGTTGAGGATGTGACAGCGTTTGTGCTGGGTGGCCACGGCGACACGATGGTTCCGGTGATCGAATATTCGACCGTTGCGGGCATTCCTGTGCCTGACTTGATTAAAATGGGCTGGAGCACGCAGGAAAAAATCGATGCGATTGTTGCGCGCACACGCAGCGGCGGCGGCGAAATCGTCGGCCTGCTCGGCAACGGCAGCGCCTATTACGCGCCCGCCACATCAGCGATTGCGATGGCCGAAAGCTTCCTGAAAGACAAAAAGCGCTTGCTCCCCTGTGCCGCGAATCTGACCGGCCAATATGGCGTCAATGACCTGTATGTGGGCGTGCCCGTAATCATCGGCGCAGGCGGCGTAGAACGCATCGCCGAGATCGAACTCAAACCCGATGCCAAAGCGAACTTTGACGTATCAGTCGATGCGGTGCGCGAATTGCTAACGGCATGTAAAGCGATTGAGCCGAGTTTGGCGTGAAAACCTCAGTGCGCATCCTTGCGACATGTCTAGCTCTGTCAGGTTTGGCTGTTAGCGCTATGTCATGCGCGGCTGCGCCGGCTTCCATTTCCAACGTCTCGGACGGTAAATCACAGATAGTTTTTTACCGACTCAGTACGATGCTTGGGGCAGTTTACGGATGCTCGGTTTTTGAGAAAGGCTCCAAGATTGTGGAATTGGGTCGGGGACGTTATCAAGCTGCTGATTTTGAACCCGGTCGACATACTCTCACAAACCGTTCGGGCGGTATTGATATTTTTCTCGAACCTAACGAACGCCGATTTGTGATGTGCAAAGTCACGGGCGGCGGGCTGACCTTCACACCGCAATTGTCGATAACTGATGAGGCAGCATTCATGGAAAGATTTCCTAAACTTAAGCCTCAAGCGCAAACAGAGAGTGAAACGGTGAAATGAGTATCTCCAGTAAACAAAAATACACGTTTCAGCACCCAAGGCATGACCGGCGCCACCGGCACATTCCACACCGAACACGCGCTGTTGATTTCTGCAACTAAGGTGATTATCTAATTTACACATAACCTGTGTAAATGTGGAGACATGATATGACAAAGAATATTACCCTTGCCATTAAAGATAATGCTTTAAATGCTGCTCGCCGATATGCCGCCGAACATTCCACAACAGTGAATGCGCTGGTCCGCACCTATCTTGAACAATTGTCGCCCGATATAACGCCTGAGCAAGAAGCAGCCGCAGAAAGAATGCGCCAGCGTAGCGATGCCCGAACAAGTTTTATGACTGGCAGGACGCGGAGCCGTGAAGACTTGTATGACCGGCGGGTTTTAGAATGGCGTTAAAGTATTTTCTCGACACCAACATTCCCCTATATGCATCGTCCGCACGGCCAGAGGACGAAACGAAGCGCCTGATATCACTTCAAATACTGAGTGATGGGGGTTTTGCAACATCGGCGCAGGTACAACAAGAATTCTATCATATAGCAACGCGCAAGAACGAACCGAAAATGGCGCATGAAGAAGCTATTGGCTGGCTAGACGATCTGGCCGCATTTGAAGTCATACCCGTTACAAGGCAAATCGTTGTCGATGGCGCCGGATACGCCAACCGGTATCAATTGTCCTATTGGGACGGCGCAATCATTGCCGCTGCACATGTAGCCGGTGTTGATACTATTTTGTCTGAAGATCTGAATAACGGTCAAAAATATGGCTCCGTTCAAGTTATAAACCCATTTGCAGGCTATAAACCAAAGGAATTGTAATAAGTGTCCATCCTCATCAACAAAAATACGCGCGTCATCACCCAAGGCATGACCGGCGAAACTGGCACTTTCCATACGCAGCAGGCGCTGGATTATGGGACGCAGATGGTCGGCGGGGTTACGCCGGGTAAGGGCGGGACCTCGCACATTGGCCTGCCTGTATTCAACACCGTCGCCGAGGCGGTACAGGTTACCGGCGCGGATGCCAGCGTGGTGTACGTGCCGCCGCCGTTTGCCGCGGATTCTATTCTTGAGGCGATTGATGCGCAGGTGCCGCTGATCGTGTGCATCACAGAGGGCATTCCGGTGCTCGATATGGTGAAAGTAAAACGCGCGCTCTCAGGTTCCAAATCGCGCCTGATCGGGCCAAACTGCCCCGGCGTATTGACGCCCGGCGAATGCAAAATCGGCATCATGCCCGGCAGCATATTCTCCAAGGGCAGCGTCGGCGTTGTGTCGCGCTCAGGTACGCTGACTTATGAGGCGGTGTTCCAAACCACCGCAGAAGGACTTGGCCAAACCACCGCGGTCGGCATTGGCGGTGATCCTGTAAACGGCACGAACTTCATTGATATGCTGGAATTGTTTCTGGCCGATGAGGCAACCCAGTCAATTATCATGATCGGCGAAATTGGCGGCGACGCCGAGGAACAAGCAGCGCAATTCCTGATCGATGAAGCCAAGCGCGGCCGCAGCAAACCAATGGCTGGATTTATCGCTGGCATCACTGCGCCTCCCGGACGGCGCATGGGGCATGCAGGCGCAATTGTATCGGGCGGCAAGGGCGACGCAGCGAGCAAAATCGCGGCGATGGAAGCAGCAGGCATCCGCATGTCGGCAAGCCCGAGCGAGCTGGGCCGAACATTAGTCGAAGTTTTGAAGGGGTGATCGTGAAAGCGGCGCATATGTGCGCCCCGGCGCAGGCCGGGGTCCATGAAACATACGCAGCGTTTGACATCTGGACCCCGGCCTGCGCCGGGGCACGCGGCACGATTGGCGGCAGAGCGACGGTATAAAATGGACAGGCCTGGTTATGTCTACATCATGGCCAACAAACGGAATGGAACGATTTACATTGGCTGTACCAGCAATCTTTCACAGCGAGTTTGGCAGCATAAGCAAGGAACCGTGGATGCATTTACGAAGGAATATTGTTGCAAGATGCTTGTTTGGTATCAGCGATTTGAAAATGTGCATGATGCGCGCCGCCGTGAAGTTCAAATGAAAGAATGGCAACGTGCGTGGAAATTGAAACAAATTGTGGAGATGAACCCCGATTGGGACGATCTTTACGAAACGTTGATTTGAAAGAAAAGGCCCGGCTATATTAGGGCATAAGAGGTATAATATGGGCATAGAAAACCAAGACTTTGGCATCGGCCAAGACGAGCAGGAGCGCGGGCCAAGCTGGGCACGCAGCAACTGGCCGCTGGATGATACCGGCGACCTAACAGCCGCACTTGACCCAACGCAAATGGCGGTCGCTATCAAGGAAGCGGCAAAGGCAGCAGGCAAACAGGTATCCGATACCGATGTGACGGCGGCGGCGGGCGATTCCATTCGTGCGATGCTGCTGATCCGCACATACCGTGTGCGCGGGCATTTGGCGGCGAACCTAGATCCACTGGGTCTGACCAAACAGGAAATCCCCGCCGACTTGACGCCTGAATATCACGGGTTTGTCGGCGCAGATATCGACAAACCTGTTTACATCGGCGGTAATCTGGGTCTGCAATGGACCACTGTGCGCGAATTGATCGCCGTACTGCGCGCCAATTATTGCGGGCCTGTTGGCCTTGAATATATGCACATCAACGACCTTGAGGAACGCCGTTTCTTGCAAGAACGCATGGAGGGTAAGGCCGCTGCAATCCAGTTTTCACCCGAAGGAAAAAAAGCAATCCTCGCCAAAGTGCTTGAGGCCGAGCAATATGAAAAATTCCTAGGCCGCAAATATGTTGGCACCAAACGTTTCGGGCTTGATGGCGGCGAAGCGATGATCCCGGCGCTTGAAAGCATCATCAAATACGGCGGCGCGCTGGGTGTGCGCGAAATCGTGTACGGTATGCCGCACCGCGGACGCCTAAACGTGCTGGCCAATGTGATGGGCAAGCC
>JAYWFI010000108.1:0-6656 GCA_043778865.1 Sphingomonadales bacterium
AGAATATCACCCTCGGTCAGCGTGCGTTCCCCCACGCGCAATGTCTTTGCGCCTGCATCAATCGAGATACCGCCCGCACCCGAAACGCATGGCCGCCCCATGCCCCGCGCCACCACTGCCGCATGGCTGGTCATGCCGCCGCGCGCCGTCAGGATACCCCTGGCCGCATGCATGCCGTGAATGTCTTCAGGCGAAGTTTCGGTGCGCACCAAGATAACCGCTTCGCCCATTTCGTTGCGCTTTTCGGCGGTATCGGCATCAAACACAATCTTGCCCGATGCCGCGCCCGGCGATGCAGGCAGGCCTTTGGTAAGCACATCGCGCACGGCATTGGGATCAAGCGTTGGATGCAGCAGTTGATCAAGCGCCATCGGGTCAATCCGCAGCACCGCCTCATTCTCGGTAATCAATCCTTCCGCCACCATATCCACCGCGATTTTCAGCGCGGCTTTGGCGGTGCGCTTGCCGGACCGGGTTTGCAGCATCCACAGCTTTTCGCGCTCCACCGTGAACTCGATATCCTGCATATCGCGGTAATGCGTTTCCAATATAGCAAATACATCGGCCAATTGTCCGTACACAGTCGGCATCGCTTCCTCCATGCTCAGCGGCTTTGCCCCGGCCCGTTCCCGCGCCGCCAGCGTCAGATATTGCGGCGTGCGGATACCCGCAACCACGTCCTCGCCCTGCGCATTGATCAGGTATTCGCCGTAATACGCATTCTCGCCTGTTGCTGGATCGCGCGTGAACGCGACGCCCGTGGCCGATGTGTCGCCCATATTGCCGAACACCATCGCCTGCACATTCACCGCCGTACCCCAATCGCCGGGGATATTATTCAGGCGGCGGTATACTTTTGCGCGGTCACTTTCCCAACTTTCAAACACGGCACCAACCGCGTTCCACAATTGCGCCAGCACATCCTGCGGAAACGGCTTGCCCCATTGCGCCTGAACCAGTGTTTTATATTCTGCCACAAGCACGCGCAGATCATCCGCAGTCAGCTCGGTATCCAAATAATATCCGCGGTCTTCTTTTGCGATTTCCATCGCCTCTTCAAACGCGCCGTGATCGAGCCCGAGCACAACATCGGCGTACATTTGAATAAAGCGGCGGTAACTATCCCACGCAAACCGGGCATCTCCCGAAGTATGCGCCAGCCCTTCGACAGTCGCATCATTCAGGCCAAGGTTCAGCACGGTGTCCATCATGCCCGGCATCGAAACCCGCGCGCCCGAGCGGACAGAAACGAGCAACGGGTTTGCAGGATCACCGAATTTCTTGCCGGTCACGCTTTCGATATGCGCAATTCCGGCTTCAACCTGCGGCGTCAGTTCGGTAGGGAAGCGTCTGGTTTCAATATCATACAGCGCGCACATTGCGGTGGCGACTGTGAAGCCGGGGGGGACGGGCAAACCGATGCTGGCCATGCCATCAAGGTTCGCGCCCTTGCCGCCAAGAATATCCTTATTGCCGCGAACGGTATCATCGCCGTCTGAAACACCGCCGCCGAAACGAAATACATATTGGGTCATTCATCGTGCTCCCTCTCCCCTTTGGGGGAGAGGGCCGGGGAGAGGGGGAGAACCAATCCTTCCGGCCCATTAAGTTTTAGTGAGGGTAGTCCCCTCTCCCAACCCTCTCCCCTAAAGGGGAGAAGGCTATTGTTATTATTAGCCTTCTATTTTCGAGAAATCCGCAACGCTGTGCACGGCATCGCGGAACCGAGTGAGCAGGCCGATACGAAACGCGCGTTTAGCAGGGTCAGGATCATTGACCATCACGCCTTCGAAAAATGCATCAATCGGCGCGCGCAGGCTGGCGAGTGCCGTCATGGCAGCGGCGAAATCCTCGCGCAAGATTGCGGCAGCGGCAAGCGGTTCGGCAGCAGTGAGAGCTTTATATAAACTGACCTCAACATCACTCACTCCGTCATGCTGAACTTGTTTCAGCATCCATTCCTCCGCATCAGCCGAAGAGTTGTCAGGCACGATGGACCCTGAAACAAGTTCAGGGTGACGGCTGTTTTTGTCGTCAACGTTCTGCTTCAAAATATTCGCCGCGCGCTTATACCCCGCGAGCAAATTCGCGCCCTCATCCGTCACCACAAACGCCTGCAGAGCCTTCACCCGCGCCAGCAAGCGGACGAGATCGTCCTCAACTTCTCCAGTTTCTTGGCCAAGCGCGAACACCGCGTCGATCAGGTCGTGACGGACGCCCGCCTCACGTTGCTGGACTTTGAGGCGGTCGGCGAAGAAGGCAAGAAACTCGTTTTGCGAACGGAAATACTGAGTTCCGTAGTAAGAAGTCCGTCCTTCAGCATATCCTATAATCTCGGCATTTGTGAGCTCAGGAAGCTGCAAATATTCATGGCCGGAGGAGAAGAAATCAACAAGTTCGCGTTGTGTCTCGAAGTATTCAGTTCCGTATTTGTTTTCCCATGCACTTACAAAGTTTACTCTCTCATCAGTTGGGACAGCATTATTATTTAGACTTACCATAAATTCTAACGACTGTCGAAAAGCATTGCCTTGATAAATACCGAAGAGAAGTGGTGCCTCAAAATAGTTATCATTAATTGCTCGTTTGGCATTTGGCAGTTCAGATTTATTGAGATGAAAATTCAGTCGAGCAGATAGATATGTTCCTCGGAAAGGCGTGCTTAGGGGAAGGCGAATTTTATTCGTTTCCAAAACTGCCAATATTCCTATGGCAGCTCTTCTCAGCGCAAATGGATCTTTTGAACCTGTAGGTTTTTCATCCGCTGCAAAAAACCCAGCCAGCGTATCCAACTTATCCGCCAAACTCACCGCAACGGTCACCGGAGCCGTCGGCACATCATCGCCTTGCCCAACTGGCTTATAATGATCGCGCACCGCGTCGGCGACCGCATCGCTTTCCCCCTGCGCGCGGGCGTAGTATCCGCCCATGATGCCTTGCAGTTCGGGGAATTCGCCAACCATGCCCGTGACTAGATCGGCCTTGCACAGGCGGGCCGCGCGTGTCGCTTGGTCGGCGAGGTTTGCCAAATCCTCCCCGGCACGGGGAGGTGCCCCCTCGAGGGGGCGGAGGGGGCCCACCTCACTATCAGAACTTTGGTTTGGAAGTGAGCCCCCTCCGTCAGCTTCGCTGCCACCTCCCCGTTCCGGAGAGGATTTTACAATCCCGTGCTCAACCAACCACCGCGCCAGTTTCGCCACGCGCTCGACCTTGTCTGCCACCGTGCCCAATTTTTCATGAAACACAATTTGCGATAGCTTTGCGGCCTGTTCCTCAAGCGGCACTTTCAAATCCGCTTCCCAGAAAAACTTAGCATCGGATAACCGCGCGGCAAGCACTTTTTCATTGCCCGCAATAATCGCCGCGCCGCCATCATGCGCTGCGATGTTGGCGGTGCATACAAACGCATTGGTGAGCGTTCCAGCTGTATCATGACACACAAAATACTTCTGATTCACCCGCGCCGTCAACTGAATCACTTCGGACGGCACATCCAAAAACGCCGCGTCAAACCGCCCCAAAAGTGGCACTGGCCACTCGGTTAGGCCCGCATTTTCGATAACCAGTCCTTCGTCGGCAACCAGCGTAAGGCCTGCATCCGCCGCCGCCTTTGCTGCGCCGTCGCGCACAATATCCTGCCGCTCAGTGTGGTCCACAATTACATATGCTGCGCGCAGTTTCGCTGCATAATCCGCTGCGTTATTAATCGTTATTTCACTTGAATGGTGGAAGCGGTGGCCCATTGTCACACGCCCGCTGATAATACCATCTACTTCAAACGGCACTATCACATCATCCAGCAACGCGATGATACCCGACAATGGCCGCACCCAACGCAGGCTGCTTGTGCTGATACTTGCATCGCCCCAACGCATGGATTTTGGCCAAGGAAAGCTGCGGATAATCGCTGGAATTGCTGCTGCTAACACGTCCGCAGCCCGCCTGCCTGGCTTTTCGATGATGGCGAAATAGATGCCGACGCGCTCGGTCAATTGGTCTTGTGTCAAACCCGTTTTGCGCAGGAATCCTTCCAACGCTTGCGGCGGCGCGGATGTTTTGGGGCCCTTAGTTTCTTCGTGGGCGGCCAACGTTTCAAGCGGCAATCCATGCGCAATAAGCACCAAACGGCGCGGCGTAGAATATACCGTAATGCTCGTCGCCGCCAATCCGGCCGTAGCAAGCTGCGCCACGAACAACGCCTCTAAATCCGCCCGCGCCTTTGCCTGCATCCGCGCGGGAATTTCTTCGGACCGCAGCTCAAGGAGAAAGTTGGTCATGATAATTCCTCCCCGGCACGGGGAGGGGAACCATTCGAAGAATGGTGGAGGGGGGATGCTGCGTACGCAACAATTGATCGAATAACATCTTCAATGTTTTTCATAACTTCTTGTGCAGAAATCCGAAGTACAAAATATCCTTTTTCAATCATCCACTGATCGCGCAGCATATCTTTTTCAGGCCGATTGCCATGACTATGTGCCTGCCCGTCAATCTCAACAATAAGCTTTGAAGCCGCACAATAAAAATCGGCTATATAGGGTCCAATTGGATGCTGTTTACGGAAGCTGAAACCTTGTTTAGCACTTTTAAGCTGTTGCCAGACAAGAACTTCTGGGAGTGACATTTCACGGCGTAATTTACGTGCGGAGTAAACCTCGTGACGGCGTAGCGACGTATAGCCCCCTCCACCGCTTCGCGGTTCCCCTCCCCGCAAACGGGGAGGATTTTGGTGCGCGCCGCTCACGCGGTCCACCCCGGATATTTTGCCGCCCAGCCCTCTGCATTCGTATCCATCCATGATGCGCACGCGCCCTTGGCCAAGTCCCTCACCTGCCCCATATAACTTGCGCGCTCTTGCACCGATATTACGCCGCGCGCCTGTAACAGGTTGAATACGTGGCTGGCCTTGATTGCTTGCTCATATGCCGGAATAGGTAGCTTTTTGTCCAAACACACTTCGCACTCCGCCACTGATTTTTTGAATTGATCGAGCAAGCGGCCTGTGTCTGCCACCTCAAAATTCCATGTGCTCATCTGCACTTCGTTTGTGTGGAACACATCGCCGTATGTCAGGCCGCGGCCGTTGAAATCAAGATCATATACGCTGTCCTTGCCCTGAATATACATGGCAAGCCGTTCCAACCCATATGTAAGCTCGCCTGCCACAGGTTTGCAATCAAACCCGCCCATCTGCTGAAAATAGGTGAACTGCGTCACCTCCATGCCGTCGCACCACACTTCCCAGCCCAGCCCCCATGCGCCCAATGTCGGGCTTTCCCAATCATCTTCAACAAAGCGGATATCATGCAGCAACGGGTCGATCCCGATCGCGGTCAGGCTGTTTAGATACAGCTGTAAAATGTCACCGGGCGATGGTTTCAGGATCACTTGATATTGGTAATAATGCTGCAAGCGGTTGGGGTTCTCGCCGTAACGGCCATCTGTGGGCCGGCGGCACGGCTGCACAAACGCGGCATTCCACGGAGCTGGACCAAGCGCGCGCAGCGTGGTCGCGGTATGGAACGTGCCTGCACCCATTTCCATATCATAAGGCTGCAATATCGCGCAGCCCTGGTCCGCCCAAAACCTGTGCAAAGTAAGGATCATATCCTGAAAATTAAGCGGCGTAGTATCAGCCACAGCTAACCCCCTTGCACCCTATAGAATTACGGCAATATCGTTGCGCAGGCTTTGGCGGAACTGCGCCGCAAAATCAAGCGGCTGGATGGTTTTGTATGCGGGTTGAGGAATGAATTTATTAAAGTTTGCGGTTTTTTCTGTTGCAATATGACTTTATTTGGATGCGTATTATTGCAGCCACGTGATATATAGCAATGTTAAACCGAAGGAATGTAAGCATGAAAACGAAATTTCTAAATGCTTTGCTACTTACGGCTGCCATTTTTTCGCTAAGCATCACGCCTGCGCATGCCCAAAACGGTGCACCTGCTTCCATGGATGAGCTTGCGCCTGCATCAAAAGCGTCGCGCGCGTTACCTGCTTCTGGGCCTACGCCTGCTGCAACCTCGCCCGTGCCAGATATCAAGCCTTTAGAACCAATAGACGCCGACCCTGCGTTGTGGGTGGTGAAGGACAAAGATACTACCATTTATCTGTTTGGCACCGTCCACGTCCTGAAACCCAATCTGTTGTGGTTTGACGAAGCGGTGAAGACGGCTTTTGACAGCTCCGATCAAATGATGATCGAAATGGTTGAGCCGCCTGCGCCTGAAATGCAGGCTATATTTGGCACGCTTGCGGTTGATCCCAATGGCAAAAAATTGCGCAGTAAACTTAATGCAGCTGACCTTAAAATTTACGAAGCCGCGCTTACCAAATTAGGGCTGCCTGCCGTGCAACTTGATGCACTGGAACCTTGGGCAGTTGCCGTAATGATGCAGGTTTTATCAGTTACGAAAGAGGGGTACGATCCCGCATCAGGCGCAGAGGCCGTGCTTACCGCCGCTGCGAAAAAAGCCGGAAAACCTGTGACTGGATTTGAGACAGCGGAATACCAACTCGGTATTTTTGATACTCTGCCCGAAGATAAGCAAATTCGCTTTTTAATCGATGGCTCTGCTGATCTGGATAAAGGCAAAGAACAAATGGACGCGCTGGTCAGCAATTGGGCCAGTGGCAATCCAGAGGCGCTCGCA
>JAYWFI010000109.1:0-8823 GCA_043778865.1 Sphingomonadales bacterium
ACGATTTAGAAAGCTTGCCCGCTGATGCTGCGTCTTGATACTACCCAGGCTGATTTTGCTGAACGCTTTGCTGCGCTGGTTAATGATCGGCGCGAAAGCGGCGCAGGCGTGTCGTCTGATGTTGCTGCGATCTTGGCGCAGGTGAAATCGGGCGGTGATGATGCAGTGCGCGCATTGACGCTGAAATTTGACGGCTTCGATCTGGATAACGATGGTTGGCAGATTGGCGCAGATCAATGCAAGGCGGCTTATGATGGTTTGCCTGATGATTTACGCGATGCGCTTGAATTGGCAGCGGCGCGGATACGTAGTTATCACAGCGCACAATTACCCGAAGACCGCGACTATACTGATGATGCAGGCGTGCGGCTTGGTGCACGGTGGAGCGCGGTGGAGGCAGCGGGTGTGTATGTTCCAGGCGGGCGAGCGGCGTATCCATCGTCGGTACTGATGAACGCTATCCCAGCCAAGGTTGCAGGTGCAGGGCGGCTGGTTATGGTAACGCCAACACCAAAGGGTGAGGTAAACCAAACAGTGCTTGCTGCCGCGCATATTGCGGGCGTTGATGAAATCTGGCGGATTGGCGGAGCGCAAGCAGTGGCGGCGCTGGCATATGGAACAGGCAAAATTGCGGCGGTTGATGTTATCACAGGCCCCGGCAACGCATGGGTCGCCGAGGCCAAGCGCCAACTATACGGCGTGGTTGGCATCGATATGGTGGCCGGGCCGTCAGAGATTTTGGTGGTTGCAGATGGCGCGAACAATCCCGAATGGATCGCCGCCGATTTGCTGAGCCAGGCCGAGCATGATCCCACCAGCCAGTCGGTATTGGTCACCGATGACGCAAGCTTTGCAGACGCCGTTATCGCGGCCGTTGATACGCAAATTACGCAGCTTTCTACTGGCGCAGTTGCAAGAAAAAGCTGGGATGATTACGGCGCAGTTATAGTGGTAGGCAGCCTTGAGAGCGCAATGCCTATGGTCAACCGCCTTGCCGCCGAGCATTTGGAATTGGCGGTTGATACTGCGCGCGCCGAGGCTTTGTTCGCAATGGTGCGTCATGCAGGATCGGTATTTCTGGGCCGGATGACGCCTGAGGCCATTGGTGATTATGTTGCGGGGCCAAACCATGTTCTGCCCACGGGGCGGCGCGCCCGTTTTGCCTCGGGATTATCGGTGCTTGATTTTATGAAACGCACCAGTTTTATTGGCCTTGATGCAAGCGGGCTTGCCGCGATAGGTCCTGCTGCGGTTCGGCTTGCCGAAGCCGAAGGGCTTCCTGCCCATGCGATGAGCGTACGAAAGAGATTGTCATGACTAAACGCTCCAAATCCCGTTCGGCCGCGCGGCTAGCGGCGGTACAGGCTTTGTATCAAATCGACATGGAAAAATCACGCGCAGTATCTGTGTTGGCGCAATTTCATGCGCACCGTCTGGGCGCAGAGATTGAGGATGTGCAATATATCGAAGCCGAAGTTGATTTCTTTGATGACGTTGTAACCGGCGCAGATGCCCGGCGTGATGAGATTGACAGTTTGATCGAAGGCAAGCTTGGCGATCAGTGGAAAATTGGACGCATTGACAAGACGATGCTGCAAATACTTCGCGCGGGCACCTATGAACTGATCGCGCGTGCGGACGTTCCCACCGCCACTGTGATCACCGAATATGTCGAGGTTGCCCATGCGTTCTTTGATGAAAAAGATGCAAAGTTTGTCAACGGACTGCTTGATGCGGTTGCGCGGGATCAGCGGCGTTAAGCGGGCCAGTATATGACCAGCGAATCCAGCTTTATTGGTTTGATGCGCGCCATTGCCACTGATCCTGCGGCCCGCGGATTGGATGATGACGTTGCGATCTTACAGCTTGGTGATCAAACGCTTATACTAACGCAGGATATGATGGTGGAAAGCGTCCATTGGTTGCCTGATGCCCGGCCTGAAGACGTCGCGTGGAAACTGGTATCCGTGAACCTGTCTGACCTTGCCGCAAAAGGCGCAAGGCCAGCAGGCGTCATGCTAAGCTTTATGCTGGGCGATGATGACTGGGACAAACGTTTTGCAGCCGGGCTCCAGGCAGCGCTCACGCATTATGACGTGCCGTTGATTGGCGGCGATACGGTTGGCAATCCAGAGGGCATGCGCAGCATCAGCATGACCGCAATCGGCGTGGCCACCCACGTTCCTGTCCCGTCCCGCAGTGGCGCGAAACCCGGCGATGCGGTATATGTGACCGGAACCTTAGGCGATGCCAAAGCCGGATTTGATATCACTCTTTCTGGGGATGGCGGCTATTCGGAATTATGCGATGCGTTCAACCAGCCCGTCGCCTTGATTGCGCAAGGTCAGCGACTGGCACCGTATGTATCGGCGATGATGGATATATCCGACGGATTGTTAATCGATGCACAGCGTATGGCGGCGGCCAGCAACGCCGCCATCGCAATTGATCTGTCCAAAGTGCCGCTTTCGGATGGTTACATGGCACTTTATGGCAGCGATCATGATAGCCGCATTTTGGCATCTAGCTGGGGGGATGATTATCAACTTTTGTTTACAGCACCGCCCGGCGCGGATTTACCAGTTACAGCAAAACAAATTGGCGTAGTTTTGGATGGCCATGGCCTATCATTACATGACGGTGCAAATCCCGTTGCGTTGCCAAAGCATCTAGGCTTTGAACACCGCCAAAAAGCGTGATTTTTAAGGTTGCGTTTGGCGCGGTAGCCCCCCTATACACACTCCAGAGTAAAACCAAGGCTGGCCTTGGCTAAATTATAGTACAAAAAGTACAGGGGAGAAGAATTTCATGTCATTGTCATTAATCGCCATATTGTGCGGCCTTGTGGCCGTAGTGTATGGCATCATTACTAGCCGGATGGTGCTTGCGGCATCACCGGGTACGCCGCGAATGCAGGAAATTGCTGCTGCTATTCAAGAAGGCGCAACCGCCTATTTGAACCGTCAGTATACGGCTATCGGCATTGTTGGTGTGGTTGTCGCGATATTGGTTGGCGTATTCCTTGGTCCATTGTCGGCCGCAGGATTTGTATTGGGCGCCGTACTTTCGGGAGCAACCGGTTTTATTGGTATGAACATTTCTGTGCGCGCCAACGTACGAACCGCGCAAGCCGCCAGTGAAACACTGCAAAAAGGGCTCACGATGGCGTTTAGCGCAGGCGCGATTACAGGCATGCTTGTCGCCGGTCTTGCATTGATCGCAATTTCAGGCTTCTTTTATTACCTTACTGAGATCGCAGGCAATACGCCCGATAGCCGTGTGGTTATCGACGGCCTTGTTGCGCTGGCATTTGGCGCGTCGCTGATTTCAATCTTTGCGCGTTTGGGCGGCGGTATTTTTACAAAAGCAGCCGATGTTGGCGCGGATTTGGTTGGTAAGGTTGAGGCTGGCATTCCAGAGGATGATCCTCGTAATCCTGCCACGATCGCCGATAACGTGGGTGATAATGTCGGTGATTGCGCCGGGATGGCCGCTGATTTGTTTGAAACCTACGTTGTTACCATCGGTGCAACGATGGTGCTTATCGCTTTGCTTGTGGCGTCTACAGGCGCGGCACTGCTTGGCTTGATGTCACTGCCACTTGTTGTCGGCGGCATTTGTATTCTCACCTCGATCCTCGGCACATATTTTGTGCGTTTGGGCGGCGGCACAAATATTATGGGCGCGATGTACAAGGGATTTTTGGTAACCGCTATTTCCTCAATTCCGGCAATCTATTATGTCACATGGCAAGTGCTGGGCGGAAACATGAACACAGAATTTGCGCTTAAAGCAGGCGGAACCGCTTTCACGGGAATGTCGCTCTTTTACGCGATGCTCGTCGGTATTGCGGTAACAGGATTGCTTGTGGTGATTACTGAATACTATACCGGAACCAATTACCGGCCCGTGCGCTCAATCGCCAAGGCTTCGGAAACAGGCCACGGTACCAACGTGATCCAGGGCCTTGCGATCAGTCTCGAATCAACCGCATTACCGACGCTTGTCATTTGCGTTGGCATTATTGTGGCGTATCAACTTGCGGGCCTGATCGGGATTGCCTTTGCGGCAACATCGATGCTCGCATTGGCTGGTATGGTAGTGGCGCTGGATGCATATGGTCCCGTGACTGACAATGCAGGCGGTATTGCCGAGATGGCTGACATGGACAAATCAGTCCGCGTTAAAACCGATGCGCTTGATGCGGTTGGCAACACGACCAAGGCCGTCACCAAGGGTTATGCAATTGGATCGGCTGCTTTGGCCGCACTGGTGTTGTTCGGCGCTTACACAGCGGATTTGGACTTTTACGCTGATAAGCTAGGGATTGAAGCCGGCGGTGTCGATTTCAAATTGCAGAACCCTTATGTCATCGTCGGGCTTTTGCTTGGCGCGTTGCTGCCATATTTGTTTGGCGCAATGGGCATGACTGCGGTTGGTAAAGCGGCCGGCGAAGTGGTGAAGGATGTACGCGATCAGTTCGCAAGCAATCCCGGCATTATGGACGGCACAAGCAAGCCGGATTATGCACGCACCGTTGACCTTGTAACTAAGGCCGCCATTCGTGAAATGATCTTGCCTTCGTTGCTGCCGGTACTGGCACCCATCGCGGTGTATTTCATCATCCGTGCGGTTGCAGGTCCAGCGCAGGGCTTTGCAGCTTTAGGCGCGCTTTTGCTGGGCGTTATTGTTGGCGGATTATTCGTCGCTATTTCGATGACCTCGGGCGGCGGCGCATGGGATAATGCCAAAAAGTATATCGAAGACGGCAACCATGGCGGCAAAGGATCCGAAGCACACAAGGCCGCTGTAACCGGGGATACTGTGGGTGATCCCTATAAAGATACCGCGGGACCAGCGGTAAATCCAATGATTAAAATCACTAATATCGTTGCGTTGCTTTTGCTTGCTGCATTGGCACATGGCGCAGTTTAATTGATGTCCGATGTGCTAATTTGAGTGCGCTGCTCTTAAAAACAAAACCGCCGTTTCTGCAAAGAAGCGGCGGTTTTTTGGTGTCTACCACGTACTGATATTTGTTGCTTGCGTTAGCAGTTCCTTCGCATCTTGCTGCTAAGGGTCTGTAATTCGTACCGCCGTATCGGGAAATATGGGCAAAAATGGCAAGTCAGCGGACACATCAAACGCAATCCAGCTTTTCTGATGACGCAGGCGGTCTATCGGTGGCCTGGTTTACAGGGGCAGCCATGCCGGCTTCAGCGCCCATGATTGCGGCATGGGATGATTTGGCAAGTAACGCAGCAGAACCCAATGTATTTAATGAGAGTTGGTATTTACTGCCTGCATTACAATTATTTGGGCAAAAAACCGGCGTTCGCATATTTACGTTGTGGCACGGTGTACCGCAGAGAAGTAAACTGGCCGGCTTGATGCCGGTCGTGCAGCATACAAGCTACGCAGGCCTTCCAATTGCGCATTATCAAAATTGGCTGCACCCCAATGCATTTCTTGGTGCGCCATTGGTACGCCGGGGATATGAAGCAGCATTTTGGCGCGCGATCTTAAACGAAATAGATAAGCAGCCGGGCAACGCTCTATTTTTCCATGTAAATGCAGTAAATACCCAAGGGCCATTGCAGCACGCGCTCGGCACTGTATGCAAACAAGACAGCAGGCAAATAGCATTGGTTAATTCAAAATCACGCGCATTTTTGCAAAGCGATATGCCAGCGCAGCATTATTATGAAACTTCTGTTCGCGCCAAGAAACGTAAGGAACTGCGCCGGCTGCATAACCGTCTTTCTGAATTGGGTGATATCCAATTCGCACGGCTGGACGGGACCCAAAATTTGGATGTGTGGACACTGGAGTTTTTAGCATTGGAACGGCGCGGCTGGAAAGGCGCAAATGGCTCTGCGCTTGATTGCCAAGATGATACGCGCGCATTGTTTACAGCCGCGCTGCAAGGCGCAGCAGCACAAGGAAAGCTGGAGTTGTTAGAGCTGCGCTTAAATGGCGCGCCGATAGCGATGCTGGTAAATTTTATCAGCGCGCCTGGAAGCTTCTCTTACAAAACAGCGTTCGATGAAGATTATGCAAGGTTTTCTCCCGGCGTTTTGTTGCAGATTAACAATCTTGATTTGCTTGAGCGCAGTGATATCCATTGGTGCGATAGCTGCGCGGCGCAGGGACACCCGATGATTGACAGCATATGGCGTGAACGGCGGCAGATCGGCCGGTACTCGGTTGCTATTGGCGGGGCTGGCCGCCGGATGCTTTTTGGCTTCATTCTAAAAGCAGAGTTGGCCAAAATGAAATGGCGTAATCACAGCAATCAAAATGCAGGCGGCGAGATACAGGGGGCAGAGGAATGAACGCGATATTCGATTCGCAAAATCGCACAAAGTTTAGCGAAAACTATCCGGAAACACCGCATGTGTTGCAGCATAATTTGCGCGATCACCCGCTCATGACATTGGAGGCATTGGCGCAGCTGGGCGAAGCACTGCCCACTAAATCAGTGGAGTATAACCGCGGCGATATTGCTGTTGGCATTAATCCAGATGACATTCCGGCAAACGGGCTGAGCATTGGGGACACCATACGGCGCGTCCAGCAAAGCGGCAGCTGGGCTGTACTAAAAAACATTGAGCAAATCCGCGAGTATGAAGTGTTGCTAAACAACCTGCTGGCCGAGCTGAAACCGCAAATTGAGGAAAAGACAGGCCAGATGCTTACGCCGCAAGGCTTTATTTTTGTATCATCGCCCGGCGCGGTTACGCCGTATCATTTTGATCCAGAACATAATATATTGATGCAGCTGCATGGCTATAAAGTTATGACGCAGTTTCCAGCGGGTGACCCGTTTTATGCGCCGGATAGCGCGCACGAACGTTATCATACCGGCGGCCCGCGTAATGTGACATGGCGTGATGATATGGCACAGGGCGGCGCGCCGTGGCCGCTATCGCCGGGTGAAGCGCTGTTCGTTCCCGTTATGGCGCCGCACCATGTTAAAAACGGTCCAGAACCGTCCATATCACTATCGATTACTTGGCGGTCTGAATGGAGTTATGCCGAGGCGGGCGCGCGGGCTTTCAACGGATTGCTGCGTAAGGCAGGTTTGCAGCCGCACCCCCCAAAGCGGTATCCGCACAGGAACCTGGTAAAAAGTTATGCATACCGGGCGCTGATGCGATTAAGGTTGGCAGGCGCAGAATAGCACCACTTAGCTTTTTGGACGCAAGACCACACATGGCTTCCCTTTTGCAGCAATTGGGGGTAGGGGCGCTGTAATAAACATTATATGAAAAATTAAGGGGCCGAATGGCAAAAGAAGAACTTCTCGAAATGCGCGGCACTATCCGTGAATTATTGCCCAACGCAATGTTCCGTGTCGAGCTTGAAAATGGCCATGAAGTATTGGGCCATACCGCTGGAAAAATGCGTAAAAACCGTATCCGCGTGCTTGTGGGTGATGAAGTATTGTGTGAACTGACACCCTATGATCTGACCAAGGGCCGGATCACGTACCGCTTCAAATAAGCAGGCAATGCGCGCCAATGCGGCAAGATTACAAACTCGTTCTCGCATCCTCCAGCCCGCGCCGCCGCGATTTGCTCGCGCGGATCGGTATTGTGCCTACGTGCATTGTGTCCCCGGATATTGATGAAACCCCGTTTAAGGGCGAAATCCCCCGCATATATGCCATGCGGATGGCGGCCGAGAAAGCCGCGGCTGTGCCGCGCGGCGACGGCGAGATTATCCTTGCAGGCGATACCACTGTGGCGGTGGGCCGCCGTATTCTGCAACAGGCGGCAGATACAGATATGCAGCGCGGTTTCCTAAAACTGCTTAGCGGGCGGCGGCATCATGTGTTGTCGGCGGTGTGCGTTGTTGGCGCGGACGGCACAGTACGTAGCCGGTTGTGCGACAGCATCGTACGTTTCAAACAACTGGGCGCTGCCGAAATCGATGCTTATATTGCAAGCGGCGAAGGCACCGGTAAAGCGGGCGGATACGCCATACAAGGCCGTGCAGAAGCGCTGATCGATTGGATGTCAGGCAGCAATAGCGGCGTTATCGGATTGCCGCTGTATGAAACCCGCGCTTTGCTGATTGCGGCGGGATATCCGCTTGATTAAGCCGTACGCCCGAATGTTTGACTTCCGAATGCCACATGCCTGAATGCCTTATGCCCGAATGGCTTTATGAAGACGGCATTGGCGAAGAGCGCGCGGTCCGAATAGAAAACGGCCGGATCGCCGAGGCCAGAATTTTGCGGCATGATGGCATAAATGCGGGACTGGTCGCGCAGGTGCAACTGGTGAAGCAATTGGTGGCGGGCAAGCGCGGTATTGTGCAATTGCCCAGCGGCGAAGAGATGCTGATGTCGCCATTACCAAAGGATATCACGCAAGGTGCATCATTAATCGCGCAAGTAACCCGCGCTGCAATCACAGAGGCGGCACGAGACAAGCTGCCCCTATGCAGGCCGGCGGTTGACGTCAAAATATGTGCTGCGCCCACGTTGCGCGAACAAATCGGCGATGCGCGGTTGTGCCATGCACATGAAACCGATATATTCGCGCAATATGGCTGGCATGAGGTAATCGAAGAAGCGCGCACAGGATTGACCGTGTTTGCAGGCGGCAGCTTAATAGTCTCCATCACTCCTGCGATGACGGTAATCGACGTGGATGGTGATCTGCCGTCCTTACCCCTTGCGATTGCGGCGGCGGCGGCATCAGCACAGGCAATTACGCGGCTCGATTTGCAGGGTTCCATCGGCATCGATTTTCCCGGAGTGGCCAGCAAAGCGGAACGGCAAGCCATCGCAGATGCGCTGGATGCTGCGATGAC
>JAYWFI010000110.1:0-6868 GCA_043778865.1 Sphingomonadales bacterium
CCATCGATACGAAGAAAACCTGACGCTTGGCACCCAGTGCGCTGCTGACCGAGATCATGCGTGCAACGACTTTTAGCTGGTCGGCCAGCGAGTTTTCGGTCGGATAGACCGTCGTGAATGCCGGTGCGGCCGCCAGCGACGAGGAAAGCTGTGCGCCGGTATCGAGCGACCGTTTGCTGATTTTGGCATGTTCGTTTTCAAAAATATTCGCGCGCGATCCGCTCATCAAGGCTTTCAGGGCCGAACTCCCGGCGGCTGATCCGTACAGGCTCGTGTCAGCCAAAAGCGGAATCGGGCCTTTGGTGCTCACCGAATAACTGAATGCAGTTTTGCCGGCGAGGAAAGCAGCGTTGCCGGACGCATTGATGCACGTCAGCAGCGAGGTGCCGTTGCTGCTTTGCATCAGATCGCCGATGCGACCGCCCCAGCCCGACACCGCGCCTTCAGGGCTGGATGACTGCCAGTAGCTTTGCTGATCATTGTGCGAGCCCAGCTGTGGCGGGAGCGGGACGCTGCGCGCTTTATACTGTGCCTTCGTCGTCGGCTGGATGAGCGTTCCCACATTGAGTATTACCGCCATCTTTCCCGCGTCGAACACCGGCAGCAGAGGAGCCATTGCGGGCGCCAGGGCATATTGTCGCCCGCCCGCAAGCGGGGTCGTCGGCGTCAGCACGGTCGCGTCAAGGGCGGCGCGCTGATATGCCAGTGCCGGCCGAATCCGCGCATAGATATCGTAACTTGCCTGATCATACGGCGTTACCGTATTATCCTGGTCGTTGCCTCCGTACATGAACACGCACACGATCGCCTTGTAATCCGTGCTGACCGCAGCGGCGGCTTCACCAATGGCGGCCAGCGTCGTGACGAACGGCGATGCCGCGCCAGCGATACCCAGTGTCGCGGTCGTCTGCAGGAACGCGCGGCGTGATTGATCATTTTTCATCATCGTTCCCCTTATTTCTGTGCAATATATTCAGGCGCGGCCATCACGAGCAGAATGGCCATGTAAACCCGATTAGACAGGGCATCGAATGCGGTCACGCTGATGCTGTCGACGGCCGTCTTTATGGCCGTGACGGTTGCGGCGCTGAGCTGGCCCGCTGCAAGCACGAAGTTGATCTCGTCGACCAAGGCCTGTGAATCAGCTGATTTCGTCAGGATATCGGTGTAGTTTGGCTTAGCGTCATTGGCACCCCGCCGGATTATATCCTGCATAAAATTGACATAAGCGATAACGCTGGGTTCGTTGGTGATCTGAAACTCCGGCGCGACGAGGCCCGACGATGCGATCGACGTGTTGGGCGGTTTGTAACCGGGCCTGAAAAAGTTGAACACGCTTGGAGCACGGCCGATCATCTGGGCAAGGCCGGTGGACGCGCTGCTTGTGTCGCCGAATAGCCACTTGTCGCCCTCGCTCGTGACACCGAACGCGCGGGCCCAGTTGGTCAGGCGCACGACGGGTGCGCGCAGCTTGCCGAAGCTGGGGTTGGTAAGCCCTGCGTCGCTGCGTGCTTCGGTATCAAGCAGGATGGCGCGGATGACAGCTTTAAGGTCGCCGCGCACGCCCGAGCCGTTGTTTGCAAACACGGCCGATACGCGTCCGACATATGCCGTTGACGGGTTGCTGGTGACTAGCCGCTGGATCAGCTGCTTTGAGATGAACGGCGGGAGGTTCGGATGTGCAAAGATTGTGTCGAGCGCGATCTTCAGACTCGCAAAACCGTCGGTCCCGGCCGGAATGGTCGTGCCCAAAAATGTCTTGACGCCAAGTTCATGCGTGGCTGCGTCCTGGACGAGCGGACGCAGATGTCCTTCCGGTGACTGATCGCTGAAGATGGGGTCGTAGCGGAACCCGGTAAAGACGCGGGCAAGTCCCGCCACGTCATCGGGCGTGTAGGTTTCGACCAGCTTACCATTTGCGGTCTGCGCGGTGCCGTCAGCGTTCAGCTTAACGAGGCCCAGCGTGAAGAGCTGCATCAATTCGCGCGCATAGTTTTCATCCGGTTGCGACCCCTTTTTCGGGTCGGCCTTCTGATTGTTCAGGAACGTGAGATACACCGCCATCGTACTGTTGGTCGAGATTTTCTCGAGCAGGTCGCGATAGTTGCCGAACGCGCCGTCCCACAGGATGTCGAGGTAGGCGGCAGCTGCGAAATGCGGAAAGCGCGTCTGCGTCAAGCCATTCGCCGAAACCACCAGGAAATCGAGCAGGGCAATACCGACGCGCTGACGAAGCTGGTCGGTTCCCAAAATCACCTGGCGCCAAACGGCAGGGTCAAAGCCCGGACCCCCGAATTTGTTTGTTGCGTCGCCAAATCCCTTGGAAAGCATCCAGTCGTAGAACTTGATCTCCCGCGGCATACCAAACTGCGTACTGATCCAGCCGTCATAGCCACTGGCCTGGACCGCGCTGATCTCGGCTTTGGTCGCACCCATCGTCGACTGGGCAAGAAACCGTCCGGCCTGAGTGCCGGTGGGAGGGGGCGGCGGTGGTGCCGGGGGTGGTGCCACAGCCGACGGCGAAGTGCCGCTCTCACCACCGCAAGCAGCCAGCGCCAGCGCGGGAACCGTTGCGGTGAAAACGCCTGCAAGCTCTTTCGGAATTAATGGTCGATCGTCGATAATAGTTACGTCGGTTGCATGCTGATCTTCCGTCAGCGACAGCGTGTCATCGCGCACTGTGATCCCCTTGGCCCAGGCACCCCGGAGTAGAGGTGCCATCGTCACAGCGCATTAATGGGCAAAAGTTTCATAATTCGTCGCCGATATTCGTTAACGTATTGTTTTTTTCAGGTAATCCCCTGAGCGCGCAGTTTGTCACGGGCGCATTGTTCACGCGCGAGATCGCCTTCAACACTCCGTTTGCAATCCTTGCGCGCGCGTTCCTCGGCTTTGCGGATAGCACGGCCACGGTTGCGGTCCGCTTCAGACTGGCTGGTTGTGGCCCAATCGGCGGCTTTGCCGGCGACCTTGAACGGCGCTGTGACGACGCTGCCGACGGTGTTGATGCAGCCGGAAAGCAGCAGGGCGGGGACAAGGATGAGGGCACGCATCGTCATAAGCTGCGCTCTAGATCATTAATGGCCCATGATCGAGATGCGGCAGGACATGTCGGGCGAACAGGTCTGCTTCTGCGGCGTGTGGATAGCCCGACAGGATGAAGGCTTCGATGCCCTCTGCCTGATAGGCGTTGAGTTTCGCCAGAACCTGATCGGGATCGCCGACAATGGCGGCACCGCAGCCCGAACGCGCGCGGCCAATGCCGGTCCACAGATTGTCCTCGACAAAGCCTTCATCGCCGGCTTGGGCGCGCAATTCGGCTTGGCGCTGGACGCCGTAGCTTGCGGAATCGAGCGATTTGGCGCGGATCGCGTCGCCGGTGTCGGAATCGAGTTTTGAGAGCAGGCGACTGGCGTAGGCGCGCGCTTCGCTTTCGGTTTCGCGGACGATGACATGCGCGCGGTAACCGAATTTGAGCGTGCGGCCGTGTTTGGCGGCGCGGTCGCGCATGTCGGCGATGATCTCGCGGACGGCGGGCATTGTGTCGGGCCACATCAGATAGACGTCGCAGCCCTGCGCGGCGGCTTCGCGGGCATCGTCGGACAGACCACCGAAATAGAGCGGCGGGCATTTACCGCTGACCGTGGTTATGCGCGGCGGCGCGACGTCGATTTTGTAATGCTCGCCTTGATGATTGAGATGCTCGCCGTTGAGCAGCGTTTTGAGGATCTGCATGACCTCAAGCGTGCGGGCATAGCGCGGTGCGCTTGCCAGTTTCTCGCCGGGGAGGTCGGACGAAATGATGTTGATCGTCATGCGACCACCAGTGATCTGGTCGAGCGTCGCAATCTGGCGGGCGAGCTGCGGGGGCCAGCTTTCGCCGATGCGGATCGCCATGAGCAGGCGGATCTTGCTCGTCAGTGCGGCAATGGCGGCAGCGAAGGCGGTGGTGTCGAGGCCAAGCTGGTAACCACTGGGCAGGAGGATATTGTCGAACCCGCCCTTTTCAGCGGTCAGGACGATGTTGCGACAGTGTTCCCAGCTTGAGGCGAGCATGGGGTCGGGTTGGCCGAGGAATTCATAGTCATCGTCGCACAGGGCGGAAAACCAGCTGACTTCAGTCATGGCAATGGCACTCCCCGTGAGGCGACCAGCACTTTATACCAGCTTTCACGGGTCCAACGGACTTTGTAGGCGTCGGCCGCTTCCTTTATTCGAGCCGCGTGTTGCGAGCCGACGATGGGGATCGGGTGCGCAGGGTGCGCCATGATCCATGCATAGGCAGCCGCAGTGCGCGAGACACTGTGCGCGCTCGCGACCTCATCGAGCGCAGCGGCAACAGCAGTTTCGCGCGCATCGGTGGGATTGGCAATGCGACCGCCGCCGAGCGGGGACCATGCCAGCACGGCTTGATTATGCGTCATCGCAATGTCGAGGGTGCCGTCTTCGATGGTGGTCAGGCACAGCGGCGAGAGTTCGGGCTGCGTCGTCGACAGCGGGAGGTCGCGCGGCATCATTGCGCTCATCGCCGTCACCTGTGCAGGGGTGACATTCGAGACGCCGAATGCGCCAATCTTGCCCAGTGCATAGGCCTTTTCCAACGCGCGCGCGACTTCGTGCGGGTGGGTGAGGATGTCGGGGCGGTGGATCTGGTAGAGGTCGATGCGGGGGACACCGAGGCGTTTCAAGGACGCATTGATCGCGCTTTCGAGGTAAGCGGGTGACGAGTCATAGGGAGCAGGCGGGATGATCCCGCCCTTGGTCGCGAGTACCATGCGGTCGCGAAGGCCGGGGCTTTGAGCGAAGACTTGGCCGAGCAGCGCTTCGGCATCGCCGAAGCCGCCTTTGCCATCGAAGCCATAGATGTCGGCGGTGTCGAACAGGGTGATCCCGCTGTCGAGCGCTGCCTCGACCAGCGCGCGGGCTTCGGACACGGATCGCCCTGCAAAGCGCCACATGCCCCATGCCATCGACGAGACGACAATGCCGCTCTTGCCTAGAAGGCGGGTGGTTGGAACTTGGGGAAGCTCACTCATATCGCACGCGGGACTCCAGTTTCTGACAGCGCTGTCTTATTGCCGCGAGGGAGGGGTGCGGGTCAAGGGCACGATCTTGTGTTACAAACGCACAAGCCCGGTCCGAGTGCGAAAATTCATTCCCCCGCCATTTTTATCGCCCTCCTGAAATCGACCTTGTTCAATCAGCTCGGCACAGCGAAAAACTGTCCAATGCGCGGCTCTTTTTAGCTCGGCACAGCCAGCGAGAGCGTTCGTGATGTCGGTTGTTGAAAGGAGACGCTCTCGACCAAAATCATAGCCGGTAGGACCGTCATCACCGCCTTCACTCCACGACAGATGGACGATTACGTGACGCAATTCGTGCGCTTTTTGTCGTGATTGCTCTAATACTCGAACTCGATCTTCCAGATCGGTATCAACGCCTTCCGAGGCCTTGCTCAGTCGAAGCATAATTTGCGAAAATTGCATTCGCTCGAGCTTGATCCAAGATTTCCAAGAAAGCCCTTCGACCACCTTGAGCGCCATTGAAGCCGAGGCCTTTGCGTGTGCTTCGAAAACAACCATCAGCCCAATTTCTGCAAGTTGGGCGTCATTTAGTGCAACCGGACCTCCGGCAATAGGGCGCCATCCGTCCTGATCTTTCATATTACTCGCCCCACACTTCCCCGCACGACCAACTCATGCTGTAAGCGCCGATGTTCCACGCCGTCGACCTTCTCGAACAGCAGGCTCGCGGCGGCGTAGGCGAGGTCTCTTGTGGGTTGGCGGATTGTCGTTAGCGGGGGCCATACAAGTTGCGCCAACGGGGTGTCGTCGAAGCCTGCCACCGACAGGTCTTCGGGCAATCTAAGCCCCTTGGCGTGGGCGACGGTTAGGACCCCTGCTGCCATGTCGTCGTTGCTCGCGAAGATTGCGGTCGGGCGCCTTGGGTAGGACAACAACGAATGCGCCGCTGTTACGCCGCTGGCAAAATCGAATTCGCCGGGGTGGACGAGGCCGGGTTCGTAGGGGATGCCGGCGCGGTCAAGAGCGCGGCGGTAGCCGAAGAGACGTTGTTCGCTGGCCATGTGGTTGGGGTGGCCGACGACGAAGCCGATGACGCGGTGGCCGAGGTTGATGAGGTGCGTCGTCATGTCGTCCGCCGCTTGGGCATCGTCCATATAGACCGATGAGGTCAGCGCGTGGTTGGTGCCCGGCGAGATACGGACGAAGGGGATGCCGCGCCGCTCCAGCTCGGCCAGCACCGGCGCGCAATCAGTGACCGGCGAGGACAATATGATGCCGTCGACATGCGTTTCGTCGATCAGGCCGCCGACTTCGGCGACAATGGTTTTGGAAGCGACATCGGCCGGTTGGGCGAGCATGCGGACGTCTTCGTCGCGGCAGCGCGCCCAGACGCCTTCCTGAATGGCGTGGATATAATAAGGCGAATGATTGTCGTAGATCAGCGCGATCTGGTGCGAGCGGTGCCCGGCGAGGCTGCGCGCGGCAATGCTGGGGCTGAACGCCATCGCGGCCATGGCGGCTTCGACCTTGTCGCGCGTTGCCTGACGGACATAGCGTTCCTTGTTCAGCACGCGGCTGACGGTCTTGATCGACACGCCTGCCGCCTTTGCGACATCGCTGATCGTGTTGCGTGTGGCCATGGTCATTTCCCTGTTACGGGTTGTTGTAGCGGTGCAACAGTCTTGCAGCAATGTGGCGGTGCCCTCTTGCGGACCGCGCATTCTTCGTGCGATTGGCATTTCAGACAGCGCTGTCATAAAGTGGCGCGGGGAGAGTGGATTGACGCTGCGATACGGCTTGGTTGGCACGGGGATGATGGGCGTCGAGCACATCAAGAACGTCCG
>JAYWFI010000111.1:0-2012 GCA_043778865.1 Sphingomonadales bacterium
ACGATCTGTTCAACGCCTGTCTGGAATTGCCTGCCGCGATTATCACGATCGTTTAATTCTCCGAGGAACTGGTCCGTCAGCCGAACAAAATTTGTCTGTCCGCGAATTTGAAGAATGAGATCTTGCCCATCACGTATTGCGACGACGTTCTTTGAATCCACATCGGTGAAGCGCAGTTCATCCTCAGCGCCTAAATCCTTATCAAAAATGACATCATCGCCGCTATTCTTACCGGCGAAATAATAATCCGCGCCCAATCCTCCGCGTAGCGTTTGATTACCCCCCGTCATATAAAAGTAGTCAGTGCCCGAGGTACCCGCAACGCTTATGGCATCCGCCGCATGCGTAATGATGCGTTCTTCATTCACCGAAAGCGCGTGCGCAACGCCGCGAATGTCGAGGCCCGTACCCACCCCAGTTGCCGGATCAAAGGTCCAGCCCCGTGCCTCAAATGCTGGGATCAACATCTGCATGATAAACGCCTGATCCACGCCCACCGCACTGTCGAACACATTGCCCGAACCTGTTGGTGCATAGTCGGGGTAGACCTGCCACAATATTTCATTCCAATCGGTCAGGTAATCGAGCACCGCGTCCGTCGCACCTGATGCCGGCGCACCTTCAAAGATCGCCTCAAACATCGGGGCCATTTGGCGGTCTGTCGTTGGCGCATATACATCCCGGGCCGCATCATAGCTTAGCCCGCGTGCAAAATCTTTCATCCCGCCTTGCAACGCCATCCGCACTGCAAAGCGCCGCGACGTGACGATATACTGCTCCATTACAGGCTGCAGCATCGCGATCATTGTTTTGACATCGCTTTGATACACCTGCGCCTGTGCAACTGTTCCGTCCGAATAGGTTGCCATCACGGGCGCGCCGTTTGCATCAACCTGGCCTACATAACGCCCTGCGCTTTGCGGGTTTCCGTTCACGCTGTAGCTTAGCTGCCCTGTCGCATTCACATACCGCGCGGTCAGCATCTCGGGCCTAAAGTCAATCCCGCCAAGGCTCGTCGCAAAATGGAACTGCGCAGGGGTCAGCAACTCCACCCGGAACCTGCTGTCGTCGGTGCTGCCCGCCTCGTCCAGTGTCGCCAGATTGACTTCATAATTGCGCAGGTTGAACTCATACGCCGCGCCCGTTTTTGCCTGCAACTGCAGCGCGCGGTCTAGGTTCCTTGCCCACACATAGAACGCCCCGTCCTGATCCGTGACCTGAACGGTGTAATCCATCACTTTGCCGTCTGTGAACCGGACACCGATGTTCGCCACGCCTAAACTCGCCAGCGGATTGAACTGGATATCCTCAGTGCGCCATTCAGCCTGCCCCGGACCCTGATCCGGGGTGCCGGACGCGTGCGCCAAGCCCATGATCTGCGCGGCGCTGGCGTAACTTACCGCTGCATTAGACGCCAGCTTCCACGTGCCGTCAGCCTGCCGGATCCCGTAATCGAGGATCACGGCGCGCGTGCCGCCGCCAGGAACCGCCACGGACCGCATCAAATACGGCGCTTCCTCGCGGCTGGTCAGCGCAGTCCCTCTTGTCGAGGGGCTCCACCCCTGCTCCAGCGTCCAGCCCGCTTGCAATGCGCCGCCGTCCCACGCCTTATGTTCCAGCAGCTCCACAGAACCCCCCTGTGCTGAGCTTGCCGAAGTACGCACCGCAATCAGCTCCCGGCTGGTCTCCAGCGTCATGCCCCACTGCCCCAGCACGTCGCCCGCTTGGCCCAACAGCGTCTTCATCTTAGGTACCGTCATGGCGGCTGCGCGGCTCTGTGCCAGCTGCGCAAAGCCCACATCATTGGCCGCCGCCACCGCAAGGTCGGTAATCGTGCCAAAGCCCTTGGCGTTCAGAGCTGTATTTGCCTGCCCCCCCACCAACTGCCAAGGCGCGCGGCCCGCCTCGCCTGCAAACTTGGTGTCGGTATCATTCGCCGCAAATATCGCCTCAAACATCGTGCTGACCCGGCCCGTATCAAATGTCACGCCGCCATAGCTCAGCAGCTGCGC
>JAYWFI010000112.1:0-11814 GCA_043778865.1 Sphingomonadales bacterium
TTGGGCGCACGCCGCCCGCTTCCAGCGGGAGCCAGTCGATCTGCGTTTTGAGGATGCCGGTGATTGTTCCGTGACGTTCGGGCGAACACCACACTTGGCCTTCCGACCACAGCGATAGGGCAAGTAACTCCGCAACCTTGGGATGATCGCTCGCCACGCTGTCTGGCAGCGGCAAACCGGCAGGATCATAAACCTGCGTTTCGCAGCCCATCGCCTGCAACAGACGTTCGGCTTCGAGTGTGAGGAACTTGCTATAGGATCGCTCGCGCAGTGAACCGTAGAGCAGCAATATGCGCGGCGAATGCGGTGCGACCGGCGTGATGCCGAGCGCAGATACAGTAGGGGTGTCGAAAAAAGTGCCTTCAACATTGGGCAGGCCCGTCATGCGTGAATGACCTCACCATCTTCTTTGGTGAAATCGCTGCTTAATCCCACGGGCAAAATCTCCAGCACCAATTCTGAAGGACGGCACAGGCGCACCCCAAGCGGCGTTTCGACGAGCGGACGATTGATCAATATGGGATGCGCCAGCATCGCGTCGATCAGGGCATCGTCGCTCAATGCCGCATCGCCAAGACCGAGTTCCTGAAACGGCGTGCCTTTCTCGCGCAACAATGCACGCGGCGAAATACCGGCGGCCGCGATCAACTGAATCAGCTTCGCCCGGTCTGGCGGTGTATTCAGATATTCAACGACGCGGGGTTCGGCGCCGGTGGCGCGTATCAGTGCCAAAGTGTTGCGAGACGTTCCGCACGCTGGATTGTGATAGATTACAATATCGCTGTTCATGCCGCATTCCTTTTGTGCGTTTGTGGTGGATGACGGTTTTGCAAGTCATGTTGATTTACAGAGGTATATTATAATTAACTGGCAGCTAGCAAAGCAATATTACTGCAACATTTCATATAGCTTAAATTACGGTAATGTTTATTCAGCAGATGCTTTATTTATGTATTCGAACATATGCTTTGATACACTAATCGCACCTAAAAATTAGGTTTCCTGCTAGCAATCCCGCCTTATTATTATCGGGCCTAGCTTATAATATTTACACACATAGAATATCAACACTCACACCCGCTTCCCCAAGCTGTTTCTATCAATCTTCCCGTTGGCGTTTTTGGGGAACTCGGTTAGCCATATTGTCTCTGCGGGTTGCATGAAGGCGGGTAGCACGGCCTTCAAATGTTGGCTGAGCGCGGCGGTATTTGCGGCGGCATCTGCTTCACTTACGGCGCGTACAAACAGGATGATGACCTCGCCTAGCCGCGCATCTTTGCGGCCAAGCGCGCAGGCCTCGGCAACGACGCCGCTTTCGGTGGCGGCTTCCTCAATCTCGGTGGGGGAAACGCGGTTGCCGCTGGTTTTAATCATCGCATCATCGCGCCCCACAAAATACAGCAAGGCGTCCGCATCGCAGCGAACCGTATCGCCCGACCATACCGCCATGCCGCCATACTGCGACCAAGGTGGCGCGGGCTTGTAACGCTCACCCGTACGTTCTGCATCCTGCCAATATCCTTGCGCCACCAGCGGCCCTGCATGTACCAGCTCGCCAGGCTGACCAGGCGCTGCGCTGCTGCCATCTTTGGCCACCACCATAATCTCGGCAAAGGGGATTGCCTTGCCCATGCTAACGGGGTTCGCATCGATTAAAGCGGGATCGAGATAAGTTGAGCGAAACGCCTCTGTCAGGCCGTACATCGCGTATATATCCGCAGCGGGAAATATACCGCGTAGTTGCTTTACAAGCGTGGGCGTAAGCGCGCCGCCGCTGTTGGTAATGCGGCGGACAGGCAAGCTGGCGGCAGCGGGCCAATCCAGCTGCGTTAACTGCACCCACAAGGGCGGAACGGCCGCCAGCGTAGTAACATGATGCCGCGCGCATGCCTTTATCACATCGCGGGGCATAAGATAATCCAGCGGCACCGCGCACCCGCCCGCCTTCCAAGTGGAGAATAATTGATTTTGGCCATAATCAAACGACAACGGCAACACGCATAACGTCACGTCGTCATCCGCCAAGTTCAGATATTGCGCCACGCTGATCGCGCCGAGCACAAGATTGGCATGCGATAGCATCACGCCCTTTGGCCGGCCAGTCGAACCCGATGTATACAATATCGCAGCAAGCCGGCCGCAATCATAACCTGGGGGTAGAGCCGGCAATTGCCCTGCTGTATCCGCTTCAATCGTCTCCAAAACGGTTTTCTCATCGGCAATTTGGCACTGGGCTTTTGCAGAAGAAGATTGGTAAGACTGTGCCCGCGCAGTATTTGTTATCATTAGCTTTGCGCCGCTGTCTGATATGATATGCATGACCTGCGCAGGTTTGAGAACGGGATTGATGGGCACATGCACAAGGCCAGCGCGCACTGCTGCCAATGGCATTATACACGCCAGTAAGCCTTTTGCGGTCCACGTTGCCACGCGGTCGCCATCTGCAAGCCCAGCACCACGCAGAAAAAAAGCAAGGCGGCTGATACGGAGATTTAACTCCTTGTAGGTATAGGAGTGTCCACGGATAATCAACGCTGCGGCATCGGGACGGCCGCATAGTGCAAGGTGATCGAGCGGAAATGGTGGAATATCTGTTGTCATTGGGGCATCTGTAACAAATTGGATTAACAAGGTTAGGGGCGTTTGTCTTGCCAGTAAAAGGTGAATATCACGATAATTTTTTGACAGCGCAGGCGGCTGCGCGCGGGATATTGGATAGAGAAAACCAACCGAGCCTGTTTGACCGGCTGGATTGGCTGGAATGCTTGCACCGGATGGCGCTGCGTTCGCGCAAGCCAGTATTGCTGCGCGCGCATGAAAGTAACGGTGGCGGGGGTAGCGGTGGCGGTAATGATGATAAAGACCTATGGCTGCCGCTATTACAATCGCCCGGCCGCCATTATCAAGCGATGGCGAACTGGTACAATTTCACGTGGCGGCCGATATTTGGCGGCCAATATGACGAGGTAACCAAGCTGGCTTTGCTGCGGCAGATTGCGTTGCTGTCGGCCAAGCAAGCCCGCCGTTTAACACTATCTCCTGTACCCAATGAAGATGGATCGGCAACTTTGCTTGCCACTGCGTTTGAGCAAACTGGCTGGATCGTTTCCATGCGGCAATGCGACGAAAATCACTATTTGCACACCGGCGGACGCAGCTTTGATGAATATTGGCAGAGCCGCCCAGGGCAACTGCGCAGTACTCTGAAGCGTAAGTCGAAAAAAGGCATCGTATCAATTCGTATCGAAACCGAGTTTGAGGATAGCAGCTGGAAAGATTACGAAACCGTCTATGCGCGTAGCTGGAAGCCATCTGAAGGCACGCCTGACTTCTTACGGCAACTCGCGATACAAGAAAGCGCAGCAGGATGCCTACGTCTTGGCTTGGCATATATCGATGGCTATCCTGTTGCGGCGCAGTTTTGGACATGCGAAAACGGCACTGCGCTGATCCATAAATTGGCGCATGACGAACGTCATTTGGCGGCGTCGCCGGGTACGTTATTGTCCGCTGCATTATTTCAGCATGTGATCGATATCGACAAAGTTACCGAGATCGATTTTGGCACAGGCAGTGACGCATATAAACATGAATGGATGGAAGATATGCGCCCAAGGTACCGGCTGGAAATGTACTGGCCCAATCATGTCATGAATTGGCCGCATATTATTCGGCACAAACTACGCGGCCCATCACAAGAATTTAAGGAAGCAAGATGACCAATACACACACCCGTACAGAAGCAATACTGCGCTCCATCCTATCCGATTTGCTTGGCCTATCAACAATGCAAGTGGCCGCGATGGATGCTGACACAGAATTATTTGGCGCACTACCCGAACTGGATTCAATGGCAGTTGCAGGGTTGTTAACCGAGATGGAAGATAGGTTGGATATCATCATTGATGATGACGATGTAGACGGCGAAATGTTCGCTACCTTTGGCAATTTGGCGGAATTCGCAAAAGCGAAAGTTGAGCCCAAAGCTGGATCTAAAGTAGAAGAGTGAACGCGCAGCTGCAACATATGACTTATACGTGCGGCGGCGCACAAAACAGCGCTGAGGGCTTGGAGCAATGCTTGCGCCTTGGTCCCTGTGATGCCGCACACCGGGTACTCATACTACTGCCATTATTCGACGAGATGAACCGAACGCGGCGTACAATATTGCAAACGATGCGCGCGCTGGATGGCCACGGCGTTGCGACCTATATGCCCGATTTACCGGGATGCAACGAGAGCATGTCTCCTTTGGCGGAGCAAGACATTGCTTCATGGCGCAGCGCAGCAGCACGGGCAGCGGATACATTTGGTGCTACGCATATTTTGTCTTTGCGCGGTGGATGTCTGCTGGATGATGGCCCTGGATTGCCTGTGTTGCGCATTGCGCCTGTTAAGGGTGCTAGCTTGATCAAAACACTGGTCCGTACGCAAATTGCTAGTGATAAAGAAGCAGGCATTACATCATCCAGCGACGGATTGGCGCAAACGGCTTTATCGGGAACAGTATTGCTTGCTGGCAATATTATCTCAGGGCAACTTTGGGCCGATATGGACAGTGCCGTTCCCGCCAATCAGGATAACATAACAGAACTGGCGCTACCGGATATACACGGGTCTGCGTTGTGGCTGCGCGCAGAACCGCGATATGATGCACGCATGGCAGACGCGCTGGCGCATGCCGTAAACGCATGGTGCAGGCAAGCAAGCGGCGGCCTATTATGAGGCAGCATCTTATCTTTGATTGCGGCGGTGATATGTTGGTCGGTACGCTTGATACAGTCAGAGGTGCAGACGGCGATACTGGCGGCGATGTAGGCAACAATAAAGCCAGAGCAGGCCTATTAATCGTCAGCGGCGGTAATGAGCTTCGCAGCGGCGCCTATGCCGGACAAGCGGCTATAGCGGCAACGATTGCGGCGCTTGGCTACCCTGTGTTTCGGTATGACAGGCGCGGCGTGGGCGATAGCGAAGGTGTGAATGAAGGCTTTGAAAGCAGCCACGATGATATTGCCGCTGCGCTGATTGCTTTTAGGGCAGCCGTCCCGGATATGACGCGCGTTGTTGCCTTTGGAAACTGCGATGCTGCAAGCGCGCTTGTGTTATTTCATCACGCACTGGGCTTTAGTGCATTGGGTATTGATAGTTTGGTGCTGGCGAACCCATGGGTAATTGAGGCCGCAAGTAATGAAGTCACAGATGATGTAACAGAGCTATCCGGCGCACCAAACGCTGCGGCTATACGTGCGCGGTATTGGGCCCGCATAAAAAATCCGCACAGCTTGGTTGATTTAATATCAGGCAAGATCGATTTGAAAAAATTGGCCAGCGGGCTTGTCAAAGCAGCCGCTAAAAAGCCGCCATCCAGTCTTGAAATAAGGATTGCAACCGCACTGGCAAGCGCGCGCATAAACGTAAAAATCTTAATCGCGAAACGGGACACCACCGCACAGGCATTTATCGGCGCATGGAGCGATCACGCATTTATCGCAGTACGAGAGAACCCATGTATCACGCTGCACAGTATTGATAGTCCGTCACATAGCTTTGCAGGTGCCGTAGAAAAAGCGTGGCTGATAGACCAAATACTGGGAGGTTTGTCTCAGGGTTAGGACAAGCTTGGTGATCCTGACCTTCAGAATTTTTCGGGATAATATCCCCCGGATATTCCACGATTGCTACGCATTCTCCCGCACTCACGTTTGGGAATTTTTCGGGATAATATCCCCCGGATATTCTCTTTACCCGAAAAATTTGGTAGCGAAGGAGGGACTTGAACCCCCGACCTATGGATTATGATTCCACCGCTCTAACCAGCTGAGCTACTTCGCCGTACCAAATAACATTGCGGCATATGCCTACAAAGTAAAAGCGCCATAAGCGGGCACTGCGCAAGGGTCAAGCGCAACTACGTCTTTCTACCTGCGAAAGTTCCAACTTTGGATGCACTCCCACGGGCCGCCGCGATAATAATATGCGCTAAACCCAGATATACCAATCATGCGCGGTTCAAACGTAGCGCATAGTTTGCTATATAAAGCCTTCGCAACAGGCGGCTCCACTTTGTTTTGCACCGTTATGTGCAAACGCAGCGCAGCCTGATCTTGCGGAATAAGTAACCCTTGAAACGCATGCGCCAACTCTTCGCGCATAGACGTTAAATCCGGGCTTTCAATTTGGTAAGCAACCCCCCTGCCCATCAGCATGATACCGCTTAGCCAAGCATCTGGCCGCACGCTTTGCGACGCCATATTCGCCAGCCGTGATTTGATTTCTGGCATGTGTCTAGGCGGCAGATGCTGAAACAAAGTAACATGGGCATCCAGAAAATTGCGTTCCGGCGGAAAATGCGCGCGCCGCAATCCGTTGGCCCATGATTGATCGGATTTAGCCAATTTTGCAGTAATTATTACTGGCGCGTTTTCCACCCATTTGCCTTAAACAAAAAACGGCGCGAAGCAATGTTTGCCCCGCGCCATATTGCGCATTTCGCACTACTTCGCATTACAACGCGTGCTTAATATATTATGCCGCTTGGCGATGTTGCAGAGTTTTCAAGATGTTTTCAGGAGCCGTAACACCATAGGGATCCGCGTCTACGCCTTCATCGTTAATTCCGGGCTCTTCAAACCAGCTCGTTACAACATTATCGTCCGCGATCATCGCATAACGCCAGCTACGATCACCAAAACCAACATGATTTTTGCGGATCAGCATGCCCATGCGGCGGGTAAAATCACCGGAGCCATCAGGCAGCAGCTTAATTTTATCCAGGCCCATTGATTTGCCCCATTGGTACATCACAAACGCATCGTTCACAGATATGCAATATACCTCATCAACGCCAGCCGCCTTGAAATCATCGTATAAGCGTTCAAATGCTGGGCATTGTTCGTTGCTGCATGTAGGCGTAAATGCACCGGGTAAAGAGAAGATTGCGATGCGCTTATCCTTGCCCAAATCGCGGATTTTTATATCCTGCCACCGGAATGGATTGGGTCCTTCGATGCTGTCATCATGCACACGGGTTTTAAGGGTAACGTCTGGGAGCGTACGGCCGATCATATAATATTTCCTTTTTGTTTGGTTCAGATGTTGCGTTTGATTAGCAATATTAATTTGACAGATGAAATTGATATCTGCCGAGACAGTGATCGAAAAACCAAATGTATCATTTTAAATTTTGCGCACAAACCTTAATCGCGCCGGGATCAGGGCGTTTTCCTATGGCCTCAAATCTTGCGAAGTACGCGCCAACATCCAACCGTTCGGTAAATCCTTTTAGGCGGTATCCGGATGCTTGAAATTCGCAGAACAAAAGCTGCGGGGGAATGCCATGCATATCTGTGGGCATATCACGGTCAACCACGATTACCTCACCGCCCTTGGCCAATGCAGGGCGCAGCCGCCATAGCATGGCATACGGCTCACTAACTTCGTGATACATATGCACCATGAATATCCGGTCAAAACTGTCCACTGGCAAACGCGGATCATCCACTGCGCCCGGTTTAATGGATACGTTATCCAAACGGTCGCGGCTTACCCGGTCGCCCAGCCTTTGCAGTGCGCCTGCGTTAATATCCTGAGCCAGCACTCTGCCCTTTTCGCCAACACGTTTGGCCAACCTTATCGTGTAATATCCCTCTCCTGCGCCAATATCTGCGACAGTTGATCCCGCTTCGATACCGGCCCAGTCCATCACCATATTGGCCTCTCCTGCTTTATCGCGCGCTGCCTCGGTTGAAAACGATGTGCCCGCCGCCGCGGATACAGGGCGAAACGCACGCGGAAATTGCCGCGATGTCGCAGGACGATCGCTATCTTGGTTGATGAAATTACACCCCGCCAATAACGACGTTGCAAATATGATAGCTGTCTTAAATCTAATATTAGTTAGTATCATGATGTCCACATATCGCGTGCAGTACCCATAATGAAGCGCTTTGTTGCATATGCACCGATTTGCCAAAATTCCGAGTAGCATTTTCATCGGTAAACCTCCACATTCCGCCGCAATACCGAACAAAAGTAGTATTTCTTCATTTGACATTAACCATATGGCTGCACAGCAATCATTATTAGAATATATATTGCGCAAACGATCAAAAAAGGGCTGTGCGTGTTTGAAGCAGGAAGAGCGGATTTTGCCGCTGCCGCAGAACCGGGAAGCACCGAAATTGCCCCTGCAATAACAGTACCCGTGCGCGCACTGCCCGCCTACACATGGCGTGAACGGTTATCCGAAATTGATTGGGTCCCTGATCTTGGCGCGGATATTGGATCACTGGATTGGTTTCGCGGACTAGGTACGCTGACGTTATTATGCGGCATGGCGCTATCATTGCTGCCTGGGATTCGGCCTCTGCCCGGCGATCAAGCACCTTTACCCACTGCTTCTGAGTTTGAAGAACTGCGCGCGCAGATGATCATGCCAATCGCGTTTGGCAGCGATAGCGGGCGGCGCATGGGCGCAAACGACAAAGTAATCTCTCTTGGCATTAGCCCCGAACGCCCCAGCATAGAAATGACTGCGCGCATGAACGGCGGCGAAAGTTTTGCCCGCGTTTTGCAACGTGCAGGTGTTGGCGGTAACGAAGCGGTACGCATTGAAAACATGGTTGCCGGAGTAACTACACTCGGTGGTATTGCACCTGGAACTCCGCTTGATATCGTGCTTGGCGCGCGCCCTTCAAAAACTGCGCCGCGTCCGCTACAATCGCTGGCATTTCGCGCGCGTTTTGATCTTAACTTGCAAGTGTTGGGCAATGGCGGATCGTTTCGGCTCATTAAACAATCAATCGCAGTTGATAACACGCCGCTTCGTATTCGCGGCATTGTGGGGGCTAGCCTGTATAAATCAGCTCGGGCCGCTGGCGCACCTGCCGAAGCAATTCAAAGCTACCTTAAAATTATCGCAGGACGTACCAGCCTATCGAATGTTCGTGAAACCGATGAATTTGATATGATAATGGATCACAGGCGCGCTGCAACTGGCGAGACAGAGGCCGGATCGTTGGTATATGCGGGAATGGACCGGGACGGCAAATCAGCGATCCAGATGCTGAAATGGGCGGCGGGCGATAGCGCGCAATGGTTTGAAGCATCGGGTGTTGGCGAAACGCGCGGTGCGATGGGCCGCCCTGTAAACGGCCCTGTCACATCCAATTTTGGTTGGCGCATGCACCCTATATTGGGATACAGGCGGATGCATAGCGGCATGGATTTTGGCGCCGCTTATGGATCACCCATTTTTGCCGTAAGCGACGGTGCGATTGCTTTTGCAGGACACAAAGGCGGATATGGCAACTTTGTTCAAATTAACCACGGCGGCGGATTAGCCACAGGTTACGGCCATATGAGCCGTATTGCCGCGCAAGCTGGCCAATCGGTTCGGCGCGGTCAGATTATTGGGTATGTTGGGTCGTCGGGGTTATCTACGGGGCCGCATTTGCACTACGAACTTTATCGTAACGGCCAAGCGATCAACCCTGCGTCGGTTACATTTACACAAAGTGCAGCATTATCCGGGCAGGCATTGGCCAGTTTCCGGGCGCGACTGGCTGGCCTGAAAACGATAAAGCCGGGGCAAGCATTGGGATCGATGCAAACCGCACAAAGTAAAACTGTACAAGCCCCCCTAAGAGAGATTGACCGCCTTGCCCCGTTGCGCGCTGCAAGCCGGCAGCAGTAAATGACGGCAGTGTTATAAATCGGAGTTGGCTGATTTATTTAATCGTCACCGTGAACTTGTTTCAGGGTCTATCTCTAATCTAGCCTCTGCCTCAGCTGCGCAATGGATGCTGAAACGAGTTCAGCATAACGGAACAAGCAGCAAATTTTAGATTCAGGCCACGAGGTCTGTGTCTGCGTAGTCTCTTTAAGGTTTGAACCGTTTCGTATGCTCCGCTAAGTACGCCTATATGACACAACAAACTGCTTATCCCGCCACGCGCCTTCGCCGTACGCGTTCTGCGCCTTGGAGCCGTAACATGGTGCGTGAAAACCACTTATCGCCCGCCGACCTGATATGGCCATTGTTCATCACAGATGGTGAGGGGATCGAACAACCTATTGCCAGCCTACCCGGTGTATCGCGATGGTCTGTGGACGGTATTGTCGCGCGTGCAGCCGAAGCCATCGACTTTGGCATACCGTGCATCGCGCTGTTTCCCAATACACAAGCCGATAAACGCAGCGATGATGGCGACGAAGCAAGCAATCCTGACAACTTAATGTGCCGCGCAATTCGCGCGGTAAAGGCCGCACACGGGGACAAAATTGGTGTGCTCACCGATGTTGCGCTTGATCCCTATACCAGCCACGGGCAAGATGGACTGGTGGACGGCGCAGGCTATGTAATGAACGATGCCACCGTTGCTGCGTTGGTGGATCAAGCGCTGAACCAAGCGCGCGCAGGCGCTGACATCATTGCGCCAAGTGATATGATGGACGGCCGCATCGGCACCATCCGCCGCGCGCTGGAAATGGCGGAGTTTCATAATGTTCAAATCATGTCCTATGCCGCCAAATATGCCAGCGCGTTTTACGGCCCGTTTCGCGATGCAGTGGGGTCAGGCGGATTACTGAAAGGAGACAAAAAAAGTTATCAGATGGACCCTGCAAATGGCGATGAAGCCATGCGTGAGGTTGCCATGGACATATCCGAAGGCGCAGACAGCGTGATGGTTAAACCCGGACTTCCTTATCTGGATATCGTTCGCCGCGTAGCAGACGGCTTTGATATCCCCGTATTTGCATACCAAGTATCAGGCGAATATGCGATGATTGAGGCAGCAGCGGCGGCAGGCGCATTAGACCGCGATGCCGCCGTGATGGAAACCCTGATGGCATTCAAACGTGCCGGGGCAAGCGGCGTGCTAACCTATCACGCGGCATACGCAGCGCGGTTAATGCGTGCCTGACATCATCCTAGAAACAGACCGTTTGATATTGCGCACCGAAGCGCCGGGTGATCAGGCGGTGTGGGCGCAGCATATGAATACGCTTGCGGTTATGGAATATCTTGGCGGCCCGCGTGATGCGCGCAAGATTGAGGAAAGCTTTGCCAAAATGGAGGCGCAGCGAGCGCAATATGGCTATGGCTTTATGTTGATGCAGCATAAAAATACAGGCGATTTAATAGGCAATTGCGGACTTAAACTTGTCGATAACATCTTGGCTCCGGTTCATATTCAAGGGCAGTTTGAAATCGGTTGGTCCCTTCGTCAAGATTACTGGCGGCAAGGATATGCATTTGAAGCAGCAAGTGCAGTGACCGGCTTAGCATTTACACGCTTTGGGGCCGCTCGTATTTTCGCGCTCACATCGGACCGGAATATACCATCGTGGAAGATGATGGAAAAATTGGGTATGCAGCGCCGCGCTGATCTTGAATTTGATGATCCGGATTACCCGCCGCAAGATAATCCCACTATCGTATATAGAATGGAGAAACCCTTATGATCCGCCGCCCTGATGTTTCGATTATCACTATAAATGGCAAAACGCCGCAGATTGATGACAGCGCTTTTATCGCGCCGGGTTGCCGCATCATTGGCGATGTTACTATCGGCGCAGATAGCAGCATCTGGTACAATTGCGTCATTCGCGCCGATGTGAACCGTGTCGTTATCGGCGCACGCAGCAATATTCAAGACGGTAGCATCATACATTGTGATGGCCCAGCGCCCGGCGCGCCAGATGGTTATCCCACTATCATTGGCGATGATGTGTTGATCGGACATAATGCCGTCTTGCATGGGTGCGTGCTTGAAAACCGTGCCTTTGTCGGCCTGTCTACTACCGTTATGA
>JAYWFI010000113.1:0-2187 GCA_043778865.1 Sphingomonadales bacterium
TTGGTTTACAAACGAGCTGTTCGCGCCGTTCTCCAACAACCGGCGCACAAGATAAGGCAGCAATTCTTTATGCGCGCCAACCGGAGCGTACACTCTAGAGGGAATACCTGTTTCACTTTGGATGACTTTGTGTAGCGCTTCACCCATGCCGTGCAGCCGCTGAAACTCCATGGCAGTTTTGCCATCTGCCATTTTGATAATGGCCGCCGCTGTGTGTGCGTTGTGTGTGGCAAATTGCGGATAAATGTACGGGCCCGCCGTTAGCAATTTGCGTGCGCAGGCAAGATAGCTGATATCGGTATGTTCTTTGCGCGTAAAAACAGGATAACTTTCAAGCCCCATTTCTTGACTGCGTTTAATCTCCATATCCCAGTACGCGCCCTTGACCAGCCGCACCGCAACGCGCCGTTCTGCCGCATTGGCACAGCTTAATATTGTGTCAATCGTTGCTGCCGCTCGGCGCTGATAAGCTTGTACCACAATGCCCAGTCCGTCCCAATTCGCAAGATCCGGATCGGTGAGCAGCTGGTCAAATATCAACAACGAGATTTCAAGCCGGTCTGCTTCTTCGGCATCTAAAGTCAAGCCAACCCCTGCATTTTTTGCAGTCACTGCCAATGCCTTAACGCGTTCAATAAGTACAGGCATGCACTCGGCGCGCTTTGCATATTCGTAGCGGGGATGCAGCGCCGATAATTTTACCGAAATTCCATTGGAGCTTGAAACCGTTGCGCCTGCCTGTGCCTTACTGGCCAAGTGACGTACCGCGTGCGTGTAAGCAGCGTAATATCCTTCGGCGTCCAAATCTGTGCGGGCCCCTTCGCCGAGCATGTCAAACGAACAAAGAGCACTGTTTTGTGTTCCATCGTTTGAACGTTGCACTGCGTTTTCAATCGAGCTGCCCAACACAAAATGCTCGGCCATGATGCCCATACCGCGAACCACCGCCGCATGCAGCACGCGGTCACCCAGCTTAGCCGCCAGGTTAGCCGCACCATTACCGCCTGTTGCGGAAATCCAAGCTGCGGTGAACCGCAAGCTATTGGTGGCAGTGTTTATTAGAGCCGATGAACTGCGGCCTGCATGCGCGCCCCAGGACCCGCCGCTAAATTTGTCGCGCATCAATTCCTGCGCCGTTGGAAAATCCGGTGTGCGGATCAGCGCCTCAGACAAACGCATCAATATGATGCCTTCTTGCGTCGACAATCCATATTCCTGCAAGAACGCATCAATCATGCCGGGCTTACGCTCTGCTGTTCGCACTTTGGCGACCCAGCCAGCGGCTTGGTCCGCAACCTGTTTGCGAGCGGCCTCTGATAACTGCGCCATATCTGCAAGCGACCTAACCAGCTCTGTCTCATTTGTTACATACAGATCGGCCATATCGTCGAAACTTACAGGATGGTGTTGCTTGCTGTGCTGATCGGTCGCAATATTCGAAGCATAATTCATCACACCATAATACTGGATTATTTAAGTCTGTGTTGCCGTTTATTGATGCAAACATAGTCTTTTGTGCTTATATTTTACATTATCAAAGCACAAAAGGAATTTTTATGGCGCAATCCAATCAATTAGATGGAATCGATAGGAGCATATTGAAAGCGGTTCAGAATGATGGCCGCCTGTCGGTTGTCGAATTGGCAGGCAAAGTCAATTTGAGCAAGTCGCCGTGCCTGAAACGCCTACGCAGGCTCGAAAACGAAGGCTATATAAAGGGGTATTATGCAGCATTAGACGCAAAAAAGCTTTCTTATGGGCATCTGGTTTTTGTCCAGGTTAAATTATCAAATACGACCCGGTCCAAGCTGGAGGAATTCAACAACGCGGTGCAACATGTGCCGCAAGTGCTCAGCTGTCACATGATGTCGGGCGGATATGATTATCTGTTAAAAGTGCGTACCCGCGACATGGATGAATACAGAATACTGATGAGCGATGTTATTTCTGCTTTGCCCAGCGTCGGACAAACATCGACATTTGCGGTTATGGAAGAGGTTAAGGATACAATGTTTGTGCCTTTGGACCAGCAAGCTAGCAACAACATTACGGCCTAATTCGAAAAGTCAGTTTGCCCGGCCACAAGCACAAACTGCTTGGCTGATTGTGTGAGGCGGGTCTTCCCACATTGGCGGATGCCGGGATGCAGATTGCTGGCAAACCAGTGTCTGCGACTCCATCGTAGCG
>JAYWFI010000114.1:0-2331 GCA_043778865.1 Sphingomonadales bacterium
TCAGCCGTTTCGTCAATTACAACCAAATACGTACGCATTTGACGCCCCTTTTTAGTCTTCTGGTATACTACAGAAAATTAGTGCGCGAAATATGCGTCCGTTGCAACCATTAGCGACTTGACGCTGGGGAAAGGGGCGCTCTATTCGGGACTTATTACGACACAATAATAAAGGCTCATTCATGCCCATCGAACTAAAAATGCCTGCGCTTTCTCCTACTATGGAAGAGGGCACTCTTGCCAAATGGCTGGTTAAAGTGGGCGATAGCGTATCGTCAGGCGATTTGCTGGCAGAGATTGAAACCGACAAAGCGACGATGGAATTTGAGGCAATCGATGAAGGCGTGATAACGCAAATTTTGGTAGCCGAAGGAACGGACGGCGTCAAAGTGGGAACCGTGATCGCAACAATTGCCGGCGAAGATGAGGATGCGAGTGTAAAGCCTGCGCCTGCTTCAAAAACCGAAGCGCCTGTTGCCGTTACACCCGCAACCCAGACAGATGCGTCGGTGAAAGCTGCTGATCCTGCTCCTGCTCCTGTGGCTCCTGTCGTTATCGCAAAAGCCGCTTCAGACGAGAGCCGTATTATCGCTAGCCCGCTTGCAAAGCGGATCGCCGCGGACAGCGGCATTGATCTGGCCACCATAAAAGGCACAGGTCCCGGCGGCCGTATAGTCAAAGCGGATGTGGAAGGGCTAGGGGCCGCAACGATTTCTACTGCACCCGTATCAAACGTACCGTTACCAAGCGTAATTCCATCCACGGTAGCGCCATTAAGCGCTCCACTTGCATCTGCCGCGCCTGTTACCGCCGATACAGGCATTCCGCATACAATCGAAAAACTGAGCAATATGCGTAAAACCATTGCGCGCCGTTTGACCGAGAGTAAGCAAACCGTGCCGCACATCTACCTAACGGTTGATATCCGCCTCGACGCGCTGCTGAAACTGCGCAGCGAACTGAACGCCAGTTTGGAATTGCGCGGCATAAAGTTGTCGGTCAACGATATGCTGATAAAGGCTCTGGCCTTGGCATTGATCCAAGTACCGAAATGCAATGTTAGCTTTGCTGGAACCGATCTGATCAGCTATTCCCGCGCCGATATAAGCGTTGCGGTTAGCATGCCGGGCGGTCTGATTACGCCCATCGTGCAAGGCGCAGATACCAAGACGATCAGCACTATTAGCCTTGAGATGAACGACCTTGCCGCCCGCGCCAAGGAAGGCAAACTGCAGCCGCATGAATATCAAGGCGGTACGGCCAGCCTTTCGAACATGGGCATGATGGGCATCAAGCAATTCGACGCCGTCATCAACCCCCCGCAAGCGATGATCATGGCTATAGGGGCAGGGGAAAAGCGGGCGTATATTGTTGACGATGCGCTGGCGATTGCGACGGTGATGTGCGCCACGGGAAGCTTCGATCATAGGGCGATTGACGGCGCGGACGGGGCGATGTTGATGAAGGTGTTTAAGGAACTGGTGGAGAAGCCTTTGGGGTTGGTGGCTTGATTAAGCGGCACTACGTTTTAGCTTTCGCATTGGCAGGAGTTGGTAGTTTTTTTGTGCTTGTCTGGGCAGCGGAGAATACAATTATTCATGACAGTGATTACGATGTTTGGACAAAAATTAGCCAAGGCTGGGGCTTAGTAGAAGCAGTCCTAAGCTTTACAGTTTTTTATTTTTTGACGGTGTTATTGATAAAAGTAGTAAAGTATTTTGGATGGAACCAATGACAAGCATTAACTACGATCTAATCGTCCTCGATATCTATGTTGCCGCATAACCCCTCTCCCCCTGCGGGAGAGGGAGGGGCCCGCACCGGAGGCGTGGGAGGGAGAGGGGGTATGCCATCCCGTAAAGAACTCCTTGCCCGAGCAAAATGGATGCGCGCCCATCCGACCGATGCAGAAAAGCGGCTATGGTCTATTCTTCGAAACAAACGCCTGTCTGGATACAAATTCAAACGGCAGGCTATACTCGACTGGTATATCGTTGATTTCGTCAATTTTGAGCATCGGATCATCGTTGAGGCTGACGGCTCACAACATGCCGATAGCAAATATGATGAACGCCGCGATGCTTATCTGAAAGCTCAAGGTTTCACTATTTTGCGATTTTGGAATAGCGATGCTCTGAAAGAGAGTAAGGCTGTTACTGAAACGATCTGGTGTGCTTTACAATCACCACCCCCTCTCCCTTCCGCCGCTTTGCGGCTCCCTCCCTCTCCCGCAAGGGGAGAGGAATTAGAAAGTTGTTCACATGACTAACTACGACCTCATCGTTCTTGGTTCCGGCCCCGGCGGGTATGTTGCCGCCATTCGTGCTGCGCA
>JAYWFI010000115.1:0-13885 GCA_043778865.1 Sphingomonadales bacterium
GGACCAACGCCCTTCATATTGCGTACTTCTGTAAATAACGGATTGAGTATATCGGGGCGCATGGTTAGGGCGCTTAATACTCGGTATTGCGCCAATACCACAAGGACATTTGATATGGACAACGACGCTTACATTCGCAAACTACGTTACCGCGCCGCACATCGCGGCACACGGGAAGCAGATGCAATGGTTGGCGGCTTTTTTGAGAGCTATCATGCAACATGGAGCGCCGAAGACTTTGCTTGGTTTGAAAGGCTGCTGGAGGAACAGGATGTTGATATCATGACGTGGGGGTTCGGCCAAAAACCACCGCCGGAAGATTATGCTGGCCCTATGATGGATACACTTAAACGACTTGATTTCATATCTTTGCCTGCAGGACTTGAGAGCAAATTGTAACATATGCCTGATTTGCAGAAAATTATACGCAGCAATGCGCCGTTAACGCTCTCGTCGGTCCCAGATGGCTTTGCACCTTTGCTTTTGGCTGATTTGGCACGCGCGGCGCCTGCACGCACTTTGTTTGTTACTGCCGACGATTCGGCGATGCGTGCAGTTGCCGATGCGGTACCGTTCTTTGCACCCGAAATTGAGATTTTGAAGTTTCCAGCTTGGGATTGCCTGCCCTATGACCGTGCATCGCCTTCGCTGGCAATTACATCGCAGCGTATGGCAACCTTGCAAGCCTTACAGCAAAGCGCGGGCAAAAAGCAGCTTGTCCTGACAACCATCGGCGCAGTTACGCAGCGTTTGGTGACCCCGTTTCGTATCCGCCAAACCGGAGAGCGCCTCGCCGCAGGCCGCACGATAAGCCGCGACCGTATTGCAGAATTGCTTATATCAAACGGATATTTCCGCGTTGATACCGTATCGGATGCAGGCGAATTTGCAATGCGCGGTAGCATCGTTGATCTTGTTCCAGCAGGCAGTGAAGAGGGGTTACGTCTCGATTTCTTTGGTGATGAAATCGAAACGATGCGCATGTTTGATCCGCAAAGCCAGCGGACCACAGGACAAATCAAGCATTTCGACATCCTGCCCGCTGTTGAAGCATTGATGGATGAGCAATCCATCAAACGTTTCCGCGGAAATTACCGTGAGCGTTTCGGCGCAACCGCCACGGGTGATCCATTGTATCAGGCGATATCCGAAGGACGGCGCTTGTCGGGAATGGACCACTGGCTGCCCTTATTCGAAGAGCGTATGGAAACACTGTTCGATCATGTTGGCGAAGAAAGCCTGATCATTCGTGATGCTTCTACTCCCGCGGCAACGCAAACGCGGTTTGAGGCGATTGCCGATTATTACGACAACCGCGTCCGGGCCACATCAAAAGAACCCGGCAGTTATCGTCCTTTGCCGCCCGACATGCTGTATTTAACCAGCAGCGAACTTGACACAAGATTTGCAGCAGCACCAGCGCATTTGATGACAGCATTTCAGCAACCTGAATCGAGTAATATTATCGATTTTGGCATCCAAGCCGCGCGTGATTTTGCTCCGGAACGTGCGCAAAAGATCAATATTTATGAGGCGGTATCTGCGCATCTTAGCAATATGATCGCATCCGGGCATAAAGCGATTATTGCCAGCTATTCGGGCGGCGCGCGGGATAGATTAAAAGGGTTGCTCGCCGATCATGGCGCGCCGCCGCTTGTGGATGCAGATGATTGGCAAAGCGCGCAGGGCATGGCGGCAAAAGGGCAAGTTGCCATTGTCGTCCTACCAATCGAACATGGTTTCACTTCACCTGACCTGACTTTGATAAGCGAACAGGACATGCTGGGTGACCGGCTTGTGCGCCGCGCCAAACGTAGGAAAAGTGCAGATGCATTCTTGGCCGAGCTTGCCGCCTTGACGCCAGGCGATCTGGTTGTGCACATGGAGCACGGCATTGGGCGGTACGAAGGCCTGATCTCCATCACAGTGGGTAAAAGCCCGCATGATTGCGTCGCGCTATCTTATTCGGGCGGTGACAAATTGTTTGTTCCGGTAGAAAATATCGATGTTCTATCACGTTATGGATCGGACAGCGAAAACGCCGGCCTTGATAAATTGGGCGGTGAAGCGTGGCAACGGCGCAAATCGCGATTGAAAGAACGCATCCGTGCGATTGCGCATGAACTGTTGCAAACTGCGGCGCTGCGTGCGCTGCGTACAGGCGCAGTAGTAGAGTTTGATGCCAGTGCGTATGCTAGCTTTGTTGACCGGTTTCCCTATGAGGAAACCGAGGATCAGAACCGTGTTATCGAAGAGGTGCTGGATGATATGGCGTCGGGCAAGCCCATGGACAGGCTGGTTTGCGGCGATGTTGGTTTTGGTAAGACAGAGGTTGCAATGCGCGCTGCGTTTGCCGCCGCAATGGCGGGACATCAAGTGGCTATCATCGCGCCAACCACATTACTTGCACGGCAACATTACAGCAATTTTGCAGAGCGTTTCCGTGACTTGCCCCTACAAGTTACGCGCCTTTCTAGATTGGTTCCAGCGGCGGAGGCATCACGTACAAAAGAAGGGCTAACCGACGGTACCGCCGACATTGTTGTGGGAACGCACGCCGTATTGTCCAAATCGCTGAAATTTAAGCGGCTAGGTTTAGTGATCGTTGATGAAGAGCAGCGGTTTGGCGTCACGCACAAAGAACAGTTGAAAGCCCTGAAAACTGACGTTCATATGCTAACGCTTACAGCCACGCCGATACCGCGCACGCTGCAGATGGCAATGTCGGGATTGCGCGAGTTGTCGGTTATTCAAACGCCGCCTGTCGACCGTCTTGCTGTGCGTACCTACGTTATGCCTTGGGATCCTATCGTGCTGCGTGAGGCATTGCTGCGTGAGCATTTCCGCGGCGGGCAGAGCTTTTTTGTAGTGCCGCGCATTGCCGACCTTACCGAGATCGAAGAGTTCCTGCGCGAAGCCGTGCCAGAGGTCAAATCTGTTACCGCTCACGGCCAAATGTCCGCCACTGAAGTGGAAAAGCGGATGAGCGCATTTTACGAAAAACGGTATGATGTATTGCTGTCCACCACGATTGTCGAAAGCGGGCTTGATATACCCAGTGCAAATACCATGATCATCCACCGCGCCGACCGCTTTGGCATGGCACAGTTATATCAGCTGCGCGGGCGCGTGGGCCGTTCCAAAACGCGGGCTTATGCCTATTTGACCACACCGCCCAATCAAGCGCTTAGCGAGACCGCGCAAAAGCGGCTAAAGGTGCTGGGCGACCTCGATACATTGGGCGCTGGATTTCAATTGGCTAGCCACGACCTTGATATACGCGGCGCTGGCAATTTGGTGGGCGACGAACAATCGGGCCATATCAAAGAGGTTGGGTTTGAACTGTATCAGTCAATGCTTGAGGATGCGATTATCGCGGCAAAGGCGGAATCGCATGGTATCGCAAGGCCGCGAGATAGCTTTAGCCCGCAAATCACCATTGATGCGCCGATACTAATTCCCGAAGATTATGTGCCTGATCTGTCAGTGCGCATGGCACTTTACCGCCGTTTGAATGATCTCGATGATGCGAATGAGATCGAAGGATTTGCCGCCGAGATGACGGACCGATTTGGCAAGATACCCGCTCCTGCACAAAATCTACTAAAGCTGATCCAGATAAAGCAGAACGCATTGGTGGCCGGCGTTGCCAAAATAGAGGTTGGCGCGCGCGGCACGCTTGTCAGTTTCCATGATGACACACCGCCTGATGTGCCTGGCTTGCTTGCCTACACTGCAAAATTAGGCGAAGTTGCAAAGCTGCGTCCCGATAGCAAGCTGGTTATCAACCGCATCTGGCATGATCCAGACAGCCGCTTAAACGGTTGCCTGCAATTGTCAAAAGGGCTCGCCAATATCGCAAGGCGCGCCTCTGCATAGTTACGTGCCGCGCTTCTGCATAGTCACGTGCATGGGTCACGTCCATGGGGTCACGTGCATAATCACGTAATTTACCTTTGCCTAATGGCTGGTAAGCGCAAAATGTTCGAACGCTTCGGCAGATAAAGGTGCAGAGCGAAGATAGCCTTGGAAATAGTCGCAGTCTTCTTTGCGTAACATAGCGAGCTCTTCTTCGCGCTCAACGCCTTCTGCAATGATTTGCAGACCAAGCGCTTTTGCCATCGCAATAATGGCGCGCAGTACGATACGCTCTTTGCCAGTACCGTTGATATCGGGCGTCATACTCTTGTCTATTTTCAAATAATCTAGCGGCAATGCTTTCAGATAAGCGAGGCTGGAATAACCTGTGCCAAAATCATCTAATGCAATCCGAATACCGTGACGGCGAAGCTGTTCGAGCTGCGCAGCCGCAAGATCGATGTTACGCACGAGGCTTTCTTCGGTTAGCTCCAACGTTAAACGACATGCTGCGAACCCTAGCCTATCTAATAACGTCAAGATACGCGCCGCCGATCCTTCGTCAAGCTCCTGCGCGCCCAAATTAACTGCAAGGCGAAGATTACCTAGGGCTGGCGGCCATGCTGCGGCTATTGCGATGGCTTGTTCTTGGATTAACAACGATAACTCTTCCCGCAAATCTGTACGGTCGGCGGCGGCAAATAATTGCTGTGCGCCAATTTCGCCAAGTTCCTTATGCTGCAACCGGGCTAATGCTTCTGCACCAACCAGCTGACCTGTTTGCACATCAAATTGCGGTTGCAGCACTATGGTAATGTCCCGGTCCAATATGGCGGCGCGCACGCCGTTATCGATCGCAGCGGTAATATCGGCCGCCTCTGCGCTTTCGTAATAGGCAAAGGCTAACTTCTTCCCCTTTCGCGCATAGGCGGAACCAAGCGCAATCCCTGCCCTATGCAATAAATCCAGTCCGCTTTCTTGATTTTCCGACAGCGCAATGCCGACCCGCGCGCTGATATATAAAGGATCGCCATCTTGGCCAAAATTGGCAGTTAATAGCTTCAACAATTTTTCAGCAGTGCTTTGTACCACCGGCGATTGGCTGCTTCCTGCATCAATGATCAAATATTCACGCCCCGGCATGCGCGCAACCATGACCAAACCGGGCATCTCACTCTTGGCAAAATGCGTAATCCTCGCGCCTGCCGTTTGTATAACTCCATCGCCGCGGATGCGACCGTAACGTTCGTTAATTTGTTTCAAATCCCGGATACCAACCAGCATCAGCGCAAGCGGCGACCCCTGCGTACCCACATAGCTTACGAGCCAATCACGCGCATTTTGTGCAGATGAAATCACCTGTTTGCTGCCGAACTTTTATGTGACGTGCCCATCTTCATAATTCTCCGATAACAACATATCCTTACCAACTGTTACCCGGCAACAGATTTCGTATTTGTTTTACCGCTGTTTGGGCTTACACGAGCCATATGATTGATGGCCACGGGCGAACCATAGATTATCTGCGCATTTCGGTTACAGACCGGTGCAATTTTCGCTGTCATTACTGCATGCCAGAAAAACAAACATTTCTGCCCCATTCAGGTTTGCTTGATCACAAAGAAATCGCGCTCCTAGCTGAACGATTTATCGCGCACGGCATTCGCAAAATCAGGCTAACAGGCGGAGAGCCGCTTGTACGCCGCGATATTGAGGTATTGATCGCAGCTCTTGGCAAGCACGTGCATGCAGGGCGTCTTGATGAATTAACGCTTACGACCAATGGCAGCAGGTTAAGCGAGTATGCACCTGTACTTGCTGCGGCGGGTATAAGGCGGATCAATGTGAGTATGGATAGCTTGGATGCTGCAAAGTTCGCAGCGATCACGCGCGGCGGGCGAATTGACCAAGTACTAACCGGAATCGCAGAAGCCAAAAGCTATGGCATCCAGATCAAGATTAACATGGTCGCATTGAAAAATCAGAATCAGGATGATCTTTTACCGATTGCCAACATGTGCGCCCGCGAAGGGCATGATTTGGCAATCATCGAAAGTATGCCACTGGGCAGCGGGGTGCCTGGCCGCAAGGATGACTATATTGCGCTAGATGACTTTATCGCGCCCGTGTTGAAAACCAATATCATAACGCCGATAACCCACCGCAGCGCCGGACCAGCGCGATATTACCGGGCCGAACCGCTTGGGCTGCGTGTTGGGCTGATTACGCCAATGAGCAATAATTTCTGCGATAATTGTAACAGGTTGCGCCTTACAACGGATGGTAAAATATTCATGTGTCTTGGTTCTAATTTATACGTCGACTTCCGAAGTGCAATTCGTGATGGAGGGAGCGATGAGGTGAACCGGTTGCTGCAAGAAGCACTGCGGCTTAAACCCAAACGTCATGATTTTGTGCAGCAAATGGATGATCCGTCACAACAGCTTTCTCGCCATATGAACGTGACCGGCGGATGACAGATTATTCGCGTCTTGCATTGCTTGCATCAAACACACCGCAATCGCGCGAGGCAGAAGCGTTGCTGCGTGCGCAATATGAATTTGTTCCTGTGGAACATGCTAACGCCGCTATTGCGCTCGGCGGAGACGGCCATATGCTGCAAGTATTGCATAGCTTGCTTGATGAACGCCGCGATATTCCAGTGTACGGGATGAACCTTGGTACCATCGGTTTTCTTATGAATGGGTGGCATGCGAGCGACTTGATAAACCGGCTTGCGCGCGCAAAACCGTTTTCGGTTAAGCCATTAACAATGAAAGCCTGCACTGTAGCAGGTCAGATAATTACGGTGCCTGCAATAAACGAAGTATCGTTGCTACGTGAAACGCGCCAAGCCGCCAAAATAGCCGTCACTGTGAATAGCCGTACGGTTATACCTGAGCTGATTTGTGATGGCATATTGGTGGCTACTCCTGCGGGATCGACAGCCTATAATCTTTCTGCAAATGGACCGATATTGCCACTGGATTCGTCATTACTTGCGCTTACTCCAATCAGTCCCTTTCGGCCTAGACGCTGGAAAGGAGCAATATTACCGGATCGTTATGTTGTTCGCCTTGATATGTTAGAAACCAGCAAGCGCCCCGTTAGCGCGGTTGCCGATCAACGCGAAATCCGTGATGTCGCTTGGGTAGAAATCGCATTGGACCGCACAAAAGTGCTAACGTTGCTGTTTGATCCCGAACATGCGCTGGATGATCGCATCGCAATGGAACAATTTGTTACTTGAGTACTTGCAATATTAAGGTTTCCGTTGCTATACGGCCAGTGTTCAAAGCATTTAGCATTGTTCCCTGGTAGCTCAGTGGTAGAGCAGTTGACTGTTAATCAATTGGTCGGGGGTTCGAATCCCTCCCGGGGAGCCATTTAAGTTAAGCTTTATGTAAAAGAGTTTATATCAGACGCTCAGACATGTGCTGCTTTCCATAATAAATTTAACGCAGCATATACAACCACTAATGCAGTGATGTATCTTAAGTAATTAGGTTTGAGTAATCTTAAGCCAATCATTCCGCCCACTTGACCGCCAATCAGGACGGCAACCAATAACGGCCAGTAAGCGGCGAATGGCTGTAGCATCGCGGCCGCACCTGATTTATAAAGCTGGCCCACAAGGCCTGCAGCCGAATTAACGAGAATATAAAGTGAAGCGAATGCAGATATGCGCCGCGCATCAGACCACTGGATTACATGCAGCACAGGCGACATAAATATCCCGCCGCCAATCCCCGATAGCCCAGCCAATAATCCCACTGCTGCCGATATAATCATGGTTGCTGGCCAAGGAAGGCGTTTTATTGGCAACTTTTCAGGTGGAATAAACAATGCAGCCGATGACAACAATAGCGCTCCGCCGAGCAACAATAAAAACGTCGCTTCTCTAATGGGCATTAAGCCGCCGATAAATGCCAAGGGTACCGATACCGCAATAAGCGGCAATGTACTGCGCCAATCATACAAGCCTAAGCGCTTATATCGGATCACTCCGCCTGTTACTACGATGATATTGCATGCCAAGGACACGGCTGGCACAATCCGGTAATCGGCGCCCCACAGCGCGAGTAACGCCGTATACGTCGAACCTCCGCCAAAACCCACAGATGCATAGACTATGGCAACGACAAAAAACAGCAACGCCAACATTAGCGGCATTATGGCCGGGCCTTTAGGGTATCTGCAAACGCGGATAATATCATGCCCAAGCAGTGCCAAATAGGAGACCATGATGCAAGCTTAGGTCGCCATATTTATATCACGGCAATGATCGCAAGAACACAGTCAAACTGGGATCTGGTATGAACCTATTCACACCACATTACCCAAACTCAAACCCTGCGAAACCCGCAGGAAAGCGCCTAAGGTCACACTAAGGTCTCACCAAAACGTATTTCGAAACATATTACTTCTGTATTGCAAAACATGCGCGTTGATTACAGGCCCCGACGGTGAAAACCGATATGCGATATGCTGTCATCCACTGTCAGGTACAATCCAACATTGCAATTGAAAGTATAGGCATGCACAATGTTACTTTCGAACCATAGGATGCCGTAAAGCTCTAATATCAAAATCCGCCGTGGCAGTGCTTGTATTTTTCTCCTGAACCGCACGGACATGGATCATTCCGGCGCAGGCTCGGGTTGTCCGCGTAGGGGTTTACGCCTGCTGGTCCCGCCGCCGCGATCTGACGCGCTGGCAGGGCCGAGTTAATGAGGCCGAGTGATCCGGCATCCTGATCATCGCTATCATCATCACCTGTAAAAGGATCAAAATGCGTTGTCAGAAAATCTGGCAGTTCGGGCAATTCCGGTATGCTGATATCATCATCTGCGCGAAATTCGTTGTTAGAGATGGTCTTGGTTACATCTTCACGAATGGCACCTAACATGCGTTCAAACAGCCCAAAGGATTCCTGTTTATATTCATTGATCGGCGTTTTTTGGGCATAAGCGCGCAAGTAAATTACTTGGCGTAGCGCATCTAACGTCGACAAATGTTCTTTCCAATGATGATCCAGCATCTGCAACAAAATGCTCTTTTCAACTTGACGCCATATGGTTTCATCAAGGTCTGCGCTCTTTTCCTTAAACTTTTCTTCGCTAAGCAACGCAAGCCGTTCCTCGATAATATCTGGTTCGATTGCTTCTTCTTGCAACCAGCTATCAAAATCGGGGGACAACCCCAAAACCTCATGTGTTTTGGTTTTTAGGCCGGCAATATCCCATTGTTCAGGATAGGTGCCAACAGGGCAGTGATCGCCAACAATCGCATTAACAGTATCATTGCGCATGTCCTCAACCACATCATCAACCGCGTCGGCTTCCATAATTTCATCACGCTGGCTGTAGATAACCTTGCGCTGATCGTTCATGACGTCGTCATATTCAACCAGCTGCTTGCGGACATCATAATTGCGCGCCTCAACCTTGCGCTGCGCTGTTTCAATCGCCTTGGATAGCCACTTGCCGCCAATCGCTTCCCCGTCTTCAAGGCTGCTGTTCATCATTTTTGAAAACAACGATTCTGATCCAAATATGCGAAGCAAGTCATCTTCAAGGCACAAATAAAACCGGCTTAAGCCCGGGTCACCCTGGCGGCCGGAACGCCCGCGCAGCTGATTATCAATCCGCCTGCTTTCATGACGTTCGGTGGCGAGCACAAATAATCCGCCTGCATCGCGCACTCGCCCGCGTTCCTCGTCAATTTCGGCTTTTAACTTTGCAATGGCTGCATCACGTTCTGCGCCTTCGGGCTTTTCAGACAGCTCATCCTCAAGGCGGAATTCAAAATTACCACCCAGCTGAATATCCGTACCGCGGCCGGCCATATTGGTGGCAATAGTTACCGCGCCAATGCGGCCTGCCTGGGCCACAATATGCGCTTCTCGCTCATGCATTCTGGCGTTAAGTATTTCGTGTGTCACATTTTCTTTTGTTAGATACTCGGATAGCAATTCGGATTTTTCAATAGATACCGTTCCCACCAAAACGGGCTGCCCGCGTTCATTAGCTTCGCGTATGGTCTTGGCAATGGCGATAAATTTATCTTGGGTATTTTTGAAAAACTGATCATCTTCATCTTTGCGCAGCACAAGGACGTTGGTTGGAATCTCTACCACGTTAAGCTTATAAATTTCGTGGAATTCGCCTGCTTCGGTTGCCGCTGTGCCGGTCATGCCTCCAATTTTTGGATACATGCGAAAATAGTTTTGGAAAGTTATCGTAGCAAGCGTCTGGTTTTCTTTCTCTATCTGCACGCCTTCTTTGGCTTCTACGGCTTGATGCAATCCATCGGACCAGCGGCGGCCATCCATCATCCGGCCTGTGAATTCATCAATAATGATTACCTTGCCGTCATTTACGATATAATCGGTATCGCGCTTGAACATTACCTGCGCTTTTAAGGCCTGATCCAGATGATGCACAACCAGCGTATTTTCGGCATCGTAGAGGTTCGTTCCCGTTAAAAGCCCTGCTTCTTCCAGCAATCTCTCGGCTTTTTCTGTGCCGTCTTCTGTCAGGATTATGCTCCTGCTCTTCTCGTCCTTTTCATAATCCTCAGCAACCAGATTTAGAACGATTGCATTAACGCTCATGTATAAATCGGTTTTATCATCGGTTGGACCAGATATGATCAACGGCGTACGCGCCTCATCAACCAGGATCGAATCCACCTCGTCCACAATCGCAAAATTAAACGGGCGTTGCACCATTTGTGCGCGCTCATACTTCATATTATCACGCAGATAATCAAAGCCCAGCTCGTTATTGGTGGCATATGTAATGTCGCATGCATAAGCGTCACGGCGTTCATGCTCTGCCAAATTGGGGACAATCACGCCTGTAGAAAGGCCCAAGAAGCCATAGATTTTGCCCATCCATTCAGCATCACGTTTGGCCAGATAGTCATTCACAGTAACCACATGAACGCCCTTTCCTTCGAGAGCATTAAGGTAACAGGCAAGCGTTGCAACCAGCGTTTTGCCTTCGCCTGTGCGCATTTCGGCAATTTCGCCGCGGTGCAAAACAATGCCGCCGACCATCTGCACATCAAAATGACGCATACCCATGACGCGTTTTGAAACTTCGCGGACAGTCGCAAATACTTCGGGTAGAATATCATCCAGCGTTTCGCCGCCTGCAAGCCGATCGCGGAACTGCTGCGTTTGCGATTGCAGGCTTTCGTCGGTCATCGCCGCAATAGTGTCTTCAAGATCGTTGATCTTACCGACGGTTTTCATCATAGATTTCACGTAACGGTCATTGGATGATCCGAAAATAGATTTGGCAATTGAGCCGAGCATAAGTGTTTCCTTGAAGCTGATATATTTGAGATACGCCGAACCGAAACATAGTTAATAAGCGTGGGTTGCCCTGTTCATGACGGTGCCATGACGCGGGCTTGGGTTTTAGCGAGAATGGTTACCCGCTTAGCGTTTAGCTATTCGCGGGCGCGATCAGTACGGTATGTACGCGGGGCGGGAACGATTTGATCGGGCGTGCCGGCAATATTATTATGCGCTGTGGTAGCTATCGTTGCCAAAGGCTGGGCCATAATACTGGCGGCGGCAATAGCTTTACCGCATGTCTCCAAAGCCGCACTGTATTTTTCAGCAACAGATGCCGACATTCCAACTTGTGGCAACACAGGTCGAGACAGATCAGCCGCATTTGAAGCAGAAAATCCGGTCACGATTGCCAGCAAAAAGAGGAAAGTACGTGTAATCATTGTCTTGTCATATACTCTTTAATAGTAACTATTTGGTTAGTCTATCTTGAAAGCTTTTTTAATACTCATTTTAAGCGTTGATGGCGTAATGCGCTTGTGCAATCTGGCTTTCGAATAATAGAAAGTAGCGATCTTGTCCAACATATCTCCCTTGGCACCCACACATTTTCCCAGCTTAGCTGATATTAGCGGCGTTGCGCTGCGCGTAGCAAAGGCGCATTATAAGGACTGGGATCGGTGTGACTTAACATATATTACGTTTGCCAAGGGAACCAGCGTGGCGGGCGTTACCACGCGCAACGTGTGCTGTTCCACCGAAGTTGAAATGTGCTGGGCAAGCTTACTTGGCGGATCGGCCCGGGCGCTAGTTGTGAATGCAGGCAACAGCAATGCTTTCACCGGATATCGGGGCAAAGAGGCTGTGTCCCTGATCACCCGAAGCGTAGCGCAGCATTTGAAGTGCAATGAAGCCGAAGTATTTGTATCATCCACAGGCGTCATTGGCGTACCCTTGCCGCTTGACAAAGCAGAGGCAGGCCTGCGCGCTGCATTTGAAGCTATGCCGTGTACATGGGAAGAAGCCGCTGCAACGATAGCGACAACCGATACTTTCCCGAAAGGCGCAAGTGCGAGCGCCGTAGTGGGCGGTAAAACGGTGCATCTGTCGGCTATAATCAAAGGATCCGGCATGATCGCGCCGGATATGGCGACTATGCTGGGCTATATTTTTACCGATGCCGCCGTGACGCACGCGTTTTTGCAAGAGCTGTTGTCCGCCGCCAACAAAGCCAGTTTCAGCTGCATCACGGTTGATAGTGACACGTCCACCAGCGATACCGTACTTGCGTTTGCCACCGGACATGCGGGCAATGCACCGTTATCTTCGTTTGAGGATGCAGGTGCAGATGCGTTTGCCGCTGCGTTAAACGACATATGCCTGCAACTGGCGCATTTGGTGGTACGCGACGGCGAAGGTGCGACCAAGTTTATCGAGATCGAAGTTACAGGCGCGGTCAGCAACGAAAGCGCCCATAAAATCGGCTTGTCCGTTGCCAATTCGCCTCTGGTGAAAACCGCGATTGCAGGAGAGGACGCGAACTGGGGCCGTATCGTTATGGCGGTGGGTAAAGCGGGCGAGCCTGCGGACAGGGACAAACTCGCTATCCGGTTTGCCGATATTTGGGTGGCGCAGCACGGGTGTGCCATAGACACTTATGATGAGGCCCCTGTTGCCGCGCACCTGAAACAAAGCGAGATTCGCATTGGCATAGATATTGGATTAGGCGATGGCCGTGCAACCGTGTGGACGTGCGATTTAACCCACGGCTACATTTCGATAAATGCCGATTATCGCAGTTAAAGGTTGGATTCCAACCAAGCTTTTAACTGCGCTTTTGGTGCTGCGCCTAATTTACTATCGACGACTTCGCCGTCCTTAAATAGGATCATCATCGGAATATTGCGCACCGCATATTTTGCAGGTGTATCCATATGTTCGGAGATATCCATTTTGGCGATGGTTACCTGCTCGCCCAACTCTTCGCTGATTTCTTCTAGGCTGGGGCCGATCATCTTGCATGGTCCGCACCATTCGGCCCAAAAATCAACAAGCACAGGTTTGCTCGATTGCAATACTGTTTGTGCAAAATCACTGTCGGTAACTGCTATGGTGGCCATAATATTTCTCCTTGAGTATGCGATGTAAGTTAGCGGCGCGGTGCATGCAAGCGGGCATACAAATAGATTTGCTACGCAAGTATAGACGCTGGCTTGTGCGGTGCCAAAATCTGTTCTGGCAATGGCATTAACGTTGCATCATGCGTAAACAACAAGCTTGCCTCCACCTGCGAACCGGGGAAGATCATTTCCAGCGCCGCGACATAATGCGCCATTTGCCGCAAATATGCGGCCGGCAATCCAGACGCATTTGGTGGCACGTTCCGGCCTGTCTTGAAATCTAGCACGCGCACTTTGCCCGGCTCAATCACCAAACGATCAACGCGTCCGGTTATCACTGCTTCTCCGACCACTGCTGCCAAGGGAACCTCAGCTCTAGCGTTTGATCCAAAGAAGTCAGCAAAATCCGTGTTGGTAATCACCCTGCGAATGTGGCCAAGAATTTCAACATTGTTAATCTGTTGTGCGCGGTTGTTACGAGCGAGCCACGCAGATGCCTGCGCCAATGCCTCATCTGTATCGCCGCTGGGCAAGCGTTCAAACACCGCGTGGATTAATTTGCCCTTTTGCGCGGCCAGCTGCATCGCCGCGCTTGGCGGAG
>JAYWFI010000116.1:0-1528 GCA_043778865.1 Sphingomonadales bacterium
CAGCCCGGTTATTGCCCCGATTAGAGGCGATACGCGCTATATCACGGTGATCCCGGACATTAATCCATGCACAGGGGCAAATGATACCGCTGCATGCCGGGGGCAAACAGGCGTAGGCGGCGGTATCGGCTTTGTTACCGTACTTCTAACACCCGAAGCGATTGCGTCTGCGGCGCGGTTGAGCAAGCTGCGCGCTGCTGCAGGGCTATCTGCAGAAACGACGGCAACGATTAATGCTGTGGATGACGTATCCAATACCGCACGCGGCGCGCCACTGGAACCGGTGGGGCCTAATGTGTCCAGAGTAGACGGCGCACGCTTTACACCTGATCCCTATATTCCATTGCCTGTTTCGACGCAGCAGCATATTATTAATGGTAACATAAATGCACGAGGAGGAACAGGCGCGCACTATTCAGGGTCGCCGAATGTGCAGGTGGATACAGCAACAGCGGTGCGTGATCCGAATGGAGTCTTTGTGGCTGATGTGAAAGTAGCAGATGGCAATGGAAACTTCGTGCCGAAAAACAATGCTCCAGAAGATTTGAAAAGGAATACAGGACTATCCAATCCATCGACCTTTTTCCCGCCGTCATGGACGCCGGAACGCATATTAAATGAGATAAGTGTGGTTAGTAAAAGAGTACCAAACGACACAAGGATGTCTATACGTTCACCAAGTGGAGTTTACATAACAGTAAACAAAGATAAAAATGGTAAAATTGTTCAAGCCTTTCCAACATGGCCACAAAAATGAGAGTAATACGTAAATTGAATATCCATTTGTTCTGGGACGCACCGGACAATACCGATGTAACACCTTCAGTTCAAAGAAAAGGAAGCCCCGGAGATATTGATAAAGATATACTGTATTTTATCGACGAATCTGTTGGACATCGCATAGAATATGATAGCGATCGCGTGCTTGTTAGCTCTGAATATTGTCCGGGTGTTTTTGCATTAGCTGATTCTGCAAATTACCAAGGGCACTACTGTGATGACCCTGCTAATCACATCGATAACATTCCGCAAAATCACGCTTATGAACAGCTAACATATACTTATGCGCTGGAAATAAATGACGGTATCATGACGATTTACAGCGACTTGGACGAAAACTTGAAAATCAACATTAGCACAGAAGATTTCAAGATATTCCACAAAGCCTATACCCATGTCCGCACGACTCATGAACCCGCTGAGTTTTCCGTGACGATTTGGTAATCCGGCAAGCCGCGCCGCGTTTGAAGCTTTGCCAAAGACAGGGCAGGATCAATTATTGCAGGCTTATCGCTATGCCATGATGAAGGGCCAATTACCGCAAGCAATTACGACAACGCTTAGCGAGCTGTCCAATGGCGGTTTTATGAGCCGTAACGGTGCCGCTGGCTTTGCCAACAGGACGGTTGTTGATTTTAGCAACCTGCTTATCAATGCAGGTTTGGCAGCGGCCAGCCCGGTTATTGCCCCGATGAGAGGCGATACGCGCTATATCACGGTGATCCCGGACATTAATCCATGCACAGGG
>JAYWFI010000117.1:0-10755 GCA_043778865.1 Sphingomonadales bacterium
TATAATCGATCCGCCGCGCGCCTTCATGGCCTTGATTGCATGCTGACATCCCAAAAATACACTGACGGTATCGGTTTCAAATTCGCGGCGAAACTGTTCCAGCGTAATATCTTCAATGCTACCAAGCGTGGTAATCCCGGCGTTATTAACTAATATGTCGACAGTAGGAATTTGCGCCATGGCATCAGCCCAGTCGTCTGGTTTAGTAACATCCAGCCGCACGAAACGCGAAGTTCCGCCGATTTCAGCGGCAACTCTGCGCCCGCCATCCTCATCAATATCCGCGATCACAACGGAAGCGCCTTCGCTTGCAAAGCGGCGAGCGATTGCTTCGCCAAGGCCCGATGCAGCCCCTGTTACTAGTGCCGTTTTTCCTTGTAATCGCATGCCTCTTTCTCCCAAATATGCGCCGCACCTATTGAATGCGATAGTATGTGATAGCGGTGCAAGCTGCCATGTTATATCGAGTAATAATACTGAGAGTTTTGTTAGCAGATGGGAATAGTATGGCAGAAGCAGATTTAGACCGTTCAGATCGTTGCCCCGGCATTAGCTACACCGATATGCTAAAGGCTGATACGCGGCGCGTGCCCGATTTCTTGTTTGCGGAATCAACGCAGGAAATGGGCGATGATCCATTGGATGTTACCCGCTATACCAGCCCAGAATTTGCGAAGCTGGAGGCTACTAAAATGTGGTCTAATATCTGGCAATTTGCTGCGCGCGAAGAGGATATGCCGGAACCGGGCGATACCGTTGTTTACGAGATTAACGACCAATCATACTTGCTAGTTCGCCAGAAAGATGGCGAGGTAAAGGCGTTTCATAATGTCTGCCTGCACCGCGGCCGCAAGTTACGAACAGCGGACGGCAAAGCGATTAATTTGCGCTGCCCATTCCACGGTTTTACGTGGAACAATGACGGTTCCTTAAAAGAAATCCCCTGTAATTGGGATTTCAAACATCTTGCCGATAAAGACATGAGCCTTCCAGAATTGAAGGTTGAAAGCTGGCAGGGTTTTATATTGGTCACTGAAAATGCTGATCTGCCGCCGTTTCGCGAATGGATTGGTCCAAGCGCCGACCACTATGATCGCTGGAATTTGGACCAGTGCCATACCGCAGCTTGGATCGGCAAAGTCATCCCCGCCAATTGGAAAGTAACGTCAGAAGCATTTATGGAAGCGTGGCACAGTGTTGTTACGCATCCGCAGATATTGGGCTTCACCGCCGATGCCAACACGCGGTATGATGTGTACGGCGACCATATGAACCGGGCCATTACAGCGTCAGCGGCCATATCTCCGCACATTAAAGGTAAAGACCAGTTTTATGTCATGAAATCCATGTCAGACTTTATTGGCGGGGGCGAAGCGAGCAAATCACGGCGTTCCGCAGATGGCTTAGCTGCGGACGAATTGCGCGGCTTTGCAGTAGACGATCCGGTGTTGGCGCGAAAAGTTTTCGCTGATGCCAGCCGAGAATCGATGACGGCAGCCAGCGGCTATGACCACTCCGAATATTCGGATAGCGAAATGCTGGATAACATGACCTATAATATATTCCCAAATTGGGCGCCGTGGGGCGGGATGATCCCCAATTTACTATATCGTTGGCGGCCATGGAAGGATGCTGATCATTGCCTTATGGAAATACGCATTTTGGCGCGGACCCCCAAAGGAGAGCCGCATCCAAAATCTGCGCCGATGTTCTTAATCCCTGAAGGTGAGCCGTTTGCCGCGGCCAGTCATTTGATCGGCGAATCGCTTGCTGGCGTTTTCGATCAAGACATGGGCAATCTTCCGCATGTACAGGCGGGATTAAAGGCATCCGCCAACAAACGCGTTGAGCTGGGAACCTATCAAGAAAGCCGGATCCGTCAATGGCACCGGACGATGGATAAATATTTGAACGGTCAGCTACCATGAGCTACTCGTTCGATCTAACAGGCCGCGTGGCGTTGGTTACGGGCGCTTCTTCAGGATTGGGCGCACGGTTTGCACAGTTGTTGGCAGCATCAGGAGCAAAGGTTGTTCTTGCCGCACGCCGCACCGATAAATTGCAAGCCTTGGCCGCTGAAATTGGCAGCCAAGCGTTTGCGGTTGCTATGGATGTGCAGGATGAAGCATCGGTCATCGCCGCGTATGATGCAGCAGAAGCGCATTTTGGTTTGGTTGACACCATTATTGCGAATGCCGGAACAGAGGGCAATGGCAGAGCCACCGATATAAGTGTCGCCCAGTTTAGGCAGACGTTGGATATCAATCTGACAGGAACATTCCTTACCGCGCGTGAAGGCGCAAAACGTTTGATAGCGGCAAAGCGGGATAATGGCCGCGTGCTGCTAATCTCATCGATTACGGCGCAGCAATCATCGCCCGGCTTTGCCCCCTATGCCGCGTCAAAGGCAGGCGTTGGCCAGCTATGCAAGACATTGGCCCGCGAATGGGCGAACCGCGGGATCAACGTGAATGCCATCGCGCCGGGTTACATACGCACGGAAATCAACGCTGAATGGTTCGATACCGACGCGGGCAAAAAACAAGAACACGGATTTACCCGGCACCGGTTAATGCCTCAGGAAGGGCTAGACGGCGCTATGCTATACTTTTGCTCGGATGCGAGCGCATACGTCACCGGCGCGCAGCTGACGATGGATGACGGTCAGTTATTGTAGCAACACGCTATTCAATAGTTCCGACCACTGTACCAACCATGTAATCCTCACCCTCTACGCCCGTTACCCGCAATATACCTGTCGCAGGTGCTTCAACTTCGGTAGCTGTTTTGTCGGTTTCTATCGTGTAAATTATATCTCCCTTGGTTACTTGCTCTCCGTCCTCGACCATCCATTCAGATAGAGTCATGGACGTGGCGGTCATGCCAATTTTTGGGATACGTACTTCGGTAGCCATAGCAGCGTTTAGCCTTTCCAATTCATAGTTGTTTTGATGGCGGATTTGACGTCTTCTTTGTTTGGAACCCATGCTTGCTCAAGGCAGCTCGCCATAGGTACTGCCGAAAATGCTCCGCCAATCCGTTGCACAGGTGCCTTCAGCTCGCCGAACAGCTTCTCGTTCAGCCGCGCCGAGATTTCTGCGCCCGCACCAAAGGCTTTTACCGCTTCATGCAACACAACCGCGCGGCCCGTTTTACGCACCGACGCCAACACCGTGGCTTCATCAAATGGAGCGATAGTGCGCAAATCAATCACTTCAATAGAAACACCTTCCTCGGCCATCTCGGCGGCAACCGCCAACGCGTCTAATACCGTGCGGCCATAGGTGATAATCGTGCAATCGCTGCCCTCGTGCGCAACCGAGGCTTTGCCCAGCGGAACAAAATGGTTGGGGCCTGGATCGTCCGCCGGAATGCTATAGCACATGATATTCTCAATGAAGATCACGGGATCATTGCAAGCGATGGCCGCCCGCATTAGGCCCTGCGCATCGGCGGCATTGGACGGCGTGACGATTTTTAATCCGGGAACATGGGCGAACCAAACCTCCAACATATCGGAATGCTGCCCGCCAAAGCCTACGCCCACGCCCGTTGTCGTCCGAATTACCATCGGCACATTGGTTTGACCGCCCGACATAAAACGCAATTTTGCAGCATGATTTACGATCTGATCCATACAGACGGTGACAAAGTTCATTAGCATTATTTCTGCGATTGGCCGGAACCCTGCTAGCGCCGCGCCAACACAGGCACCGACAATAGCTTGTTCTGAAATCGGAGTTGCACGAATGCGGTTTTCGCCGTATTTTTCGGTGAGGCCAGAGGATATTTTGAACACGCCGCCGCCCTGTTTGGCCGCAACATCCTCGCCGAGCAGGATGACGCCTTCATCCTCGGCCATAGCTTCATCGATTGCGCGGTTCAGCGCCTGTACCATATTGATCTTGCTCATGCGCCGTACATCCCTTCTTCAATTTTTTCTTCAAACACATCAATGGCTAGCTCGTCCGTACTTGGAAAAGGGCTAGCGAGAGCGAATTCAATGGCGTCATCAATCTCTTGGTCGATGCCTGCAACGATGGTATCCAGCTCTGCTTCGGCAAATTGATAATCGAGCATAACCGTTCGCAATTTGGGCAGCGGGTCTTCGCGCTGCATTTCTTCTATGTGCTCAGCAGGCATATAAGAGAAATCCGCGCCAAAGAAATGCCCCATCATGCGGTAACACATCGCCTCTAACAGAACGGGGCCTTTGCCCGAACGGGCATGTTCCACCGCTTCGGCAGCGGCGGCGTACATGGCGATCACATCGTTGCCGTCAACATGAATTGCCTTCATATTATAAGCGGCAGCACGCGTTGCGATGCTATCCACATCGGTGTGATCGGCAAAAGAAGTATGTTCGCCGTAACGGTTGTTCTGGCAGAAAAATACAACAGGCAGTTTGTACAACTGCGCCATATTCATCGATTCGTGAAACGCGCCAATGTTGGTCGCGCCGTCACCGAACGATACGATGGTAACCTTTCCGTCGCCGCGATTTTGGGAGGTTAAGGCAAAGCCATTGGCAATGGGCAGGCCGGAACCAACCACGCCCGTTGTCACCATGATCCCGGTTTCAGGATGGGTGATGTGCATTGATCCGCCTTTGCCTTTACATGTACCCGTTTCACGCCCTGCCATTTCGGCAATCAGCAAGTTAATCGGTATACCCTTGGCGATCTGATCGTGCTGACCGCGGTAAGTAGTTACGATATAGTCATCGGTATTCACCGCCGCCATCATCGCCGCGCTAACCAGTTCCTGCCCGCGCACGGTATAGTATAGTGTCGCCAGTTTACCTGATATGATGAGGCTGCGCATTTTTTCATCAAAGCGCGCGATCTTCATTGTGCGCGTGTATATATCGAGCAATTTTTCCCGTTCGATTGTCATAATCTGCTCCTTAATTATCAAAGTCCATTTTGGGGATTTGCGCTGATTTCGGCACTGCCACGTGCGCGAACGCGGATTGTCCATTCGCTAAGTTTGCTGCATTCACTGGGTAATGGCTGCGCAACCATGCCGCCAAAATCGGCAAAACAATACAGCATGATATCAGCCAAACTAAAACGTTCGCCAAGCAGCCACGGGCCATCGCCAAACTGTTTCTCAATTTGTATCAAGCCATCGCGGCAATAGGCTTTGTTACCCTCTGCTGCCTCTGGGCAACAAAACATGCGTGATTGAAACATTGCAAGGCCTTCCGCGCTGCGAAAGGCGTTGGACATGGGCACAATAACCGATTGATCGATCCGCCGCATCATCGCCTGGGTTTGCGCCCGTTCAGCCGCTGTTTCGCCCAATAGCGCAGAGTTGCCGAAATAATCCTCAAAGTATTCACATATCGCAAGGCTATCTGGCAACGTAATTCCGCCGCCTGTTTCCAGAAAAGGAGTACCGCCCGATGGATTGAGGGCCAACATTTCAGGCGTTCGGTTTTCACCCGCTTGGATATCCAAAAAGGCGCGGGGGATATCAAGGCCGCGTTCGGCAATATACATCGTTACCACGCGGGGGTTCGGGCCAAAAGATTGATAGAGCTTCATAAAAATATCCAATCAGAATTGGACGCGCTTGGTCAAGCCGCCGTCAATAACAACATTGGTGCCGGTCATATAAGGACAGGCAGGGCTTGCGACAAAGACGATAACGTTGGCGATCTCTTGTGGTTCGCCAAAACGGCCCATCGTTATTTGCGCCAAGGTGCCGTCATAAAATTCCTTCATATTTTCTTTGATCCATTCCCAGTTTCCGCCGAGATATTCGACTGCGCCCGGTGACACGCAATTGACCTTGATGCCCATCGGCGCCAACGCTTGGCCAAGTTGTGCGCCATAGGTAATGAGCGCGGCTTTCATGGCATTGAACGCTTGCGGCGCAATGAATGTTTCGACAGCAGCCGTTGATGACATCAGGACTATCGATCCGGATTTGCACTCGGTCAGCGGTCCGGTTAAAACTTCGGCAGCATGCACTGCGCCCATGATGTCCATATCCAATGTGCGCTGCCAATCACCTGTAGCGCTTTGACCAGATGTGCTGGCGGTATGTACAAAAATATCGCAGCCTCCCAATTCAGCAACCGCTTTCGTAAGCCATGCCTTATAACCAGCAGGATCGTTGCTCATGTCGAAAACTTCGGCAAATACTTTTCCGCTACCTGCGGCGTCAATTGCATCGCGCGCCGTGCCCAACCGGTCTGCATTACCCGAAAAGAAAGCCACATCCGCGCCCTCGGCTGCAAATGTCTTAAGCGCCGCAAAGCCAATACCGTGCGAACCGCCATTCATGATGACCTTTTTGCCTTTAAGGCCTAAATCCATGCTTTCTCTCCACTCGGATGTTTCGCAGGACTATGCCGGATTAAATACGGCGCGTGTATTCCCAAAAAAGATGGGGGTTGCAAAAAAGTGCTTGCTATAGATTTGCGGTATGCAGTTTATGCCGCATCGCGTGGTTTGCAGAAACAAATTGGAGAATGGATTATGAATAACGATCTAGAAAAGCAGCGCGAAGGCGGCTGTTTGTGCGGCGCGGTGCGGTATACAGTTGCTTGGCCGCCGCAAATGATCGGCACATGCCAGTGCGCAAACTGCCAGAAACAATCCGGCTCCGCCGTATCCGTTGTCGCTATCGTCCCGTATGATTCGATCCAAATTTCCGGCGACCTTACAGATTATGAAGACAGCGGCGAAAGCGGCCAAGCGTTATCTCGCCGATTCTGTGCAAAATGCGGATCGCCCGTCCTATCCGAATCATCCGGCATGCAATCCGCAGGTATCCGCATACTTAAGGCAGGTACGCTTGATGATAGGTCTGGAATATCGCCGTCGGTGCATTTTTGGACCAGCAGCGGCCAAGATTGGTTCGTTTTACCAGAGCATGGGCATAAGATGGAACGGCAATAAATACACGGCGCAAGAGCAGACCTATAGTTTGAGGATCTGCTTGCCCTTGTTGGCTCCCACAAAAAGCCTTTGCAGCGTGGCGGGCGCGTTTTCGAAACCTTCCTGAATATCCTCTCGGTAGGTGAGCTGCCCAGCCTCAATCATACGTACGAGGCGCGCGCGAATTTCGGGGAATTCGTTTATCCAATCAATAACGATAAAGCCTTGCATTCGGGCGCGCCGGAACACTAAATTAAAATAATTTTCAGGACCCTTAGGTAGCTTACCTGTTTCATACCGGCTGATCCCGCCGCAAATTACCACGCGCGCGCCCGTCGCAATTTCCCCAAGCATATCGTTCAAAATCGTGCCGCCAACGTTATCGAATATGACGTTAATGCCTCCGGGCGCCAACGCATGTAGTCGTTCTCTTACAATATCAGACTTATAATCAATGGCCGCATCGTATCCTGCTTCGTCAACTAGCCATTTACATTTATCTGCCCCGCCTGCGATACCGATGACACGGCAACCCGCAAGTTTGGCAAGTTGTCCAACGATTGAGCCTGTCGCCCCTGCTGCACCGGATACGACCACCGTGTCGCCTGCAACCGGCTGCCCGACCTTAAACAGTCCGCAATATGCCGTCATGCCTGTCGTGCCCAAAATTGAAAGCATAGATGTTGGCGGCAAAGCAGGATGGCAAGGCGTCAGGCCATCGCCGTTGGATATACGGTATTCCGACCATGTGGACGTGCCTGCCAGTATCGTACCAACAGGGTATTTGCCGTTATTGGCTTCGGTAACCTCCAAAATAGCCGAACCGCGCATAACATCACCAATGTGCATGGGAGCCACATAATCCGCGATATTTTCCATCCAGCCTTTTTGCGCCGGGTCAAAACCAAGGTATAAAGTGCGCAGTAGCATCTCGCCTGGTTGCAGAGCTGGAAGCTTATTGGTCACTAGTTTAAAATCACCAGTTTCAATCTGTCGCCCTCGCGGATGTCCGTTCAAAATCCACTGCCGAGTTTGTATCATTGGTAACCCTCCTGCTTGCCCATGTAACATCTTGCATATTTAACGGGCAAAAATCAGCTATCAAAAAAGCGTGTGAAGGGTTTTACCTGTAACAATTACCCCCCCTAAAAATGGCAGTCGTTTACAATCGAGGGAATGCTAACGTACTAAATGTATACAACGAGAAATTACTTTTAGCATTGCCGGGTATCTGCACCTTTGTCCTAACAAAATCGTGCATCGAAAACGAACCCTTGTCATGGCATTGGTAATCGAAGGAGAATTTAAATGACCGAAGTAATCGAGGTGCCCAATTTAATGGATCCTGCAATTTTGCAAAATCCATTTCCTTTTTACCAGTGGGCCCATGCGAATGCTCCGGTGCTGGATATTCCGGGCACTGGCATGAAAATTGTTATGACTTATGCGTTATGTTCCGAAGTCACTACCCGCCCCGAAGATTTCTCAAATGCAATAACGGATGCGTTGCAAGGTGCGCACGCAGAAGACACCGAAGTCTCCGAGATTTTGGCGCAAGGATGGCCGCAGGTAAATACATTGCTTACCGCCGATGCGCCGGTTCACACACGGTTTCGCAAGCTCGTCAATTTGGCCTTTTCAATGCCGCGCGTAAACGCGTTAGAGGACGGAATGCGCGCAAAAATAATCGCGTTGATTGATGGTTTCATTGACAACGGCGCGTGCGAATTTGTTGCTGAATTCGGGGTATCCTTGCCCGTTCAGATTATTTGTGAGCAGCTCGGCTTTGAACAGGCCGAACAAGCGAATGTAAAGCGTTGGACAGATGCCTTTGCCGACCGGCTGGGGCAAATGATGACCCGCGAACGCGAATTGGAATGTGCGCGCGAAGTTGTCGATTTTCAAAAAGCTCTGAAAACAAAGATTGATGCGCGCAGGCTCTCGCCAACAAATGATCTGCTGTCTGACATTGTAAATGCCTACGCCGAAGGCGAAGCGCCGCTTGATGACGCAGAGATTATGTCGGTTGCGCAGCAGTTGATGGTTGCGGGCAATGAAACTACTACACATGCGCTGGCGGGCGGTATTGTTCATCTGGCGCAAAATCCCGATATACAGGTCAAAGTAAGAGCGCAGCCCGCTTTGATCCCCAATATGGTGGAAGAGATCCTCCGCCTTGATACGCCAACGGCAGCCATGTGGCGCGTGGTGACTAAAGACTGCATGTTGGGTGATCATGAAATGAAGGCCGGGTCGATGATCATGCTGCGATATGCCGCGGCCAACCGCGATCCGGCAAAATACCCCGACCCAGACCGCTTTGATCCAGAAAGACCTAACGCGCGTACACATCTCGCTTTTGGTAAAGGTCCGCATATGTGCGTTGGCAATATGCTGAGCCGCAAAGAAATGACGGTTGCATTTCAGGAAATCCTTGCCCGTCTTGATGATATCGCAATCCCGCCGGGTACAGATTTAGTTGTGGCACCCAATATGTTGTTGCGCGGCTATGTCGCTGTTCCAATAAGCTTCAGAAAAATAGCATGAATTTCGACTTGGATGAAAGCCAAGAGCTATTCAAAGATACGGTAGAGCGCTTTATGAAAGACGTGACCGTTACGGAGCGTCACCGTGTTCGCAAAATGCCGGGGGGCTTTGATCCTGCGCGTTGGAAAGAGCTTGCAGACGCAGGCTTAATTGCGGTGACAGCATCTGAGGCTGATGGCGGCATAGACGGTTCGCAAACAGATTGCGCCGTGGTGGCCCAATCATTGGGGCAAGCACTATGTTTTGACCCGTGGTTGGAATGCGGGTTTTTGCCAGCAAAGCTTCTTGCCGGCACAGAGTATTGTGCGCCCGTTGTCGCCGGAGAACTGCTATGCGCTTTTGCATTTGCAGAACCTGGACAGCGTTATGTTTTGAATGCCGAAATGACCACTGCAAAAACTACAGATGGGCCTGCGTTTTTGACAGGCGAGAAGAATTTTGTCCTTTATGGTGCGATTGCCAGCCACTTCATTGTCACTGCAAAGTTGGACGGCAAAACAGAATTGTTCCTTTTAGAACGCGGCGCGCAAGGCGTATCGGTGAAAGAGTATCCTGTTGCAGATGGCGGGTTAGCAGCCGTGCTATCGGTGCATAACAGCCCGGCTATCGCATTGCCCGGCGGTGAGGAAAGGCTACATGCCGCAATCGATGAAGCACGGCTTGCTGCTTCGGCGGAGATGGTAGGTATCACGCAAAAGCTGTTTGACGACACGTTGGAATATGTCCGCACCCGCGAACAATTCGGGCAGCCTATTGGCCAATTTCAGGTCATTCAGCATAAGATGGTCGATTGCTATGATAAGTTGGAGCAGATGCAATCTGGGCTGCTGCGCCTTTTGCTCGTGCCAGCTGCAGATCGCAGCGGGCAAATAGAGGGCTTTAAGGCTATGATCGGCGAAAACGCTCACTGGATAGCGCATCAGGCCGTTCAGTTTCACGGCGGCATGGGGGTGTCCGATGACATTAATATTGGGCACGGCCTGAAACGTATAATCTTATTATCGCGGCTTTTTGGTGATCCGCAATCGGGCTATGCCCGGTTTTGCAAGGCAGCATGACAGTGGCTGATCTTAAACCACTTGCCGTGGGGATTTGGACCGATGAGGATCCACCAAGGTTGATTGGTGCGCGTCATATTGAAACCGGCGAAATCATATTCCCTATGCCGCAAGGGGATGCCGCGCATAATTACATAGCGGTTTCATTATCACGGGGTGGCACATTATGGTCATGGACCATACAAGGTTTTCGTCCCAAATCTCCTCCGTATACCGGCCCAGAGGCGTTTGAACCTTTCGCTCTTGGTTATGTCGAATTA
>JAYWFI010000118.1:0-49876 GCA_043778865.1 Sphingomonadales bacterium
AGGGGAGAGGAATTAGAAAGTTGTTCACATGACTAACTACGACCTCATCGTTCTTGGTTCCGGCCCCGGCGGGTATGTTGCCGCCATTCGTGCTGCGCAACTGGGCTTATCCGTCGCCATTATTGAACGCGAAACTCTTGGCGGGATTTGCCTGAACTGGGGATGTATCCCGACCAAGGCGTTGCTGCGTTCGGCGGAGATATTTCATTATATGCAGCATGCGGGAGATTACGGTCTGACTGCTACAGGGATCAGCGCGGATTTGGGCGCGGTCGTCAAACGATCACGTGGTATCGCAAAGCAGCTTAATCAGGGCATTGGGCACCTGATGAAAAAGAACAAGATCACTGTCTATATGGGCGACGGCATGATCACAGCGCCCGGTAAGCTAACCGTCACAAAGGACAGCAAAGTCGAAGAGCTAACCGCCAAGAACATCATTATCGCCACTGGAGCCCGCGCGCGTGATTTACCGTTTGCGCCTGCCGATGGGAAACGTATCTGGACATACCGTCACGCCATGGTGCCACCCGAAATACCAAAGAAGCTGCTCGTTATCGGATCGGGCGCAATCGGGATCGAATTTGCCAGCTTCTACAACGACATGGGCGCAGAGGTGACCGTTGTGGAAATGATGGACCGTATTGTTCCTGTCGAAGATGCAGAAGTATCGGCTTTCCTTGAAAAATCCCTGACCAAACAGGGCATGACAATCCTTACAGGGGCAGGAGTGGATGCTTTGAAGTCTACAGACAGCGGCGTTTCTGCGACTATCAAAACCAAGGATGGTAAATCTGCATCCCACGAATTCACTCACTGCATCGTTGCCATCGGCATAGTGCCCAATAGCGAGAATGTCGGGCTGGAGGCGCTAAAGATTGAAACGGAGCGCGGGCATATCAAAACCGATCCGATGTGCCGTACCAATGTGCCCAGTATCTACGCGATTGGCGACATCACCGCGCCGCCGTGGCTCGCGCACAAAGCCAGCCATGAAGGTGTTCTCGCCGCCGAAGCGATCGCACAGTCGCTGGGCAATAAAGACGTGCATCCGCACGCCATGGATGTGCGCAATATCCCAGGCTGCACATATTCCCACCCGCAAGTCGCATCCGTTGGCCTGACCGAAGCTAAGGCGAAAGAGCTTGGATATGAGCTAAAGGTTGGCGGCTTCCCATTTGTCGGCAACGGTAAAGCAATAGCATTGGGCGAAGCAGACGGATTTATCAAAACCATATTTGACGCCAAAACGGGCGAGCTATTGGGCGCGCATATGGTGGGCGCAGAAGTAACCGAGCTGATCCAAGGATATGTCGTTGGCAAAACCGCAGAGCTGGTGGAAACGGATTATATGAACACTGTATTTGCACATCCTACATTATCCGAAATGATGCATGAGGCGGTATTATCTGCATATGGCAAGGCAATTCATTTTTAGCTGACTATCTGTTTTATTGTAAATAATAACAATGGGTTAGATTAGGGAACTTATATGTCTGATGGCTCAAACCGCGTAATCATAACCGCTCTTGCTGCCAATGTCGGGATTGCGATCGCAAAATTCGTTGCCGCGGGGATTACAGGATCATCCGCTATGCTAACAGAAGGCGTGCATAGCTTAGTTGATAGTACCAATCACGTTCTACTGCTTTACGGCAGCAAACGAGCAACAAAAAAAGCCGACGACAAGCATCCTTTGGGTTACGGCAGGGAGCTATATTTTTGGAGCTTTGTCGTTGCGATATTGGTATTTTCGCTTGGTGCGGGCGTTGCGTTGTATGAAGGCATATTGCATGTTCTGCATCCCGAAAAGGGCACGGATCCGGCTGTCGCCTATATCGTGTTGAGTATAGCGTTTGCGCTTGAAAGCTGGTCTACATGGGAAGCATTGAAGCAATTTAATCTTACACGTGGCAAACAAAGCCTGCTTAGAGCCATCCGATCATCAAAGGATGCGCCGACGATTATCGTGTTGCTTGAAAACGGTGGTGCTCTTACCGGTCTTGTTATTGCCGCATTGGGCATCGTGCTTAGTCATTGGACTGACAATCCGGTTTGGGACGGCGTGGCATCAATATTGATTGGATTGGTGCTCGCAGCGATTGCCATGTTGCTTGTGATAGAGGCAAAGGGTCTGCTAATCGGAGAAAGCGCCGATCCTGCTATGGTGGAAGCCCTTCGCATCAGCGCTGAAGCCCATGCAGGCGTAACCAAAGTGCACGAAGTTCTAACCGTACATCATGCGCCCGATCAAATCGTATCGGTTATTAGCGCAGATTTTGATGATGACATCAGTGCTGCGGACGTGGAGCGTATTGTGAGAGATATAGAGGCAGAAATAGGCAGAGATTTTCCTGTTGTAACGCGGTTGTATATTCGTCCAGTATCGGGTTAATTTGCTGCGCTTGATAATATTTTCTATGCAAACCCTCCACATTTTGTAAGATATCAAAATGATAATAAATCCCGGTATAACAAATTATTTTTTTACTATCAACTTAGGCAGAAAACTAAGGCTAATGGGGATTGGCTTGTTGGGATTGACCGCATTTAATGTGGGCATCGCACACGCGAAAAATACGGTTATTACCGCTGATAAAATGGTTGACGTTTTGACTGGGAAGGTGACCGACAATCCGGCGATATTTGTTGGTGAAGATGGCCGGATTACCAGCATCGCAGATGCGCGCGTGGTGCGGTGGGGCAGCGACGTTACCCACATCAATCTTTCAGGCAAAACAATCCTTCCTGGCTTAATCGATATGCACGTGCATCTCGACAGCCCTGCGGAAATAGGCGGATATCGCGGATTGGAATATACCGATAGTTTCTGGGCAATCACGGCGGTGAAAGCGGCGCGCGATATGCTCAATGCCGGTTTTACTACTGTGCGAAATGTGGGATCACAAAACTATAATGATGTTGGTTTGAAACAAGCCATAGATGCAGGATACGCAGTAGGCCCAAGGATTGTACCTGCGGCTTATGCTATTGGCGCAACCGGCGGGCACTGTGATGAAACATTCTATCCGCCCAGTTTCGAACGCAAGAGCATCGCCGTAGGTGACGGCCCACAACAATTGAGGCAAAGAGTACGCGAACAACGCAAATACGGCGCCGAAGTCATCAAGGTTTGCGCCACAGGCGGAGTTTTCTCCCGTAATACAGAACCTGGACAACAACAGCTTTCCGAAGAAGAGCTGCGTGCTGTCGCTGATGAAGCGCATCAATGGGGCTTAAAAGTAGCCGCTCATGCCCACGGTGCCAGCGGCATAAAAGCTGCGATAAAGGCAGGTATTGATACCATCGAACATGCGTCGTTAGTGGACGATGAAGGCATAAAACTGGCTGTGCAGAATGGCACATATTTCGGTATGGACATATACAATACAGATTACACACAAGCAGAAGGCGCAAAAAATGGCGTGCTTGAGGATAACCTCCGCAAAGACAGAGAGATTGGCCAAATACAACGCGACAATTTCCGCAAAGCTTACAACGCTGGTGTCAAAATGATCTTTAGCTCGGACGCTGCAATTATGCCGCACGGCATGGCCGGTAAACAGTTTGCAGTAATGGTTAAATACGGAATGCCCCCATTGGAAGCCATCCGCGCCGCCACTCGTAATGCCGCACAAGCGCTTGGCCGCGAAAAGGATGTCGGCGCGATTGCAGTTGGCCGGTACGCAGACATCGTTGCCGTCGAAGGCGACCCACTTACCAACGTCCAGTTATTGGAAACTGTATCGGACGTGATAAAAGGCGGTGTAATTATAAAGCCGTGATTTTTTGGCGGCAGGGTGGGATTCGAATTGGTTAATCAAATTATTGTATTACAACAATAGTATAGTTCACATTACAAAATCTACCCTCAAATCTACCCCACTTTATTCAAAGTGACCCTTCTAAGGTGTGCAAGTGAAACTGAAAGCGGCACTTCAAAATAGATTGCAGTTGTTCATTTGCGAAATGCCAGCAAAACTGCCGTTCTGTTATCTGAAACTTATAACTGTTTCATCGAGAGTGAAAGTAGGCACACCCGAAAAATGCGGTTTGTTAGCGCATACCGTTGCAGTTTTTAGTTATTACGGACCCGTGATTATTTTGCGGCCAACTTACTCTCTTTGGCGCATATTATAATATATTACGCGCGCGGGCGAAAAACTGTGTTAACGCTAAGCTTGTCTTATCAAAGTGGTGTCCGCTCCCCTTGCGGTATACTTTTTACGCCCCCGCCCGGCATTACCTATATTTTGTGACCAGCCGCACCGCTTACCGATTATTCGGCCCTGTCCTTTCACGCGGTCGAGTTCGAGTATCGCCGCTGCATCTGGGTTTGCACCCTTTACGACATAGCCGATAACCGACATTAAGTTTGCTAGGTAGAATGCCGGATTGCTTTCATGCGCGCGGGCCGTGCCGCCTATACGTGTCGTTTTGATAGTGCCGATTTTATATGGCCTGTCTGATATCCGCTCAATCCAGCGCCGCATCCTATGCCCTTGCCAGCTATAACCGTCCGGTAGATGCAATACGATATGCACATGGCATCCAATTATTGACCCATGTTCACGCGCCCAAATATACGCAATGTCGCCGCCTAATTTTTTCCTCACATGATTACGTAGCAATGTAAGGAATTTGCCAATGGCCTTTACCGCGTTTGCATCTGCTATGCCTTGCCGCTCCAGCCGTATCGTCACATGCCGCGTAAGGGGCTTGCTACAATCCAGTGAACGGGCCGCTGCGTTTATCATTCCTGTTGCTTGATGCAGTGTTAGGCCGGTGGTTACGGCGGTTGCACGATTACCCCCGCCGCCATGCCTTAATAATGGCAGTTTCACGTCAAGAGGGCGCACACGTACAACTATAGTTATAGTAGCAAACGCCGTGCCAATTTGAATAAAGTAAGCAATTGCTGGCTTTTCGCAGGTTTTGCGGGTTCGCTAATCGGTTTTTGTGTGAGTGCGTCATTATCTCATTTTTCTAATAGGTTAGTGAACATACTCCCCAAAAGGCGGCGCAAGTTCAAGCGCACAAGGGGGAACAGCCAAATTGCGGGCAAAAAAGGGGGATGACGCAAAACGCCACCCCCATGATCTCATCTGTCCGTTTTATACGGCCCTAAGGGCTATAGGGGCAGTTCCGTATAGATATGCTCCCAATGCCGCATAAAGTTCAGGAAGCGCATCCAGCGGTATCGTGACGCCCTGTTTGGTAGGTTTCAGATTATCGCTTTCGCCATACCACTTGCGAAAGTTGGCAAACGTTTTGCCGTCCAGTTCGCTAATTTGGACAAGCACTGTATCGCCGCGATGGGGAACGGATAGCAAAGTTTGCGTATTCATAGCGCACCGCCTTCCATTTGACTTTCTGCAATCCGGCAAGGCGTATGCAATATATAACGGCCATGCCAGCCTTCATCATGCGGTTCCCGAACTGTTTCTATTACTAACCCGTACACAGTTCGAAGTGTATGCACGTAAGCGGCTAGCCTTAAAGCCCACGATGCCTGTTCAAGCGCCGTCACACCCTTGCTGCCAGCCGCAATCAAGGCCGCTAATGCACGCCGTTCTTGCCGCGCACTTATGACAATACGGCCATTCGGAGTTACGAAGGCTAAGCTATTTCGCTTGCTATTGCGATTAGCCTGCGAGTATTTGTTTAGTGTTGCATTGCTAGTCTGCGTTGTAACTAAAGCGAGGCCGGAATGCGTTAGTGCGCATCCGGCTTCATTATTTGTGTTATGTATCATGCTGCACCGCCTATCAGGCCTGCGAGCCATGCGTCTGCATCAGCAAGGGATACGCGGGTCGATGAACCTATCTTAATAATACGCAATTTTTTGGCTGCAACTTGGCGATAAAATGCGGTGTGCGAAATATTGTATCGCTCTTTGAATTGGTTAACCGTCATCAATTTTTGTTCTTGCGTCATATTGTTCCTTTCGTGCCACCGACGACAGCGTGAAATTGCGCAAATCGTCTAGGTATTGAGAAGAATAACTGATTCGCACGCTTAAAAAACGGGACACGACTTTCAGTTTGATTTTTTTCGCGGCCTTCCCGTCCGGTTAGGTAAACCATTCAAAAGCTTTATTTCAGCTAGTGCATATTCAAATTGGAATGTTTCTTCATTTAGCCAGAAAACATTTGCTCCTTTTATGGAACTTCGAAACCTTGAAATTGATTTTTTGATTGCCTCAATGGAAACGGCGTAGTGCCTTAACACGCCATTTTCACTAAGAGTCTTAGAAGGGTCAATCACCTCTATGTGTGCCGACACAAGCATAGCTACCTCAATGGGGGTATCATGTTCGCCGCTCGCATCAAGTCTAAGCCCATCTGCATAAGCTATTCTCGTTGCGATTGCCCTTTTCTCTCCAAGCGAAATTGACCTGTTACGCTTTTGCAAATTCCAGTGTTTTATAAGCATAGCTTTGCAATCGGCTTCAGTGGGACTGATACCCAGATTCTCGTTCGCTCTGCCAACTGATAAATGAAAACGAATTAGACTATTCATGTAATGACAAAGGCCTTCATCGCCACCTAAATTACTCGAAGTTTTAATTTCGCCTTCAAATGCTTTGCCAATGCGTTCAATTTCATCAAGATAATCGAGTAAGTTAGGATGGCCTTTGAACGCTGCGCGAAGGTCGAGCTTGGAATCGCTCACATTTTCTCCGCTCGTTCAAACGGCAACACAACCGCGCCCGTCCGCAACGTATCCAGATAATCGCTCCACCATGCCATCATCTGTACCCGTTCAGCCCAATAGTTGCCCCGTGAGTATACACCGCGTACTGCGTTGCTGTCCCCATGCGCCAATGCCCTTTCAATCGCATCGGGTTGCCATTTGCCGCTTTCATTGGCCAATGTTGAAAACGTGGCACGGAACCCGTGAGCTGTTACTGTGTCGCTGTCATAGTCCATGCGCCTGTAAGCAACGTTAAGCGTGTTTTCGGACATAGGGCGGCCATGCTTGCCAATTGCCGGAAACATGAAGTTATCAGGCCCTGAATTGGTCAATGCGGCCAATTCGTACAGTATCGCTAAGACTTGGCTGGATAACGGCACGTCATGTGGACGGCGCAGCTTTGTGCGTATCGCAGGAACACGCCAGATTGCTTCATCCCAATCTATCTCTTGCCATGTCGCTTCCCGCAACTCGCCGGGCCTAAGAGCTATATGGGGCAGGATAGCCATTGCCAGCTTGACCACAGCCGTTCCATCATAGGCGTCCATTGAACGTAGGAATGTACCCAATAGCTTAGGGTCTGTGATTGCGGCCCTATTCTTGACGACAGGCGGCTTTAATGCGCCCAATAGCAATGCGGCTGGGTCTGTCTTGCACCGTGCCGTTGCTACACCGAAACGAAACACGCGGCTGGCAAACGACCGAACGCGCTTTGCGGTTTCAAGTGCGCCGCGCCGTTCAATCTTGCGCAATTGTTCCAGCAACTCGACAGGCTCAATTTCGGCTATAGGGCGGTTATGCAAAGCCTTAAGGTGACTAAGCATCAAGTGCGCCGATGCAATGGTACGATGTCCCTTATCCGCCATACGGGTTTCGATAAATTCGTTCGCTACGGTTGCCATTGTACTTCCCGCTGCAATACTTGCCGCCAGCCTATCCATTTTGCGAACATGTGCTGGATCTTTGCCGCTGGCCAATTGCCGCGCCGCTGCATCACGTTTGGCACGGGCCTGTATCAAAGGCGTTTCAGGATAGCTGCCCAATGCAAGCAACTTTTCCTTACCATCGAATCGGTAACGATATCGCCATAGCTTGCCGCCGCCCATTGCGACTTCGATATACAAACCCTTTGCGTCATATATCTTGGAAACCTTAGGCCCCGCTTTAAGCTTTTTCAGTGCCGTATCTGTCAAAGCCATCCAATCAATCCCCAATATGAATTTTTAACACGCCAAAACGCTACGTTCTATGCGGGTTACAGCGATAAAGTGGGGTAGATTGAAAAGGCAAAAAACCATCTACCCTCAAATCTACCCCACTTTCAGTGTGGCTATACAGGAACATAAGGGGATAGTGGAAGTCAAGGAAATATAACAAGCCGTTGCTAATACATGCTTTTTTGAATGTTTGGGAATAGTGAAATATAGGCAGTTGGCGGACAGGGTGGGATTCGAACCCACGGTGAGCTTCCACCCACGACGGTTTTCAAGACCGTTGCCTTAAACCACTCGGCCACCTGTCCGCAGGTAATGCATAGCATACTATCCCTATGCCGCTTATCCGCCAGGCTGGTTAATATCAAGTATAGATATTGTTATCTTACTCATCAATGTTGTCTTACCTAAATGTCAGGCAAGGTTTCACAAATGCAGCATAATGTGCCAATGTAACTTATTGACAGAAATTAGAGGTGTTTGGTGTTTTCTTGGAAATCAAAAAATATGCGTTTTGGAATAATTGTCGCGTTCAGCGTGTTAGCTTTAACGCAATCTACGAATGCTCAAAATACCTCAGCACCAGATTTTAGGCAGTATCTGATGCAAGTCCGCACTGCCGCTGTAGCGCAAGGCGTTCGGGCAGAAACGGCGGACCGTGTGCTGAAATCATTAAATTATAATGCCGCAGTTGTTCGCCTTGATCGTAGTCAACCTGAGACCGACCCAAATAAACCAATTCCTGATTTCGCTCCATATCGCCGTGCACATGTGGATGTAGCACGTATCAACGGCGGGCGGGCAAAATATGTGCAATTGAGACCAATGCTGCAACGCATTGAGACAGAAACCGGCGTTCCCGAAGAAATGATGCTGTCGATTTATGGTAATGAGACCTATTATGGCAAAATAACGGGGAATTACAATGCACCAGAAGCTTTAGCTTCACTTGCATATGAAGGGCGGCGCCGTTCGTTGTTTGAGGCTGAATTAATCGCTGTGCTTAAAATGATTGATAAGGGCGTGCCGCAATATGCTATAACTGGAAGCTGGGCAGGGGCGCTTGGCAAGCCGCAGTTCCTGCCATCTGTGTATCTTCGTCTTGCAAAAGATGGCGACGGAGATGGCTATGCCGATATCTGGAATAACGAAGTCGATGCAATGACCTCGATCGCCAATTATTTTGTCGCATCGGGTTGGCGGCGCGGCGAAGAATGGGGCTTTGCCGTCAATGTGCCTGCATCACTTAACCGCCAATCGATCGTATCACGCACCGTATCACCACGGTGTCAGCGGGTATTTGCACGGCACAGTCAGTATAAGACAATAGCAGAATGGCGTAAATTCGGCGTACAGCCGCAACGCGGGTACTGGCCAAAAGATACGATGCTTGCTGCATTGATTGAGCCGGATGGTGCCGGAAATACCGCATATTTACTTGGTAGCAACTATCGTGTGATATTGGATTATAATTGTTCTAATTTTTACGCATTATCGGTGGGGTTACTATCAGATGAAATTCGCAAATAAGCTATTTTATACAGTATTTTTTGCTGCATCATTGTCTTCATGCGCAAGTACGCAAAGTGACAGCACTGGTCCAAATATTAAAGATGCTTCGATCCCCGCGGTTGCAAGTGGTGCCTCTGACTATCCGGTAAAAATAGGAGAACCTTACAAAATTGGCACTGTAAGCTACGCGCCCCAAGATATCGTGTCATACGACGAAGTGGGCTATGCAAGTTTTTATGGAAAAGAGCTTTCGGGGCAACCAACTGCAAACGGGGAAGTATTTATGCCGGGAGCAATAACTGCAGCACATAAAACCTTGCCTATGCCAAGTTATGCCGAGGTTACAGCGCTTGATACTGGACGCACTATTTTGGTTCGAATTAATGATCGCGGACCTTTTGTAAATGATCGTTTGATTGACCTATCCTCGGGTGCAGCTCAGCAATTGGGCATCACCAATGTTGGCGTTACGGCGGTTCGTGTGCGCAAAGTAAATCCACCAGAGCAAGAGCGGACTGTTCTGCGTCTTGGCCAAAAAGCGGCAGAACGGATTGAAACACCAGATTCTTTGTTGCGCGTGCTGCGTGCTAAACTTGATAAAATTCCGCGCCCTTCAAACGCCCGGTCTGCTACGATTCCGCGTGCGATAGAGCCTTCACCTGCACCTCCACCGCGCTCTGTATCAACAAGCTTACCCGAAACCGATACACAGGCTCGCAACGATGCAGATGGCCGTTTCATTAGAGAAGGCCAGTACGCACCACGTAAAAACATGCCAAGCAAAAGGGTGGTAACGCCGCCGCCTTCGCCCGGACCTATGCCTGCACGCGATATACGAAAAACAGATGGCCGATTTGTAAGGGAAAGTGAGGGGACTTATTCATCTGCTGCTAATGCTCCAGCAACCAAGGCATCACGCCAGGCGGGCACATATACTGTACAAGTCGCATCATTCAACTCGCGCGATCGCGCAGAACAATATGCACGAAAAATTGGCGCTTCCGTGGTTGCTACGGATAACAATATTTTCCGTGTTCGCTTTGGTCCTTATGGTAACGAAGCAGATGCACAACGAGGGCTGGCAACGGCGCGACAACGCGGCTATCCGGAAGCTAAGGTATTCCGCGAGTGACTCGTTTTGCTAACGGAACATCACAACGTCCGTAAGCAACCGAGTTATAAATGCAAAAAAATAGATTATTGTTGATAGCGGTATCATCTTTGGTGTGTAGTTCTGCATCAGCCAATCAAGCATATGAAAGTATAGCACCCATAGCATATATGGTCGACTTATCATCGGGTGCAGTGTTGTTTGACAAACAATCAGCGCATCAGATCCCACCTGCTTCCATGGCAAAAATGATGACAGCATATGTTGTATTTGACATGATCAAACAGAAAAAAGTTCGGCTCGACAAGCAGTATAAATTTACACCTGAAATATGGAAGCAGTGGAATAACCGAGGTTCTACGATGTTTCTTGCTGCAGGCGAGGTGGTGACTGTCGAAAATCTGCTACATGGTACAATAACATTATCTGGCAATGATGCTGCCATAACATTGGCAACAGGTGTGGCTGGATCAGAGACAGCGTTTGTCAAAGAGATGAATGTTACAGCAAAAAGGCTGGGTATGAAATCTAGCCATTTTGGTACTGCGAACGGGTGGCCTGATGAAGGGCGTACCTTCACCACGGCGCGCGACCTTGCAACCTTAGCAAAGCGCACCGTCACCGACTTTCCTGATTTATACATAAAATTCTATGGTCAAAAAGATTTCAAATGGAGCGGCGTAACGCAGCCTGATCGTAATCCGTTATTGGGTAAAGTAGCCGGAGCAGACGGACTGAAAACAGGCCACACCGACGAGGCTGGATATTGTTTTACAGGAACAGCGTCTCAAAAAGGCCGCCGGCTTTTGATGGTGGTGGCCGGACTGAATAGTTTTGAGAGCCGCGTTGCCGAATCTACTAAATTTATGAATTGGGGTTTCTCGGCTTGGACATCAAAGCCACTATACAAAAAAGGTGCTCTTATTGCCGTTGCCCCGGTACAACTTGGCACTGATAGGAGTTTGCAGTTAACTGCGGCACAGAACATTGCGGTAACGTTGCCAATAGACCAAGCGCAGGGATATAAACTTTTTGTGCGTTACAAAGGCCCCATAAAAGCGCCAATAGGAAAGGGCGATATTATTGCTAACTTAGTCGTAAAAATGGCCGATGGCTCTGAGCAAATTACACCTTTGACTGCGCCAAAAACAATTGAAAGCGCTGGGTTTTTCGGCCGCGCTTTCAACGGTTTTATTTCTATATTTAGTGCATAATGAGTGCGGGTTTTTTCATATCTATCGAAGGCGGTGAGGGGGTTGGGAAATCCACGCAAATAACAGCTCTCGCCTCTGCGCTGCGCGAAAGAGGTCTAGATGTGGTAGTAACACGGGAGCCAGGCGGAACAGAAGGAGCAGAGACAATACGGCAGCTCTTGTTGTCAGGTAGTTCCGGACGATGGCAGCCACGCGCTGAAGCTTTGCTATTTGCCGCCGCACGCAGCGATCATGTAGAACGACTTATTCGTCCTGCACTTGCTGCGGGAAAATGGGTTATATCAGATAGATTTTTGGAAAGTAGCCGGGCCTATCAAGGCGGGGGCTCTGGATTAAAAGACAGCGATATCATGACGCTTCATATAATAGGTAGCGAGGGCTTGCTTCCTGATCGTACCTTTGTGCTTGAACTACCTGAAATGCAGGCAGCAGCGCGAGTTATAAAACGCGACGGTGAAATGACTGACCGGATTGGCGCAAGAAATGCCGACTTTCATAATGTAGTTCACGAAAGCTTTAGAGCGTCTGCCCAAACTGATCCTAACCGTATACGTATTATTGATGCTGGCGGAGAGCCTTATGAAGTTACCCAACGTTTGCTTGCCGAATTAAGTGACTTGTTGTTGTGACTGCATGGATTGGTCATGACGACAATCTGCGTACTTTCTCTAGCGCAATGGCTTTGGGAAAACTGCACCACGGATGGATATTGGCGGGACTGCGCGGACTTGGTAAAGCGGGGTTCGCAAGGAAAGCTGCTGCAATGCTGATCGATCCTATGGCACAGCATGGTGCACTAATTGCAAGAGGCAGCCACCCTGATTTGATTACCATAATGCGGCAACCCAAAGAACAGCCAAAAGAAGGTGAAGAAGCGGATCCTGCGGCAGAATTGAAGCGCAGCATTGATGTTAATCAGATCCGTAATTTGCAAATGCGGTTAACAACACGCCCTGGATTATCCGACAAACGGGCTATTGTGCTGGATGCCGCAGATGATTTGGATCGTAATGCTGCCAATGCACTATTAAAATGTTTGGAAGAACCGCCTACCGGTACATATTTCTTTTTGGTAAGCCATTCTAGCGACAGATTACTACCTACTATCAGATCACGTTGTCAGATGCTGCGGTTTGATCCTCTGAATACCGAACAAATGAGTAATGCACTTGAGCAGGTTACAGCGGATTTAGATGCGGTATCTCTCACTGCTTTGGTACAAGCGGGCGCGGGGTCTCCCGGACAAGCGCTAGAATTTCTTGGGCTTAGCATGGAGTTATTGGAAGCAGACATGGCTCAGATTATCGAAACAGGAGATATTGATAATGCCATACGTTCTGCTCTCGCAAACAAGCTATCGCTTAAATCCGCACAAGCTCGTTATGAGGCATTTTTACGGCGTGCACCTCAAGTTATTGCAGACAAAGCGCGTAACATGGATGCTACATTCGTACTTCCTGCAATAGATACATGGGAAGCGGCAAATACGTTGGCAGCGCGTGCAGTTGCACTTTCGCTGGATAAACCAAGCGTTGTGATGCAAATGGGAACGCTGTTGGCGTCGATACAAACGCATAAACATTAAGCGCACTAAACTTATTCCCGAGATAATAAATGTCTGAACCATATTATATAACTACTGCAATTGCTTATCCCAATGGCAAGCCGCATATTGGCCATGCTTATGAAGCGATTGCAACCGACGCAATAGCCCGCTTTCAAAGGTTAATGGGGCGTGATGTACGTTTTATTACAGGTACGGACGAGCACGGTTTGAAAATGGTACAAACCGCGCGCGAATTAGGACGCGAAACTCTTGAGTTCGCAGATGAGATGTCCAGTTGTTTTAGAAATATGTGCAGCGTGCTCAACATTTCATACACGCAATTTATTCGAACAACTGAGCCGCGGCATCATGCCGCCAGCATCGCATTGTGGCAGGCAATGGAAGCCAGCGGCGACTTATATTTGGACCGGTATGAGGGCTGGTACTCCGTACGAGACGAAGCTTTTTACGATGAAAAAGAACTTATTGCTGGGGAGGGTGCGGAAAAATTATCTCCGCAAGGAACCCCTGTTGAATGGACCGCTGAAGAAACCTGGTTCTTTAAACTTTCCAAATATCAGAGTATATTACTAAAGCTATTTGAGGATAACCCTAGCTTTATCCGGCCTGAAAGCCGCCGCAACGAGGTAATGCGTTTTGTAGAGGGCGGCCTGAACGATCTTAGCATCTCGCGTACTAGTTTCGACTGGGGCGTGCCTGTTCCCGGATCACCTGGACACGTCATGTATGTATGGGTTGATGCGCTTACAACCTATATGACAGGTGTCGGATATCCTGATACGGATGGCGATTTTGCAAAATATTGGCCTGCGGATGTTCATATTATTGGCAAAGATATCGTTCGTTTTCACGCCGTATATTGGCCAGCATTTTTAATCTCAGCGGGGTTACCATTACCCAAACAGATTTTTGGTCACGGTTTTTTGCTAAGTCGCGGTGAAAAAATGTCCAAGTCCTTGGGCAACGTTGTTGATCCAATACGACTGGTGGAATTGTTTGGAGTGGATGCAGTACGTTATTTCTTGCTGCGTGAAGTGAGCTTCGGGCAGGATGGCAGCTATAGTGCAGAGGCCATTGTATCAAAAGTGAATGCGGAGCTTGCCAACAGCTTTGGCAATTTGGCGCAGCGCACGTTATCTTTTATAGTCAAAAATCTTGACGGAGTATTGCCGACGGGCGGAACACCTATGGCGGAAGACGAAGCCTTGATTGCGCTAGTAAATGAAGCCTGCTGTAATGATGTGCCCCGGGAATTTGCTAGCTTTGCATTCTCGCAAGGCTTGGAAGCGTGGATAAAAGCAGTGTATGCATGTAATCAATATATCGACGCGCAAGCACCGTGGGCACTACGTAAAACCGATCCTGAACGTATGAACAGTGTGCTTGCGACATTGTTACAAGCCATCCGTTTACTTGCGCTTGCTGTGCAACCTATCATCCCAGTATCCTCAGGAAAGATGCTGGATCAATTGGGAGTTGGCCAAAATGAGCGAGATTACAGCGCGTTATATGATATAGATTGGTACGACCGCTTATGTAGCAGCGGGTTTATACTAAGCCCGCCATCGCCTATTTTTCCTCGTATAGAATTACCTTTGGAGGAATAATGTTTATCGATTCGCACTGCCATTTAAATTACAAAGGCCTAGTTGAGGATCAAGCAGGTGTGCTGTCACGTGCAAGAGCAGCAGGCGTATTTGCTATGCTGAATATTTCAACGCGCGAATGTGAGTGGGATGACGTAATTGCCGCAGCACAAAGCAACGCAGATGTCTGGGCATCTGTAGGTATCCATCCGCATGAAGCCGATGCTCACCGCGACATTGATACTGCCAAATTGGTATCAAAAGCCGCGCACCCGCGTGTAATTGCAATTGGTGAAACAGGCCTTGATTACTTTTACGATAAAAGTGACCGTCAACAACAGCGCAAAAGTTTCCGTAATCACATCGTAGCTGCGCGGGAAACGGGCCTTCCCATAATTGTGCACACGCGTGATGCCGAAGATGACACCGCCACGATTATGGCAGAAGAAATGGGGAAGGGTACTTATACTGGCGTTATCCACTGCTTTACAGCAAGTTTAGATTTTGCCAATAAGGCATTGGAAATGGACTTGTATATCTCCTTATCGGGTATTGTAACATTTAAGAATGCTGCCGATTTGCAAGCGACGGCAAAAGCCATACCGCAAGACCGGCTGTTGATTGAAACAGATTCACCCTTTTTGGCGCCCGTGCCGCATCGCGGTAAGCCTTGCGAGCCGGCTTTTGTAGTTGATACCGCTTATTTTTTAAGCGATCTGCTGCAAGTGGACCATCATTATTTGGGCCAAGTAACAAGTGATAATTTTTATAGATTATTCACAAAAGCAAAGATTTAGTTGTGAAGATTATTGATCATGAATGGTGATGATGCTGTATTACTGATCTGGGGTATCGGATCGCTAATGCTGCTTAGTTCTGCTTTAATATCGCGCAGATTGCTTATGGGACAAACCATTAAAATGGCGCTAGCTTGGGTAGCTATATTTGCCGCGATGTTCGCTGTGTTTAGTTTTCGCGCAGAACTAGTGGCAGTATGGCAAAGAGTTCACGAAGATATTACAGGTACATCCAACCAAAAAACCTTAGGAAAAAGCGTGTATATTGTGCGCGGTGACGATGGTCATTTTTCTGTTAGTGCTATGGTAAACGGTATAAATGTTACCTTTATGATTGATACTGGCGCGTCTATGACATCAATAAGTAGTGTCACTGCCAAATCGTCTCACATACCTGTGAACTATAATGGATACCCAGTAGTTATTGAAACTGCAAATGGCCGAACACTAGCTTACCGATCTTCCATTGATGAGCTTAATGTTGGCTCAAGTATAAGATTATCAAATCATAAGATTTTTGTTTCAGATTCTTTTGGTGAAATGAACGTACTTGGAATGAATTTTTTGGATACATTACAAAGTTGGAGAGTTGAAGGCAGTGTGATGACGCTTACAGCTAGGTAGAAAATAATTTAACATAATATATATTATCGTACTTATAATGAGAGCTATATGATAGAAAATGTGATTGCTTCCCTTTTAGATATAATGGTTAAGCTCCGCGATCCAGACACTGGCTGCCCATGGGATCAATTGCAAACTTTCCAAAGCATAGCTCCTTATGCCATTGAGGAAGCCTATGAGGTTGCGGATGCAATAGAGCGCAACAATATGTCAGATTTACAGGATGAATTGGGGGACCTGTTGCTGCAAGTAGTGTTCCACAGTCAGATTGCAGAAGACGCAGGAATATTTGATTTTGGCGATGTCGTCAGTGCCATTTGTGATAAAATGGTTCGCCGTCATCCGCATGTGTTTGGCGATACTAAAGTAGGCAGTGCCAGCAAACTGAAGTTGAATTGGGAGGAAATAAAGTCTGGTGAGCGGCTACTTAATAACGATAAAAGTGCACTATCAGGAGTAGCGATAGCCCTTCCCGCCTTACTGCGCGCACAAAAAATTCAAAAACGCGCTGCTCGGGTTGGGTTTGATTGGCCTGACATAGCAGGCGCCCAAGATAAACTAACTGAGGAAATTGCGGAGCTATCAGAAGCGCAAAATGAAACAGACCGTTTTGAAGAGATGGGCGATTTATTATTCGCAGTGGTTAACGTGGCACGCCATTATAGTATAGATGCCGAAGCCGCGCTTAAAGCCGGAACCAAAAAATTTGAAGCACGTTTTCGGTATATGGAGCAAATTGCAGGTGATGCGTTTGCAGAGACGTCATTAGCTGGAAAAGAACACTTATGGCAGTGCGCTAAAGATGCTAAATTGTAGCATTCAATAAATACTCGCGCCAAATAACTTTTCGAATTGCCCCCAACTTTGCGGACTTAACAAAGCTTCGATATTTGTTTCTTCACCATTTTCAGATAGTGCCCTAACCTCTCCTTTATTGTGTAACCATGCGAGAGCGGCGCCATTACTGCTATCTAGATTAATCACACGCAACTGATGATTTTTGGCGATACGTTTTGCAATAAAATCTAAAAAAGTATCTACTCCCTCCCCCGTTTGCGCAGATACCAACATACAATCGTCATTACGCGCAGCTAAGTTTTGTAAATATTCGCGGCGTTCTTCATCTATCAAATCCGATTTGTTCCACAATTCAATAATCGGTATACCGCCAATGCCTATATCAAGTGAGCCTAAATCGCGTAGTATTGATAGTACATCATCGCGCTGTGCGTCACTTGCCGGATGAGAAATGTCACGTACATGGATGATGATATCTGCTGTAGTAACTTCTTCTAATGTTGCTCGGAATGCGGCAATCAATTGTGTCGGAAGATCCGATACAAAACCAACCGTATCCGACAATATTGCTTTATCTATACCGCGCAAGTCAATCTGACGCATCGTAGGATCTAGTGTCGCAAACAACATATTTTCAGCAACAACGTTAGCATTAGTAAGCCGATTGAACAAAGTAGATTTGCCCGCATTAGTATAGCCGACCAGCGCTATCACGGGCCAAGGTGCGCGCCGCCTACGATCACGATGCAGTGTGCGTGTGCGCTTCACTTCTTCAAGTTCGCGGCGTAATTTTGCCATACGATCGCGGATCATGCGGCGGTCAGCCTCAATCTGTGTTTCACCCGGTCCGCCCAAAAATCCGAAGCCGCCGCGTTGCCTTTCCAAGTGTGTCCAGCTGCGCACCAACCGCCCTGCTTGATAATCCAAATGCGCTAGCTCGACCTGAAGCCGGCCTTCCGCGGTTGCCGCACGCTCGCCGAATATCTCCAAGATAAGTCCGGTTCGGTCTATAGTTTTAACGCCAGTACGATCCTCGAGATTACGCTGTTGAATTGCTGTCAGGTTGGTATCGACAATCAATAGTTCAATTTCTGCACTCTTAATAAGGTCAACTATTTCCTGCACCTGGCCGCCGCCCAGCAATATGGACGCCTTTGGACTGCGAACGCGATAATGCTTTGTATCAATTATATCTAAGCCAATTGCGAGTGCAAGGCCCTTGGCTTCTTCAAGCCGGGCATCAATGCTCAGCGCGGATCGCCCCGGCAGTTCTGGGTAAACGATGAATGTGCGGGCACCCCGAGCGAATTCATCGGTATCCTCGCGTTGAAATCCGCTCAATCTGCTTCCTCATCTTTGCCTTGATTGTATTCGGCAAGGTTTACCGGGTGTGCTGGTTGAATGGTAGACACAGCGTGTTTGTAGACTAACTGCGTGCTGCCATCACGCTCTAACAGCAAAGAAAATAGATCATAAGCAACTACTGCACCTTGCAACATAACGCCGTTTACCAAAAAAGCGGTCACCTGCTCTTTACGGTCGCTCATTGCATACAGGAAAACGTCTTGCAGCATACCTTGGCGCGGCGTAACTTTTGCCATCATTTCGTCAAACAATTTAGCATCCGGTGATTGCGACGGCATAATAGTGGAGATCGAATGTTTATAAACAAGCTGTGCCTGACCATCACGGCGCAGCAACATAGAAAAATTATCAAACCAGGTAACAACCCCTTGTAATTTAACACCCTTTACCAAAAACATTGTAATCGGAGTTTTAGATTTACGCAAACTATTTAAAAATAAGTCCTGTAAACCGTTATTTTTTTCAGTCATCATGTTATCCGTTTATATTATTATTTTTGATGATAATTATATTGCTGATCGCACTTCAGATGTGAATGGTGCGATATTTCCTATAAGATAAATCACGTAATCATGCAATTATTCTAGATCATACTCCGTATCGCTAGATTTACGAACGCTAATACCAAGCAGCTTAAGCTTCCTGTGGAGTGCGGAGCGTTCCATACCAACAAAGTTTGCTGTTTTAGAAATATTTCCTGAAAATCGCTTAATATGTACTTGCAAATATTCACGCTCAAATGACTCGCGAGCCTCACGCAATGGCGTTCCCATTAGCGAAGTTACATTACGCTCTGCACCTTCATAGTTGTTGATAATTTCAGCAGGCAGCATATCTGCATCGATCTGTTTTAACCGGTCTGCAGGCGCCAATATAATTGTGCGCTCAATTATATTACGAAGTTGCCTTACGTTGCCAGGCCATTCGCATGCTTGCAGCGCAGACATTGTATCATCGGATATAACAGGTGCCGCTATGCGCTGCTCCGCTGCAAACCGAGCAGCATAATGATTGGCAAGATCAGGAATGTCCTCGCGTCTTTGGACCAGCGGTGGAATTTCAATGGGTACAACATTTAGACGATAATATAAGTCTTCCCGAAAACGACCCGCCGCGATCTCGTCTGTCAAGTTTCGCGCAGTTGCAGAAACAAACCGAACATCAACGCGGATTTGCCGGTCACCGCCAAGCCGAACAAAGCTCTGATCCGTAAGAACACGGAGTATTTTTCCCTGCGTGGTAAGCGGCATATCGGCAACTTCATCCAAAAATATTGTTCCGCCATGCGCCCGTTCCAACATACCGGCCAAAACAAGTTGCCCATCCTCTTCTAAGCCAAACAATTCGGCTTCAAATCTATCCGAAGAAAGCCGCGCAGAGCTGACTGATATAAACGGAGAATTCGCGCGAGGGCTCCAGCTATGCAAAAGCCGTGCTGCTACTTCTTTGCCAACTCCAGCAGGCCCAGTAATCAACAGCCTGCTGCCTGTACCTGATATTTTTTTCAAAGTCGCACGTACGCCGTTTATAGCAGCAGACGAGCCCGTCAACTCATCGGCATGGCCAACAATAGCGCGTAACGAAGCATTCTCCTCACGCAACCGAGTTGTTTCAGTGGCTTTCGAAACCAAGTGAAGCAACTTTTCTGCCTCAAATGGTTTTTCCAAAAAATCAACTGCCCCCAAAGATATTGCGGCAACTGCGGTATCAATATTGCCATGCCCTGAAAACACAATAACTGGGATGTGCGGGTGTTTTCCTTTGATGATCTTAAGCAATTCCAACCCATCCATTGATGATCCGCGCAGCCAGACATCAAGAAGCATAAGCGATGGCAAGCGTTCATCTAATGCTGTCAATGCAGCATTAGCAGTAGCGGCAGTGCGAGTTTGATAACCGTCGTCATCTAACACCCCAGAAACCAAATCTCGTATATCCTGCTCATCATCAACAATTAAAACGTCCAAAGCCATTTTAAAATCCTAACTTAGTTTGGCTAAATTATTGCTGGAGTGAGATTTTTCAGCAATTATTTTGGGAGTAAACCGCAGTGTTACCTGAGTGCCCCCACCTTTTGAATCTTCAAATTTGATTTCTGCAAAATGCTCATCAATTATTTTGCGTACGATTGCCAAGCCAAGCCCCGAGCCTGCGGCCCGAGTGGTAACATAGGGCTCTAATAACCGCTCTCTTTCGGCGGGCAATCCTGGACCATTGTCACAGATGACGATATATACTTCGTCTTTATCCTGTGAAATTCTAATCTCAATTTTACCAACAAAATGAGCTGGTTGCTTATACTCATTAATAGCTTCTACGGCATTTTTTAGGATATTAGTTATAGCCTGCCCCAGTTGCCTGCGATCACAAGTCATCATTACCGCATTATTAGGATGTAAAAACTTAAATACTATTTTCGTATGTGCAACTTCAAATAGGAAGATCGCTTGGCTGACAATATCTGACACGTTCTCTTCGCGGAATGTTGGTTTTGGCATGCGGGCAAATGATGAAAATTCATCCACAATATTGCGTAGATCGCCAACTTGCCTCACAATAGTTGCCGTAAGCTGTTTGAACACAGGCTCGCCCTCGCCCACCTTCGAACCAAAACGCTTTTGTAATCTTTCCGCTGCCAACTGTATGGGAGTGAGTGGATTTTTAATTTCATGCGCAATACGCTGCGCCACGTCAGACCATGCTGCCCTTTTTTGATCGGCAAGTTGCTGACTTATATCTTCGAAAGTTACCACGCTATTCTCGTTACCTGCTATAATTTTGACTGCCACAGTCAGCGGGTCGGAACCGTCGCCCAATTGGACTACGCCGCGCAAGATATTAGTACGGATAAGTTCGGCAAGCGCAGGCGCAATAACATTAAAATTTTGACCAACGATAGTTTTATGCTTTCCCGAAAGTAGCGTTTCTGCAGTTGAGTTTGCTAAAAGCACAACATCGTTTTTATCTAAGCTAACGATACCAGCGGATACAGACTCAAGTACCGTTTCGATAAAGTTACGGCGATCGTCTAGTTGGCGGTTTGCGTTAATCAACGTCGTCGTCTGATTTTGGAGGCGGTCTGTCATCAAATTAAAGGCTTGTGATAAATACTCAACTTCATCAGATCGCATTGGATCTTGCGTAACGCGTGCAGATAAATCGCCGTCTGCAACAATTTGGGCTGCCTTTACCAAATTTGTAATGGGCCGCACCAATCGGTCTGCTACAATAAGCGCAACCCAAACAGTTATTGCAACTATTAGTAGGGAAACTAAGTACAAAGCCGCATTGAATTGTAATTGCAAGCTGCGTGACTTGGTCTCCATTATACGATAATCTTTAAGTACAGCCAGCGCTCTTGAGGCCATTGAAAAAGCTGGTAAGGATTCTGATTTGTTTGTGTATAAATACGTCCTTGGCTCATCAAATAGTATAGTTACCGCTTCAATTTTGTTGGGTTTTACAGCAACAACAATTTTTTCGCCTCTATCTAAACGTTCAATATAGGTAGACTTCAACCACTGATAATCCTTTGATTTATCATCGCCTGACATGACAAAATCGCTTTTTTGGGTTCCATCCTGTCGAATAGATACAATTGCAGACTCGCTGAGTTTACGGCTGTACATTTGGTTGAGATACCAACTAAAAAATGCAGGATCATCGATGCTTGCCTGGCCTAATGTTACACGAAGATCACTACTCATTTTGTCGGTTTCATCACGTATTGCTGACTTGTTCTCTTGGTAATATCCTTTGGCAAGTTCACCTGCATTTTCAAGCATACCACGCGCAGAACCAGAGAACCAAAACTCGACACCGCTTTGAAAAAGAAACGATGCAAATATAACGAGTAGCAAAGTAGGTATCGCAGAAAGCATAGAAAAAATGGCAACCAAGCGAACGTGCAACCTTTGCCGATTTCCAATATTGACCAGACCTGCACGGCGAAGTGCAAACCGCCGGCCAACGAGCACAAGCAAAGTAGTTGCTGGCAGCAAATTGGCTATTAGCAGAGCTGCCGCTATAAACGGTGATAGCGGAGTAGCTTGACCATGAGTACCGGACAACAGCAAAAATGTAAAAGTTGCCATGCCTAGAATAGCAATAATACTAACAATTTCTAGCGTTCGAATAGCGGCTTCGTTACCTAATTTCTCAGATAGTATGGCAAATTGCCGCTGGAAGAAGTTAGCTTCTGAAATATCGCCATCAATGAATGTTGTTGCCATTATAACACTATCGCAGCACACGAGTTGCTTGGAAAGCACAAAGGTAAAATGTTGTTATCGCATAGACGCGTAATAACATCGGTTCATCTCTCGATGACAGTATCGATGTTATACCCGGTTAATTTCTTACGCAGGGTATTTCGATTTATTCCTAGCAAAGCAGCTGCTTTTATCTGGTTACCTTTTGCCTGTTGCATGATATTTTGCAACAAGGGGACTTCGAAAGCAGCTAACGCGTGCGCATATACATTCGCTTCACGATTGGCCTTCGTGCGGTGATTATTCAAAAATTGTAATATAGCAGCATCGAAAGTGTAGCTAACTGTATCAACCTCATTGTTGGCCGTAGGCTCTATTATTTGGTAGATTGTTGCTGCGGAAATAACATCCTCGCGGCATACGAGTACAAGGCGGTAAATTAGGTTTTTTAGTTCTCTTACATTGCCTTTCCATTGCATTTGGGAGAGAATTGCGACTGCGTCCCCATCAGCTTTCCGTGAGGGCAGGCCTTCGCTGGCAGCCAATCTAAGAAAATGTTCTACAAGCAGTCCGATATCACTTGGGCGATCTCGTAGTGGCGGTATAGAAATTGGTACTACGTTTAATCTGTAATACAAATCTTCTCGAAAACTGCCTGCTGCAATTCTCTCTTCAAGATTCTGATGTGTAGCAGCTACAATTCTCACATCAAGGCGAATGCTTGCTTTTCCGCCGACCCGGCTGATCACGCCGCTTTGCAAAGCGCGCAGTAGCCGAGTTTGGGCAATCATCGGCATATCGCCAATCTCATCCAAAAATAACGTGCCGCCTTGCGCTTGTTCAAAACGGCCTATGGATTGTGATATAGCTCCTGTAAATGAACCTCGTTCGTGTCCAAAGAGTTCCGACTCAATTAAATCCGCCGGAATAGCTGCCATATTTACCGCCACAAACGGTCCTGTTTTGCGATGCCCTAAGTTATGAATAGCTTCAGCAACTAATTCTTTGCCTGTACCGGATTCGCCAAGTATCAATACGGAAAGATCGTTGCGGAGTAGCCGTGCGACCATTCGGTATACTTCCTGCATGCCCGTGCTGCTTCCGACCATTGGAATATTTGTTTCGATTTTATTAGTCGGTGCCGGCGTCGAGTAGGTCTGTTGTTCAACACCTTGTTTGACGGCTATAACCAGCTCGTTAAGATCAAACGGTTTGGGAAAATACTCAAACGCACCAGCCTCATTGGCGCGCACAGCCGTTTCAAGTGAGTTTTGCGCTGATATTATGATTATTGGCATTTTGGGAAAGTTGGCTTTTACAAGCGCGAGACTGGCAATGCCGTCGCTGTCTTTCAGCATTACATCCGTTATCATCAAATCATACTTGTCGCCTGCTAGAGCTGCATCGCGGCCACTTACGCTATCACAAACTTTGATATCAATATTTTCCGTAGCAAGCGCCGCACTGATAACAATACAAATAGAGCTATCATCCTCAACAAGGAGAACTTTTGCCTTTGCTTTTGCCATATCCTATATTCCTTTATGGCTATTTACTGGAAGAAACATCTTAAAGTTAGTGATGCCTTTGACGTGATCTCGGTCATATATAATACGGCTGTTCATATGCCCGATCAGCTTGCGTACTATTGCAAGGCCAAGCCCCTGCCCGTCGCGTTTTGTAGTAACAAATGGCGCAAAAACCTCGTCTACAATATGCGAAGATACACCAGGTCCATTGTCAGATATTATGACTTCAACAGGCAGTTTCATTAGACCGTAGTCCTGACTGATATCACGTATTGCGCCGCTTAAGACGAACCGCGTTGATATACCTATTGCTGAATTCGTACTATTATCATTTGCATCTATAGCGTTTTGCAGGAGATTTATCAGTATTTGAACCATAGCATCTGCATCAATTATAACATCTGGCAGCGACGGATCATAATTTATGGAAATTTCTGGCATCGTTTTGTTAGCAGCGCGGATTGAACGGATAGCACGTTCAATTAATATATGAATATTGGCAGGCGCAAGATTAGTTGGTGTAGAATAACCTAAGCACTGCATCTGATCCAACAAACGGGCTATCCGGTCAACCTCATTCACGATTAATTCTGTTAATTGCGTGCTTGACGCATCCACACGCCGGGCCAGCAATTGTGCCGCGCCCTTTATGCCTGCCAGTGGATTTTTTATTTCGTGTCCTAATATCGCCGGCGCGCCTATCGATTGCTGATTTCCAGCTTGGTTATGCTCGTTTATATACGGCCGTCCGACATGCCGCGGAGATATAACAACCAAACGGCTATTCTCATTATTTGGCAGTGCTGTAATTGAGAAGTCTACAATAACAGGACCAGACCCGCCACATACCTCCATATCCTGTGCAGAAAGATCACCTTCCCCAGACGCTAGCGCTTGGTTTATCCGGTCATTGCTGATCGCAAATACGTCACATATGTCATATCCTAGCATGCGCCGTTTGCTTAAGCTTAAAAACCCCTCGCATGCATCATTCGCGTACAAAATGTTACCTTGAGCGCTAATCACAAGCACTGGTAAGGGCATAGACGCTAGCAATAATGCATCATCCGGTCTGTCTACAGTTTCATTCATAAAATTAGGCTGCTTCTGCAGCTACCAATGGCTCATAAAACCTCGTGAGTTCATTCATTACTTCTGCCGCACTATCAATACGGTTGACGTGGTTGCGAAATTCGGCGGATCCCATCAATCCTTTAGTATACCACCCAATATGTTTACGCGCGACGCGTACGCCAACTTCTTCGTCGTATAGGTCGAGCATACCCCTATAATGTTCCATGATGATAGCATATTGCTCACTCAAAGGTGGATCAGGCAACCTGTGACCAGCGGCAAACCACTGCATCACTTGGCCCAATAACCATGGTTTGCCATATGCACCGCGTCCGATCATTACACCGTCAGCACCGCTTTGTTGCAATGCTGTCTCTGCATCTTCGATTGAACATATGTCACCATTAACGACTACGGGTATTTTGACTGCGTCCTTTACTTTTTTGACAAAAGCCCAATCCGCACTGCCTTTATACATTTGGTTGCGAGTACGTCCATGAACCGTGATCAACTGTGCGCCTAAATCTTGGGCAATACGCGCTAGTTCAGGCGCATTAAGACTATTGCAGTCCCATCCCATTCGCATTTTTACGGTCACAGGTACAGAAACAGCCTTCACAGTTGCCTCAATTAACCGCGCAGCAAGCGGCAAGTCACGCATCAGCGCGGATCCCGCATCGCCGTTCACAACCTTTTTTACAGGACAGCCCATGTTGATATCAATAATCGCTGCGCCGCGGTCTTCGTTCAACTTGGCTGCTTCTCCCATTATTTGAGGATCGCAACCCGCGAGCTGCATTGACACAGGCTCTTCACCTGCATCCCAGGCCGCTTTTTGTAAAGATTGCCGCGTTTCACGGATCATAGCTTGGCTGGCAATCATTTCAGTAACGTTTAATCCGGACCCATAACGCCGCACGATGCGACGAAACGGCATATCAGTTACGCCCGTCATCGGAGCCAACACAACGGGGCTATCTATAGTTATCGGACCAATATTGATGGGTTTGAGCTTCATATCACCTCGGATTGCCTAAAATTTAGGCATCCATTATCCTTAAACTACTTGGCGGGCAAGCGCCGCGTGCTTAATAAGCTAATATGCAAAATCAAGATGACAACGTCGCTATCATAGTAGCTGCTGGCTCTGGAAGCCGAGCAGGCGGTGGTGTTCCAAAACAATACCGCTTAGTTCATAACAAACCAATGCTAAGGCATAGCTACGATGCGTTTGCGGCCCATAAGGCTATTGGCAAAATCTATGTTGTGATTGGCGATGGACAAGAGGAAATGGCGCTTACCGCGCTTGATGGCCTTCCCAAACCTATCCTTGTAGCAGGCGGGCCAACACGCCGTGAAAGCGTGCATAATGGCTTGAATGCCATAAAAAGAGACGGCGGTGCAAAGAACGTTTTGATTCATGATGCCGCAAGGCCTTTTTTAACTAGCAACGTGATCGATAACTTATTGCAAGCGCTCGGTAGTCATACAGGCGCGGTTCCATCATTACCTGTAGTAGACAGCTTGGCGCGCGGTGATACGGTAATGTCATTAAGTGTTGAGCGTGAAGGGCTTTGGCGGATACAAACACCACAAGCTTTTCAATTCCAAGCAGTCTTAGATGCACACAAAAATTGGGATATTTCACGCGAAGCAACTGACGACGCAAGTATGGTTATTGCTCGCGGCGGTAACGTTGCCCTAATTGACGGTGATGAAGGACTTGCAAAATTTACTTTTGCAGAAGATTTTATAGATAGGAGCGCATGCGTAATGCAATATCCACGCATTGGAACTGGTTTTGATGTCCACCGCCTTGTAGCGGGAGAAGATCTCTGGTTATGTGGAACAAAAATCGAACATACTCATGGGTTATTGGGACATAGCGATGCCGACGTAGCGTTACACGCGGTAACTGATGCAATTTTAGGCGCGCTTGCCTTAGGCGATATTGGGGATCATTTTCCGCCGTCAGATCCGCAGTGGCGCGGTGCATCATCAGATAGATTTGCTTTATACGCGATGAGGTTGGCAAGAGATAAGGGCTATGCTGTTGGAAATCTTGACCTGACAATTATTTGCGAGGCGCCCAAAATAGGCCCATACCGTCTTGCAATGCGTGAACGGTTAGCTGAAATTTTAAGTGTCGAAACGGCATGCATATCTGTTAAAGCGACGACAACAGAACAATTGGGTTACACAGGACGCGGTGAAGGTATTGCAGCACAAGCCTCTGTTGTCATGATTTCAAAACAAGGATAGTTAGCAATGATATCTACGGAACTGTCTATCCTAGCACGCAAAGTTGTATCAGAGAACATCGCGGCCGGCCGCACCGTTGCGATTGCCGAAAGCTGTACAGGCGGAATGGTTTGCGCCGCGATAACGGATGTTGCAGGCAGCAGCGCGATGTTCAAATACGGTTTTGTTACATATGGCAATGTAGCCAAAACAGACCTGCTGAAAGTCAACAATGAGCTGATCGAAACGTTCGGTGCCGTTTCCATCGCGGTGGCATGGGCCATGGCACAAGGTGCTTTGGAGAAAAGCGGCGCGGACGTTGCGGTAGCAATAACCGGCGTCGCTGGCCCTGACGGCGGATCTGAGCAGAAGCCAATAGGCACGGTGGTATTTGCAGTTGCACAAAAAGGCGCGGATCCTGAAAACATGCTGGCCGACCGCGAATATTTTGGCGCAGGTTTAACGCGCGCGCAAGTGCGAGAGGCAGCTACGCTTCACGCGCTTAAGCTTTTGCTGCCACCGTTGTCATAGAGCAAATTCGCTCTTGTAATAAATGCACCTGTCATCTTGCGTAGTGCACTTTCAAAAAACTGCCCCGCGAGCTTTTCAAAAACTATATTACGGAACGAGAAGTCGACGTTGAATTCAACGGTAGATCCGCCATTTGGCAAATCTTCAAATATCCAGCGATTATTGAGATGCTTCATTGGGCCGTCAATATAGTCTATAGTTATCATATTATGCGGGCATTTAATCACCCGAGAGCTGAAAGTTTCCTTTAGCGATTTGAAACCGACAACCATATCGGCAAGCATTTCTGCTTCACTATCTGATCTTACACGTATGGCACTGACCCACGGTAGGAATTCGGGATATCGGCGTACATCAGCCACAAGGTCGTACATTTGCTCTGCACTTTGGGGCAATACACGTCGTTCGTAATGGCTGGGCATTATTAGGCCTAATTTGCCTTTGTCTTCGCCAATTGCGCATCACGCGCATCACGCATTTTGGCAAAATCGTCACCAGCATGGTAGCTCGACCGAGTTAAGGGCGTTGCCGCAACCAGCATAAAACCTTTTGCTCTCGCAATCGCCGCATACGCATCAAAGGCCGCCGGCGTTACGAAATCCATCACCTTGGCATGTCTCGGCGTTGGTTGAAGATATTGGCCCATTGTTAAGAAATCAATATCAGCACTGCGCATGTCATCCATCACCTGATGAACCTCAAGACGTTCTTCACCAAGGCCCAGCATAACGCCAGATTTTGTAAAAATAGATGGATCATGCCGCTTTACAGTTTCCAACAATCGTAGCGACGCATAATAACGCGCACCTGGACGGATTGTTGGATAAAGCCGAGGTACGGTCTCTACATTATGATTATACACATCGGGCCGAGCCGTAACTATTGTCTCGACCGCCGCTTGAGCTTTGTTGCGGAAATCAGGCGTCAATATCTCTATCGTCGTACCCGGTGTATTACGGCGCAGTGCCTCTATCACTTTCACAAACTGACTTGCACCACCATCGGGCAAATCGTCACGATCAACAGAAGTGATAACAATATGCTCTAGCCCCATTTTTGCAGCGGCAATCGCCACATGTTCTGGCTCAAGCGGATCGACCATCTTAGGCATACCCGTTTTAACATTACAAAACGCACAGGCACGGGTGCACACATCGCCGAGTATCATTACCGTGGCATGCTTTTTGGTCCAGCATTCGGCAATATTCGGGCAAGCCGCTTCTTCGCAAACTGTATTCAGGTTTAAATCGCGCATTAAACGGCGTGTTTCATTAAAGCCCGCACTAGTTGGTGCTTTTACTCTGATCCAATCTGGCTTTCGGATACGGTGCTGACTTTTGACTGAGTTTATTTCATTCATATATAATTCAATAGCTGCATTGTCATACCTTGCCAACCATTCGCATTGATCATATTGACAATCATAATTGCAAAGAGAGATTACATGATTGCCGAAACGCTAACATCACCTGTAATTTTATTTTTTCTTCTTGGTGTATTGGCGGCGCTCATTCATTCGGATTTAGCAATTCCAGAAGCTTTTGCTAAAGCAATGTCTATCTATCTAATGACGGCAATAGGCATTAAGGGTGGAATAGAGGTATCGGGATCTGGGCTAACAAGCACACTTGCAGCGGCTGCATTTGCCGGGCTTTTCCTAAGTTTTACAATCCCGTTTTTCGCTTTTGCTTTATTGATGCGTATTGGTGGACTATCGCGTGTAGATGCCGGAGCGGTCGCCGCACATTATGGTTCCGTTAGTGTTGTTACATTTGTTACCGCCAGAGAGTTGTTAACCGGTGAGGGCTTGACACCTGCAGGTTATATGGTGGCTGTTCTAGCATTGATGGAAACGCCTGCCATTATCAGCGGACTATTATTGGCGCGTAAGGGTGATCAAAATAACAAAGGAGATGACACAAATCTTTTGCACGAAGTTTTTGCCAACGGATCGGTTGTACTGCTGATTGGTAGTTTTTTAATTGGCCTGGTGATTGGGAAGGATGGATACGAGCCTATCAAACCTCTTTTTACTATTGGTTTTACAGGCGTACTTTGTCTTTTCCTGTTGGACATGGGGTTGGTTGCAGCACGGCGATTGCAACAATCAAAAAAATTGAATGTCCACTTGATTATATTGGCGGTTACACTTCCTGTTGTCAACGGAACTATTGGCGTTTTAATAGGTACATTCATTGGCTTAGATATTGCTTCTGCTGCCATATTCGGTGTGTTAGCAGCCAGTGCATCTTATATTGCAGTACCTGCAGCTATGCGTATGGCCTTGCCTGATGCTGATCCTGGAATTTATTTATCAATGTCACTTGGGATAACTTTTCCTTTTAATATAATATTTGGTATCACGTTATTCAGCCAATTGGCTCGGTTGATTGGATAGATCATGATTGAAACTGTTACTCGCAAACGCATCGAGATTGTAGCTGACACGCCAATCATACCGCGAATAGTAAAGCTAATAAAGCAATGCAATATTTCAGGCTGGAGTTTAATCCACGTAGATGCAGGTGGTGGACGCGGCGGTGAATGGCAACATGACGAGGTAACAGGCGCAGCTGCTAAAACAGTTATCCTGCTTATAGCGAACGAAACGAAAGCTACTGCTTTGATTGAGATCATCTCTCCGCTACTAACGCGGTACGGCCTTCTACTTACGATGGGCGAAGTTGAGGTTGTACGCGGAGAACGTTTTTAATGCCTGAATTCACAGAATTAGTAGAAGGGTATCAACGCTTTAAGTTAGGGGCTTATACTAAACAAAAAACTCGCTACGATCATCTTGCCGCAGAAGGTCAAGCCCCGCCAATAATGATAATATCATGTTGTGACAGCCGCGTTGACCCAGCGACTATATTTGATACTATTCCGGGACAAGTTTTTGCACTTCGTAACGTCGCAAATCTAGTTCCTCCTTTTCAAATTGATAATGGATTACACGGCGTATCAGCCGCAATTGAGTTTGGGGCATTGGGGCTTTGTGTAAGACATATTGTTGTATTAGGTCATGCTCAATGTGGCGGTATTCAAGCGTCATTAGATGGTACAGGTGTTGAAAATGACGATTATAGTTTTATCAATTCATGGGTTGATATCTTGCGAGAAAGTCGTGACAAGGTCGTATTACAGAAATTGCCTAACCCACAACACGCACTTGAGCTTGAGGCGATCAAAGTAAGCCTTGCAAATTTGCGTAGTTTTCCTTTTATTGTTGAACGCGAACAAAAAGAGCTACTGAAGTTACACGGTGCTTATTTTGGAATAGGCGATGGTGTTCTGCAAATATTGAATGAAGCCACTGGAGAGTTTGAACCACAATCATGAAAGATCCAGAATTGACTTCACCTCATTACAATGATCTAGACGGAAGTCTGGATTATGCATGGTCGTTAATCGAGGACGGTGCAAATAACCGGCGAAGCGCGTTTCATACTCCTGCGGTTTCAACCGTATCAGATAACGGAACCCCGCAAAGCCGCATATTGGTCCTTCGCCATGCGGATAAAGCAAAACGGTTGTTGCGATTTAATTCAGACACTCGGTCTCCAAAGGTGGCAGAAATCGCAGCCAATAGCAAAATGTCGGTTTTGCTATATGATTCTGAAACTAAGGTGCAGTTGCGGTTATCTGGCAATGCGCATACTTGCACAACAGGGCCACAAGTTGATGAAATCTGGCACAATGCTGATCGCTATGCTCGGCGCTGTTACATGACTCAGGGAGCGCCATCGAGTATGTCTGATCATCCTACGTCAGGATTACCTGCAAGTGTTGAAGGCCGCAAACCTGAAGAAAGTGAACTGATCCCTGCCCGCGATAATTTCGCTCTTTTGATTTTTGAAGCCGCACAAATTGATTGGCTATACCTAGCCACCCAAGGCCACCGGCGCGCACGCTGGGTTTGGCGGGATGGGAATTGGCAGGGCAGTTGGGCTTTTCCGTAAATACTAACGTGTCATTTTTTTATACGTCGCACGGTGCGGACGAGTAGCCTCGTCACCAAACCGTGCAATCTTGTCTTCTTCATAGCTTTCAAAATTACCTTCAAACCATTCGACATGACTGTCGCCTTCAAAAGCAAGAATATGCGTAGCCAAACGGTCAAGGAAGAATCTGTCATGTGATATAACCACCGCGCAGCCCGCAAAACTTTCCAAAGCCTCTTCAAGTGCGGATAACGTCTCCACATCTAAATCATTGGTGGGTTCATCGAGCAGCAACACGTTGCCGCCTTCTTTCAGCATTTTGGCCATATGAACGCGGTTACGCTCACCGCCCGACAGCTGACCTACCTTTTTCTGTTGATCCACACCCTTAAAATTAAACGCGCCTACGTACGCGCGAGTTGGCGTTTCATGTTTACCAAGCTTCATAAAGTCTGCGCCGCCGGAGATTTCTTCCCAAACATTTTTGTTGGGGTCGAGATCATCGCGGCTTTGATCGACAAATCCCAACTTCACAGTGTCTCCAATTTCTAATTCCCCGCTATCGGCGGTTTCTTGGCCTGTGATAAGTTTGAATAGAGTTGATTTACCCGCGCCATTTGGCCCAATAACGCCAACGATACCGCCAGGTGGAATGGAGAAGGATAAGTTCTCAAACAACAACTTATCACCATAAGCTTTAGAGACATTCTTTACTTCGATAACCTTGCTACCGAGCCGCTCTGGAGTTTGTATAACAATCTGTGCTTTACCCGGTGTTCGGTTTTCCTGCGCCTCAACCAATTGATCGAACGATTTAATCCGCGCCTTAGATTTTGTTTGCCGGGCTTTGGGACTTTGCCGGATCCATTCCAGCTCGTCTTTAATAGCTTTTTGCCGTCCGGAATCCTCACGAGATTCCTGCTCCAGTCGCTTGCCCTTCTTTTCAAGATAGGTGGAATAGTTACCTTCATATACAAAGTACCGTCCGCGATCGAGCTCAAGTATCCAGCTTACAACATTGTCCAAGAAATAACGATCGTGGGTTACAAGAATCACATTGCCTTTATAATCCACCAAATGCTTTTCCAGCCACGCGACGCTTTCGGCATCCAAGTGGTTGGTTGGTTCGTCAAGCAGCAATATATCGGGCTTCTCAAGCAGTAGCCGCGTCAACGCAATTCGCCGTTTCTCACCGCCCGACAGGCTAGTAACCGGACCATCGGCGGGCGGGCACCGTAGCGCATCCATGGCCAATTCAAGCTGGCTATCAAGCGACCAGCCATCTACCGCGTCAATCTTTTCCTGCAACGTGCCCATTTCATCCATCAGCGCGTCAAAGTCGCAGTCCGCAGGCGGATCACCCATGATCATCGAAATCTCGTTGAACCTGTCTACCAGATCAGCCACCGGACGTACCCCGTCCATTACGTTTTCGCGAACAGTCTTTGTTTCATCAAGCTGAGGCTCCTGAGCCAGATAACCAACGGTAATACCATCGCCTGCCCATGCTTCGCCGGTAAATTCAGTATCCATACCCGCCATGATTTTCATCAGCGTCGATTTACCAGTGCCGTTTGGGCCAACAATACCAATTTTAGCATCAGGATAGAATTGCAGGTTAATGCCGTTAAGAACGGGCTTGTTTGCGCCGGGGAATGTTTTTGTCATACCCTTCATGACGTAACTATATTGTGCGGCCATTATGGTCACTTTCTAATCTGCATATATTTATCTAATGGGCCTAGTAGACAAGGAGGTGGAAGCCCGCAAGCAATAGCGATTGGCAAAGTACGAATTGCACGTTAAATCTTTGCGAATGACAAAAAAACCATATATTCTCGCCGCAACTTCTTTAATACTTATATCTGCGTTACCCTCCGATGCCACCACGCAGCGGCGTATTTTACCATCGGCACAAACAGCTGATTATGATATTACTGCCTATGAAATGATAGAGGGTCTTACCACAGAAGTTGGCCAGCGTCAGGCAGGCACAGAAGCTGAAGGACGTGCACGCACTTGGGCACTAAAAAAACTTAAGTCCATGGGCTTTGACAACGTCCGCGAAGAAAATTTTATGATGCCCACATGGGTGCGCGGCGCGGAAAAGGCAGAAGTAATCAGCCCATATCCTCAAAAACTGGAGATCACGGCGCTAGGAAACTCAGCCTCTACTGGAGATAAGCCGTTAGAAGGCGACATCCTATACGTGCCCACTTTTGATGACTTGACCCGAATGAATTCAGCTGAATTCAGAGGTAAAATCATATTCGTCGATCATCAAATGAGGCCAGCACAGGATGGAAGTAGCTACGGCTATTTTGGAAAAGCGCGGTTCATGGGCCCCAATATTGCGGCAAAGAATGGTGCAGCTGCAATTATTGTGCGATCTATCGGAACGGATAGCCACCGATTGCCTCATACAGGCAACACCAATTTTGATGAAGGCATAACTGCGATACCAGCGGGCGCAATTTCCAATCCTGATGCTGACAATTTGGTCCATATTTTAAAAAAAGATCGCGCCATCCGGCTTAGCTTAACACTTACCCCCCGCAATTTGGGGCAACAGAAATCGGGTAACATCATTGCCGAAGTCACGGGCAAAAATCCTGCCTTGCCTCCGATTATTATCGCCTGTCATCTCGACAGCTGGGATTTAGGCACGGGCGCAATTGATGATGCAGCAGGATGCGGTATTATTACAGCAGCGGCGAGCAAATTCATTGGTAACACTCGTCCGAAACGAACAATCCGCATATTATGGGCGGGCGCGGAAGAAGTCGGGATATGGGGCGGCAAGGATTATACTGCAAAACATAGGGATACGCCGCACGCGCTTGCAATGGAGTCAGATTTTGGTGCGGACCGTATCTGGCGCGTAGATTTCAAACTACCCGAAAGCGCAAAATCTCTCTCTGAACAGATCGCAATTAGGTTAGCGCCGCTTGGTATTAGTACCGGAAAGGGTGATACTGGCGCAGGCGCGGATGTTGAAGGTATTATAAAGGCTCAAAATCTTGGTATTATTAATCTGCAACAAGATGGCACACGGTATTTTGATTTGCACCACACAGCAGACGACACATTGGATAAAATTGACAAGGATCAGTTACGCCAAAATGTTCAAGCGTGGACGACAGTGCTTGAACTTGTTGCCAATTATGAAGGCGAACTAACTTTAGGAACTAAGCCATGAAAATTTTAATAGCGCTCGCTGCATTGCTCGCTTTAGGAGCATGTTCAAAATCCGCACCTTCTAATTCAGGAAAAAACGCCGCTATATCAGGCAGTGAAGACGGCATCAAACAAGACGCTAAATCGATTGATGCTGCTGCCGATGAGGCAGCCGCGTTGGTTGAGGAAGAAACAGGTGAGGAAATAAAAGCTTATGACAATGCAAACGCTGACACTGACGTAGAAGCAGACGCTGAGGGTAATAGCGAAGACAATCCTGCTGAAGGCCAATGATGTATGATGCAGTAATCATCGGTGCAGGACATAACGGGTTAGTCTGTGCTTTTTATTTGGCGCGCGCTGGCCTTAAGGTACGTATATTAGAAAAACGTAATATTGAAGGCGGCGCTGCGGTTACTGAAGAATTTTACCCCGGATTTCGCAATTCAGTAGCCAGTTATACTGTCAGTTTGTTGCAGCCAAAAATCATTGCTGACATGAGATTGGCAGACCATGGATACCGCGTGATTGAACGGCCGATTTCGAATTTCCTACCTCAAGAAGATGGCGGTTACCTGAAACTTGGTGGCGGGTTAGAACAGACGCAAGCTGAGTTTCGGCGCTTTTCCAATCATGATGCAAACGCCCTGCCCGCTTATTACGAAATGCTGGAACGCGTCGCTGATGTCCTACGGGAACTTGCGCTTAAAACGCCGCCTAATGCAGGAGGCGGATTGCGTGCGTTGTTTAATGGCGTAGTGCAAGGGCATGGCCTAACTAAGCTACCCTTGGCTCAACAACGCGATGTGTTAGATCTGTTCACTAAATCTGCACGCAGTTTTCTGGACGGATGGTTTGAAAGCGAAGCGGTGAAGGCCGCGTTCGGATTTGACGCCATAGTTGGTAATTACGCATCGCCCGATACACCGGGCAGTGCGTATGTCTTGCTTCATCACGTATTTGGTGAAGTAAACGGCAAGAAAGGTGCATGGGGCCACTGCGTTGGGGGCATGGGAACAATTACGCGGATCATGGCGAAGGTATGCCGTAGCGTGGGAGTCGAGATTAGCTTAGATAGTCCAGTTGATAAAGTATTGGTAAATAATGGAAATGTATCAGGAATACGCCTAAAGAACGGTGAAGAAATAAGCGCAAAACGTGTTATCGCCAACATCGGGCCCAAATTATTATACCAACAAATGATCGAACCAATTGATTTAGAACTAGATTTTCTGCGGCGTATCAAAGGGTATAAAACAGGATCGGGCACATTTCGCATGAATGTTGCCTTGTCCGAATTACCGCAGTTTACATGCTTGCCTGAGACAGGCGAGCATCTTCAATCAGGTATCATAATTGCGCCCACCCTAGATTATATGGACCGCGCCTTTACCGATGCGAAAGCGCATGGTTGGTCCAAAAAACCGATTGTCGAAATGCTGATACCATCCACAGTAGATGATAGCCTTGCGCCACCGGGACAGCATGTGGCAAGCCTATTTTGTCAGCAATTTGCCCCTAATTTGCCGGATGATCGCGACTGGGACACAGAAGAAAACGCCGCTGCAGATTGTGTTATCGATACCGTGGAAGCATATGCACCTGGCTTTCGCGCATCTATCCTTGGTCAAATGGTGCTAAGTCCAAAAGGCCTAGAACGTACATTTGGCCTCTCAGGCGGGGATATTATGCACGGTAACATGAGCCTTGATCAATTATGGTCGGCACGGCCTGTGCTCGGCAACGCCGCATATCGCGGACCCATAAAAAATCTATACATGTGCGGCGCTGGAACGCATCCCGGCGGCGGCGTAACAGGCGCGCCGGGACATAACTGCGCCGCAGAGATATTGTCTGATCGTAGTATTTATAGCCGCGCATTTCGCCAGAATTAAAAATGATCCCCTCAAAAATAGCAAAACGCTACTATTGCAGATCGTAAAATGTTATAAACCAATATCTTGCTTAAATACCGGAGACTTGTGTTAAAACTCCGTACCAACACGAATACCAAATATCTGAGGTTTTACAGGATATGTTCGCGCATATTTACCGCAAAAAGACGTAGCGCATGAAATATTGAGTGATAATGCCCCCCGCTTATCGAACACATTCTGGATATAAGCCTCTATATTAAAACGGCCAAGGTCAAAGCCAGCTGAAAAATCGAATGTTTCAAATGCTTTAGTTGGACCAACGGCTGCAAAATCAGCAACAGTTAAGAATGAACGTGTTCCACCTTGATACTGCATTGATGCCTGAACATGGGCTTTTGTCTCCGCGCCGAGTTCAAATTCATAGCGCGCAGTGGCGTTGCCCTTGAATGTGGGCTGAATCGGCAATCGTGTTCCCTTAGGGGCGGCGGGTGCTACGCCGGTCACGCAGACAATGTTCTTTGTGACAGGATCCACTTGGCAGAAATCTGTTGTCAGCTTGGCATTTATATAGGTTCCGGCAACTGATAGAGACAATCCGCCCGAACGCACGCTCATGTCACCTTCCAAGCCGTAAATACGTGCATTCCCTGCATTATACGTATTGGTCACACCATTTTGGCCAATGGGAACAAGCCCAAACTGCAGATTTTTCCACTTTTGATAAAATCCTGCGAGATTTATGGTTACGGGTCCAAAACTAGTTTTTGCTCCCAGCTCGTAATTGGTCAAAGTGTCTGATTTGAATGGCAGAACACCAGGCCTGCGATTATTACCACCTGGACGGAAGCCCTTCGAAAGCGTTGCATAAATCATCGCATCAGGGGTGATTTTCCAAGCCGCGTTAAGCTTATAGGTTAAACCGCTTTCGTCGTTTTTCTTGTTGACGTTGTTACACGGACGATCCGGCGTAGAGATTAAGCCCGCAATGCACGCGCCCAAATTTGCGCCAACACCGCTAAAAGGAGTTCCGCTGTTTGTTCCTGACCAGCCCTCAATAGTATTTTTTGCGATAAAACCGCGAACTCCCGCCGTAAGCGTTAAATTAGGCAGCAAGTCATATTCTGCTTGACCAAATGCCGCATAATCACGGTCGACGCGGAATATGCGCGTAAGGAACACAGTATCAGGATCGCCCGTTGAAGCTGCAAAAGGTTGTATCCAACTAGCCGGTGGAATTTTACCAATTCCTTTGATATTGTAATTCGCATTAATTTTATCTGTTTGGCGCTGGAAGAAGAGACCAGCTGTTAAACGGAACCTGTCGTTTGAAGGCGATGCAATACGAATCTCGTGAGTGTGTTTGGTAAATTCGTCACCCGAAAATACACTTTGTGTAGGATCAATAGGTTTACCATTGGCATCGGGAAAGAATGTTGCAGATGATCCATAAGTATCGTAGGCAACGCTATAATATGAATAATCAGACGTACTGTCGACTTTGCGTCCAAAGTAACCACCCGAATACACAATGTCCCAATCGCTCAACTTGCCCTCAATAGTAAGTGCGGCCTGATACCAGCGATCCTTGCTGCGTGATGGTAGATAGTCTGTAACTTTCAAATCACCCTTGCGCGGGTCATAGAGAAATCCGCCATTGGAGAACTGCCGCTGGTAAATGACTTGCGGTGTTACTGTCCAGTTATCATCAAGATCAATCTTCAATGCCGCGCGGCCGCCGTAGGTTTCAACATCATTGTAGTTGTTTTTTACCAATGCATTATTGTTGACCGTTAAGTTTGTTGCAGGGTCGCCATCATCAAGCGTGAAGGTTCGTGTACCGGGAATATTGTCGATGTAGCCGCCATCTTTGCGGTAGAAACCAGCCACTCGCAACGCAGCCCGGTCCGATAGCGGCGCGTTGATATAGCTTTCGAGTGAACCGCCAAAATTACCTTCTCCAAATTTATTTACTTCGCCGTCAATCGCGCCAGAAAATTCCTTAGTGCTGGGCTTATTGGTAATAATACGAAGCGTTCCAGACAGTGAGCTTGCGCCAAATAACGTACCTTGCGGACCAGCCAGTGCTTCCACACGGGCGATATCATACACATGAAAATCAACTGATCCGCCAATTGTCGACATCGGGATTTCATCAACATACAGGCCACTGGTTGGTAGAGGTCCTACTTTCAAACCGTCACCACCGCTGGTTACACCGCGAAAATAGATTTGCGCCTGACCAGGACCAAAGGATTGAGAGGTAACGCTAGGCAAAAGCTTCTGATAGTCATCAAAGCTTGAAACTTGCGCGTTTTCAAGCTTGCTCTGGCCAATCGCTTGAATGCTAATTGGCACATCTTGAAGATTTTGCTCACGCTTTTGCGCCGTAACGATGATTTCAGCGCTATCGCTGTTATCTTGGGCTTCCTGTGCAAGAACAGGAGCGGTTGATAACATTGTCGAAGCAAACAATGTGAATAAGGTGGCGCTACGCGTAGTTACGACAGGCATATAAATTCCCTATATTTTGTTTTGTTTTATTTTATGGAATCAAGATGTCTGCGGAACAGTCTAGTGTCAATAATCGGATAGTTAAGCTAAGCCGTTTTTGATTAGTGTGTCCAATGTGTGATTATTATAACACATATCGTAATTAAGGCGCACTCGGATAAGCAGCCAGTACAGAGCCAAGCGCATTGTGCAAGGGGGTAAGCCAAGGAGCAAACATCCGCCATTGGCCAACTCCATCGCGGTTAATCGGGCGGCGTACCTGCTGCGAACTAGCGGTTTGCACAGCGCGATCATTCTCGTAAAAACGCAAACAGGATTCTTCAAAAGGTAAGTTAAGAAAGGCAAGTAACGCACGCACTTGTATTTCGGTGTCTTCAATCAATTGTTCATGGATTATCCGGTGTATCTGTCCGGGAAGGACTGTATCGAAATGCGCCATCTGGTTAACATATTGCGTATAATAATGTCCCACATCATTCAGACTATAACTGAATGCTTGGCCACGTGCAAAATGCTGTTTGAAGTTAGAAAAGCAACAATCAAGAGGATGTCTTCGCGCATCGATGATCCGCGCATTCGGCAAGATTAATTTTATAAAACCAATATGCATCCAATTATTGGGCAATTTATCGATGAAATAAGGCTTATCAGTTTTGCGCTGAATTCGGGTGCGATCAATATAAGCTTGTCCCATCGCAGTAGCCTGCTCTGCAGTCATAGAGTCCATGCCGCCAGCAGAATTGGCTTCTTGCACAAGCGCGGGTATATCCGGTAATTCCATAGTCCCTTCTATCATAGTATGGCTGGAGAGAATTTGTTCTATCAAGGTTGATCCCGCACGCGGCATACCAAGGATAAATATGGGATTGTCTGACTTACAGCCAAAGCCAGGCCGCTTGGCGTAGAAGTCATCAGTATACCTACCTTTAACCTGCTTAACTTTGCGTTCCGTGGTCTGGGGATCATAACCAACTATGGCAAGCCGCTGCGTATTGCCAGTGTTATAATGCATAAAAGATAGCTCCGCATTCTTGCGATCTTCATATGCTTTTCCCAGCGCAAAGTGTAAATGAAACTGATCATCTGACGTGATAGTATTAAGTCTCAATGCCGCTTCCATTGCAGTGATATCTTGATCTGAAAAACGAACAGTTTTCAAATTAGCAAGACTCCAATATGCCTCACCAAGGCCCGGCGCGATTGCAATCGCGGAACGATAGGCAGCAATACATTCTTGCTGACGGCCTATCGTTTTAAGTACGTGGCCATAAGACATCCATATTTTGGGGTGCTGAGCACCATTTGCCAGAACTTCCTTATAAATTTCAACTGCATCTTCATATGCTCCGATACGGCCCAAAGCAGCGGCTTTCAAATTCGAATTGATAGTATGATCTGGATCTATGACGGCTATATTTTCCAACTCGCCAAGCGCTTCGGCTGAGCGCCCTTGGCGGTGCAGCACCATTGCCAAGTTGGAACGTGCCGCCAAAAATTCTGGTGACAGCTCTAATGCGCGGCGAAGCAAATTTTCAGCATCTTGATACCGCCCAATCCGTCCTGCTAGTTCTGCCAACATCCGCATAGCAGCAACATCAAACGGCATTTCCCGCAGCCGCGCTTTTAATAATGGCTCCGCATCGTGCAAACGGTTTTCATAAAGCGCGGTTGCCGCGTCTATCATCTGCGGATTGCGCAAAGCGTTTTCAATGAAGTGGAAGGCTGAACCTTGGATCATGTATCAATTGCTAGCTTGCTAAAACAAAACAAGCAAGTGGTCGGGGAGACAGGATCCCAGACCTATTTTCGCAAAATCAGCTACATCAAGCAAAAAGCGCGGAAAACTGCAGTTTACCGTGCCCGAATAGGATCGGACATTTGCTAATTGACACAATTCAGTGCACAATCACAGCACAAATGTGGCACACCTTCCAAAAGTCGTTGGATGTGGCTTTTTATCGATGTTGAGGCTACAGTAACTTTGGTCCTTCCAGGCAAAGCTCTGGCGGATGGTTTTGATGGGAATCATGCCGCCATCTGATGAGCAGCACGCGCCTGTCCTCGCGGTGCAGATCCCATCCGCGGGTTTGCAAATTCAGCCATTTGCTCCACGGACATGCTGCCGCAAGCTCTGAGAAGATCGTGGCATCGCTCGCGTCAACGTCACCACTGACCCGTGCGGCCGAGATAAGATGCCGGTTGGCGATTATGGCTGCCGTGAACACATCAGCTAACACCTGTTCGCGCACTTCGTCCCATTGGCCATGCTCGACGGCTTTGCCGATTGCTTTCGAGGCCATGGGCTTAGCTGGAATGCCGACAGCATGCGCATATTCCGGCATATGGACGAAGTGGCCCTGCCCTTTGAGAACATTCGATAGGTCGATGCAGTCACGACTATGCGGATGGCTGTCGCGAAGCATTTTGAGCAGGACTGGACTTGTAACGGTTTGGTTCCGGTCACTTGAGAGTATAACACTCATACAAGGAGACCGACGAGATGATGAAGCATACAGAAGATTTTAAGCGCGAGGCCGTTCGGATTGCATTGACCAGCGGATTGTCACGGCGGCGTGTTGCCGCTGACTTGGGCGTTGGATTATCGACGCTGGGTAAGTGGGTATCGCAGTATCGGCCAACTGATCTGGTATCGGCACCGCAGGCTGACCTTGCGCGCGAGAATGAACGCCTGCGCTTGGAGAACCGCATCCTCAAGGAGGAGAGGGAGATATTAAAAAACTGTCCCCGGCTGAGCCCGCCTGTGTGCGGAAGAAACGGGTTGTGGTATGCCCGTTTCAGGAGGGTAACGACCGTTCGCTTATTGGTGGCATGATACCTCGTTAAAAAACGTGGCCTGTGGGCATTTGCGGACTTGAGAATGGTGACGCCGTGTCGCGGTGATCCCGATTAGGAAGATGACAGATTGCATAGCCCATACCCTCCGATTTTAAAGGAGGAATGCAATGAAGGAAGTAAGAGCAAAAGGTATGGATGCGTTGTCCATGATCAACCCGGGTGTTGCCGCTATCGATATTGGTTCGACGATGCATATCGCAGCGATAAATCCTAAAGCCAGTGATAATCCAGTCCGGGAATTGGGCACATTTACCGGAGACCTGCATGCTCTGGCAAGCTGGTTCAAAGCATGCGGCGTGACGAGTGTGGCGCCAGCTTTCATGAGTGGAATCGACAAGCGTTTGCGGGATCCCTGCTTATGAAGTTCTTGAGTAGCACGGCTTTGATGTCATCCTTGTGAACGCACGATATGCCAAGAATGTACCGGGGCGTAAAACCGATGTGAGCGATGCGGCTTGGCTGCAGCGCCTTCACAGTTACGGGCTATTGCAAGGCAGCTGCCGCCCTAAGGCAGGGGCGGCGACCTTGAGGGCGTATTTGCGGCAACGCGAACGCCTGATCGAATATTGCGCGTCGCATATACAGCATATGCAAAAAGCGATGATGGAGATGAATGTTCAGCTGCATCATGTTGTCTCTGATATTACCGGTGTAACAGGCATGCGGATCATCAGGGCCATTGTGGCGGGAGAGCGCACGCCTATGACGCTTGCAGAAATGCGCGATGTTCGGTGTCATGCCTCGGTTGAGACAATCTGCGCGGCTTTGTCGGGCAACTGGCGCGATGAGCATATCTTTGCGCTGTGCCAGTCGTTGGCGCTGTACGACTTCTATCAGGCCAAAATCACCGAATGCGACCGGAAGCTGGAAATGGCCCTTAAGGATCTTGTCGTGGATCAAGGGCATGACACCCGCAATCTTCCCAAAGTCCGCACCCGCACAAAACAAGCCAACACACCCGATTTTGAGGTTCGTACATCGCTGTACCGTGTACTGGGTGTTGACCTAACACAGATCCACGGCATGGGCTCTTCACTGGCGTTCAAACTGGTGGGTGAATGCGGCACTGATCTAGCTGCATGGCCCAGCGCTGAGCATTTTACCTCATGGCTGTGCCTTGCGCCTGGTAACAAGATATCAGGCGGCAAATTACTCTCATCGAAAACGCGCCGTTCCTCAAACCGGGCGGCGGCCCTGCTCAGGCTTGCTGCCACGACCATAGGCCGCAGCGATACTGCTTTGGGGGCATTTTACCGCAGGCTATCGGCGCGCGCCGGAAAGGCCAAAGCGGTCACCGCAACGGCACGCAAGATCGCTGTTTTGTTCTACAACAGCCTGCGTTACGGAATGAAGTATCATGATCCCGGCGCGACCCAATATGAAGAGCGCTATCGCACCCGCGTCATCAGCAATTTACAACGCCGCGCCAAAGCGTTCGGCTTTATTCTGCAAGAATTACCAGCGTAGCCTGATATAACTGTTTCTTAGGAAGGCTACCCAGTTCTTCGCGAGCCAAAAGTCGTGAGGTTCGCGTTCGTTAAGGAATGGCGACATATCTGGCGTGTGGAGACGATATGCCGCTTGATGCAGGTCACCACTCGTGGCTTTCGCAAATGGCTGACACGTGCCCCAAAAGAGAAGTGGGAGCAGCCGGCAGCGCGGTGATATGACCCGAACGGCGGCGAAGCCAACGTGCTGGCGCATATCCGCGAACAATATCGCTTGCGCCTTGTGCTCGGCTTGGGACAGTGCCCCCGGCACTACCGCCGCCTCACACTATGGCCGTCCTCGCATGACCATGGAACTCAAAGAGGCTGGTCTTGATGTTGGCGAACGCCGCGTTGGTCGGCTGATGCGTGTCAAGGGAATCAAGCCCGTTCGCACCCGCAAGCACAAGGTTACGACGGGCAGCAACCACAGCTTAGGGATCGTGGCCAATGTGCTGGACGGTGACTTCACAGCGGATGCGCCCAACCGCAAATGGGCCGGAGACATCAGCTATATCTGGACAGCCCAAGGTTGGCTCTATCTTGCTGTCATCCTTGACCTCCACAGTCGCCGCGTCGTGGGTTGGCCCCTCGACTGGGCTCAGGGGCCAGCGACCGTATGAAGAAGGACTTGGCGATCCAAGCGCTGGACATGGCGGTGCGCCTGCGTAATCCGCCAGAGGGCTGCATCTTTCAAAGTGACCGCGGTAGCAGTTAAATCTATGCAGACTGCGTAAACTTGTCTGCAATATTGCGCCTATGATTACCAGAAGCGGCAGCAGAAATATAAGCTTACCCCGTCGATGAGCGGCAAGGGCAACTGTGCAGCCTGTCCTGAACTTGTTTCAGGAACAATGCGTCTGCCGAGACGTTCTTCAAGACAATCAAGGCCGAGCTAATCTGGCGGCAAAACTGGCCAACGCGACAACAAGCTAAGACCGCCATATTCCAATACATCAACGGGTTCTACAACACACGAAGGCGCCACTCATATCTGGGCGGCATAAGCCCCTTGGCTTTCGAAGCTAAGGTGGCATAATGAGAGACAGGTGACCGGAACCAAACCGTTACAAGTCCAGTGGAGTTTAAGCGCGGTAAGGACGGCTTTTCCGGCAGCGACCTTGGGAAATATGTTGCCGCCCTTGCCAATGAAGCCAATCTGCGCGGCAAGGAACGCGGTTGGCTGGTTTTTGGCGTTAACGACAAAACTCGTACTGTGGCGGGCACGACCTATAAGGAAAATCCCGAACATTTGCACACGGACAAGAAAGCTGTGCTCGATGGCACCGGCAGCATAACCTTTCGCGAAATCCATATTCTGAACCACGCATCGGGCCGCGTGATCCTGTTTGAAATTCCGGCGGCACCTCGTGGAATACCAATAGCCTATAATGGTCATTATTTTGGCCGTGCTGGCGAAAGCCTTGTCGCCTTAGGGCAAGACAAGCTCGATGAACTGCGCGGCCAAACGCTCGCGACAGATTGGACCGCGCAGATTGTGCCCGAAGCGACGCTGGCTGATCTTGAACCCGTGTCAGTGAGCACCGCACGCGAACGCTTTGCCGAAAAGCACGCCAACCGCATTCCCGCTGCCGAAGTTGCCAGTTGGAGCGGTGCAACCTTCCTTGATCGCGCCAAGGTGACACAGAACGGCGCGATCACGCGGACCGCTATGCTGTTGCTTGGTAAGGCGGAATCCGCCTTTCGGCTCAGCCCGCATCCGGCAGAAATTACGTGGAACCTGCGCGGCGAAGAGCAGGCTTATGAACATTTCTATCCGCCATTCCTTTTGGCATCGTCGGCCATTTTCTCGCGCATTCGCAATGTGCAAATTCGCATCCTGCCACAGGATCAGCTTTTGGCACATGAAGTTTCCAAATATGATCAAGGCGTCGTACTGGAAGCATTGCATAATTGCATCGCGCATCAGGATTATGCTGGCAATGCACGGATTGTCGTGACCGAATATAACGACCGGCTTGTGTTCGAAAATGAGGGCGGATTTGTCGATGGTGATCCAACCGCCTATGCTACGGGAGCCAAATCCGTTCCGCGCCGGTATCGCAATGGTTGGCTTGTGCAGGCTATGGCCGAACTGAACATTATCGATCAGAAGGGATACGGTATTCAGCGTATTTATGAACGCCAACGGCAACGCTTCTTTCCGCTTCCCGATTATAATCTGGATGACTCAAACGTCGTACAGCTTACCATTCATGGCCGGGTGGTTGATCCAGCCTATAGCCGCCTCTTGATGCAGCAAACGGGGCTTGATCTGATGGATGTTGTAAGCCTCGACCGTGTGCAAAAGAAATTGCCGATCACGGAAGACGCGATCAAGCATTTGCGCAGAGGCAAGCTGATTGAGGGGTGCAAGCCGAATTTCCATGTCTCGGCCCAAGTCGCGGCGGCGACGGCCACCATGGCGGACTATGTACGCACACGCGGGCAGGATGATGAATTTTACGCGAAACTGCTTACGGACTATCTCGCAGGGGCCGATACAGCCTCGCGTAAAGCGGTCGACGATCTGCTTAAGATAAAACTAAGCCATGCGCTAACACTAGAACAAAAGGAAGCAAAAATTGGCAATCTTCTGACTAAGATGCGGCGGCAGGAGCGCATATACAACGCTGGATCGAACAAGGGTTCGCAGTGGAGGCTTGCAGAATAAAATATAGGATAAATTCCGCCCTTTGCAGAATAAATCTGGCAAAAGTGACGTGAATTCCCCATTTTTCTCTTTTCTGCAGTACATAAAAATTCACATAAAGTTGTAAATTGCAGAATAAGTATCAAATAAATAGGCGTGTAGGTATGTGTTTTAGCCCTGCGGTACAAATTCTTATCGCATGATAATTTAGGTAATGATGCAAAACATTTCCGCAGTGCGCACAAAGTTAGTAACTTTGTCCATTCCGATTAAACACAAAATCCGGCGCGCCAACATCGGTTACCCGCTTGGGTTCGTTGATAACGGTTACGCTATGATCGATAGATGTGAATAACCGTTCGAGAGCCGGGCGGTAACTATGCTCGGTGGCTTGACCGCTGGCGGCAAGCACGTGAATTTCGGTAAGGTATGCTGATATGTCCATACACAGATGCGTGCAACCAAACGGTTCGAATATCAATAAAAATGGTGCACCCGACCTGAAAGTGATGGGCACTCAAATCATTGGGAAATTTCTGTTGTGATGCCACCATGATCGGGAATGGCTCATCGCTGCGCGACGATCGGGCCTTATAAGGCTGATCACAAATTAAAGATTACGCGGGAAAATTCATAGCTTTTCGATTTTGCACCAATTTCAACACACAATGACGAAAACAATAATTAGGAATGGAATATAGACATGCGTGCTGAAGAAGTATGGATGAGTTTATGGCAGAAGGCTGTTACAACGGCTCGGCAGGCAGCACGAAATTTGATTATCGCAACGTGCCAGATAATTACGGGGACACATGTGATATTTCAGCTTGCAGCGACGAAGACGTTGCAGAGCAGCAAGCCATAGTGAAAAATTTGATTGGTGCCGCACTTGCTCAACAGAAATAGTACTCAACTCAATATAATATGTTAAAGTGCATCGCCCCTGTAAGCGACATCCGCGATGGCACCTTTTTTATATACGTGAAATTGAACCCCACAGCAAAAAAAGCATAACTGCGATCAATATATCGTAGATAGACGAATATGTATTAGACAACCCTTGATGGACTAGCCCTTCTAATCATAAATTGGGGCCTAGACGAAAAACTCCAGGTGACTCAGTTCATTTACATTGCTTCTGTAAATATAAATCGCCGCAAACCAAGCTGACCCTAACAGTGATAAAGATGAATGGATCAACACATCAAGCAAAAAAATCTACAGGACGGTTAGTGCTGTCATTGCGCCGTGTAGAGTCATTATCGCCGTATTTCACGCCAAATGCCGACATGTCTTGTGTTATAATTGCAAGCAAACGATCGGTATTAGCCGAAAGTACCGAAGCCGATACGCCAAGCAGTGCTTCTGCATTCAATGCAGCTGCTTCATCCGCGCTTATTGCTTTAATCTGACTGTCAACATCACGTAGCCGATAGTCTTGTGTTGTATTCGCGCTATCTGCATTAGTTGTGTCCGTTACAGTTTCTACGAAATCATCTGTAAAATATTCAAACGGATCAATATTAAACGGCAGATCAAGACTAAAGCCTGAACTACCATTTATAAAGCCGGGACGCGCAGTACGCAGCGTCGCAACCAGCGCGTTAGCATCTGGCACAACTGAACCTGTAACATCGTTAACTCCAAGGTCACTGCCGATGAAATCTTCATTGAAAAGTAGATTATTTGACAGATTACCTGGCATATTCCGGCCACCAGAAGTAGCTCCAACTTCAACAGAAGTGGGCGATCCTGTGCTAGGAGTATAAGCCAATGCGACATTGCCCAGCGTTCCAGTGCTCCCATTTTCGCGTTTGAAGGTTGCGGTTGAGATGAGAACATTGTCACCGATTTTGGCTGTGCCATCTCTATTTTGGCCACGTAAACCAATTTCCTTGATTCCAAGTTCGGTAAGCGTCTTGAGCTCACCAGCATCGGTTACGCCGTTGTCATTAGCATCGACCCAAACCTTAAGTTCGCCAAAGCGTGCATCGTCCTTATTGAGCACGCCGTCGCCATTATTATCGAGCGATGCAAGCGCCTCTAGATCTGAACGGGCATCCTTGTTCTCGGACGCAAAGCTGAGTTCAGACGCATCGGTAATCTTTCCATCATTATTGCGATCAATAACTAAAAAGCCATCGCCCTTGCCAACCCAACCCGTATCATCGGCCACGCCGTCACCGTTCATATCAAAGCGAGCTTTTGATTTCTTGATGCTGCGCATTTCAACGCCGTCGCCATCAAGGTCAAGGATTATGGGTGAAAGCATACCAATGGTCATGCCTTTAAAACGCATGACGGACGAGAGCCCAATTTGGCCAGCACGGGGATCAATTTCACCTTTGCCCTTTTTGGGCGTCACGTAAAGACCGCCGCCTGTAATCTTGATAACATATTTCTTAGCTTTTCGGTCAAAGCTCTGATCTTGAGTAGTAATCACGGGCAGGTTTGTTGCGCTGGAGAAATATGTCAGCTGTGCATCGAGGAACTCCATTGTCGTTCCGTTGGTGCGGGTATAATTGCCCTTATTAATCTTGATGACGTCACCTAATGCCGCAGTCCCGTCAATTGCAGTGCCCGTCAGATTAACAGAGCGCACGCTGGCTGTGGTCAGTGTCAGAATCTCGCCTTCTTCTGCAACGCCGTCTCCGTCGCGATCCTGCCACACACGGAATTCGGCAAACTTGGCGTCAAGCGCGGAGAGCAGCCCATCTTTGTTGCTATCGAATGCGCGCAAGCCCTCCAGATCAGATTTTGCTCCCGCAACATCGTTGATGAAACTCATCTCACCCACATTGCTAACGGTGCCGTTCCCATCACGATCAAGGAACAAGAAACCTTCAGTATTGCCGATCCAGCTGGTATCATCGGCCAAACCGTCATCATCGAGGTCGAAACGCGCCTTACTGTCGGCGGCAGAGAGCGTTTTTACACCATTGCCATCCAAGTCGAGAATAATCGGTGAGCTGACTGATACCGTTTTACCGCACTTAAATTGTAGCTTTTCGATACCGCTGATTATGTCTGTTCCATCGTCACCATCAACCGTTGGCTGGTTGTCGACAATCTTAACTGTACCTGCACTTGTTACAATCGAATAGCTCGTTTGTAGTCCTGAAAGCACAAGTGTGTCACATCCAGCTCCGCCAGCGACAATATCATTGCCTGCCCCTGCAGTGATTGTATCATTGCCATTGCCGCCACTCAAAGTATCCATACCAGCGCCGCCATTTAGCATATCGTCTCCATCATCACCGCTAAGCGTATCGTTGCCATCGCCGCCACTCAAAGTATCCATACC